>NZ_JBDIUY010000061.1:0-757 GCF_040212315.1 Brevibacterium litoralis | reverse complement strand
GAACCTGAAAGCCATCGAGGCTGCCGGGTTCTCGTACATCATCGCCGCCCGGTTCAAGGACCTGCCCTACCCGGTGTGGCAGTGGCGGCAGGACCATCCGGGGAAGGACTACGAGGACGGGCAGGTGTGGCGGCACGTCACCCCGGGTAGTGAGAAGTACGGGCAGCATGCGCAGGTCGAGGTGTGGGAGTACTCGACATCGCGGGCCAGGAAGACGAACAAGGGCCTGGACGCGCAGGTCGCGAAGGCCGAGGACGTGGTGTCGGGCAAGCGTGGGGTGCGGAAGAACCGGTTCGTGTCCCTGGAGCGGACGAAGAAGTCGGTGAACACGGACCTGGTAGAGAAGGTCCGCTCCTTGGCGGGGTTGAAGGGGTGGGTGACGAACCGGGAGGACTTCAGCAACGAGTTCGTCATGTCCTCGTACCGGCGGTTGTTGAGTATCGAGGCGTCGTTCCGGATGTCGAAGTCGGATCTGAAAGCGCGGCCGGTGCATCACCGTGACCGGGAGAAGATCGAGGCGCATCTGACGATCGTGATGACGGCGTTGGCGGTGGTCCGGTGGTTGGAGGAGACGACGGGCTGGTCGATCAAGAAGCTCGTGGAGGAGTTCCGGGCGCACAAGTTGGTGGTCATGGAGATCGCCGGGCAGCAAGTCGTCGCGGAATCACCCCCGCCGAAGGAGGCAGCGCGGGTCGCCGAACTCGTCCGACAGCGTGCCGCCGGGCGGGGCGGGCGTGTGCACTAATTTGAGCCAAGT
>NZ_JBDIUY010000060.1:0-1158 GCF_040212315.1 Brevibacterium litoralis | reverse complement strand
CGTCCTCGTAGTCCTTCCCCGGATGGTCCTGCCGCCACTGCCACACCGGGTAGGGCAGGTCCTTGAACCGGGCGGCGATGATGTACGAGAACCCGGCAGCCTCGATGGCTTTCAGGTTCGCCGCGGACATCATCCCGGCATCCGCACACACGGTGACGTCGGTCAGCCCGTGGGTGCGCGCGTACTCGGTCAGCGTCGGCAGGAACGTGTGCGTCTCGGCCTTGTTGCCCTCGAAGGCCTGCATCGTCAACGGGAACCCGTGCTCATCGGCCAACAGCTCCAACGTGATCTGTGGTTCGACGCGGCGTTCCTTCGAGAACCGTTGTTTCCGGAAGTCGTCCGGGGTGTCGGTCTCCCAGTAGAGAGTCGTCACGTCGTACAGCAGCAGGGAGGCCGGGCCGATGCCGGCATGCCTCGTACATGCGTCGCCGATCGCGGTCCGGAACTCCTCGGTCGCATAGACCGGCAGGGACCGTTTCACGGACGCGTAGGAGGGAGTGCGCGGGTAGCCGTGTTCGTTCAGGATCCGCACGGTCGCCAGTTTCGAGGCCGGTTGGATGATCCGGCCGATCGCGAGCGCTTCGAATACCGCATCCCCCATCGCCGCGGCCGGGAAGTCAAGCGCCTGAAAGGCGGTCGACAAGAGCTCGATGAGGTGGCGTGAGGTCGTGTTGGTGATCGGCAGGGGCTTGTCGACGCTTCCGTCGGGTACCTCGTCGCCGGGCAGGTCGAGGGGCAGTTCGGCTTGGCCTTCGCCGAGTCTGCGCTGGGCTTCGAGGCGAAGGGCCTGGACTTCCGCGGGGGTGTGGGCGGAGCCGATGTGGTCGAGGTCGCGGTGTCCGCGTCGGTTCGAGTAGACGATTTGGACGGCGGTCGCCCCGGATGCGGTCTTCACTTCGCGGATGTGGGGGTTCACGAAACCCAGATTAGCGGCCCCGAACCGGCTTGTTTAGTGTACAAATCCGACCTACCAGCCGAACATCACCCCAGGTCAGGAAACTGCGGGGCCGTCCGGGGCCGAAACCGTGAGCCAAGTCGGGAACCTGAAAGCCATCGAGGCTGCCGGGTTCTCGTACATCATCGCCGCCCGGTTCAAGGACCTGCCCTACCCGGTGTGGCAGTGGCGGCAGGACCATCCGGGGAAGGACTACGAGGACG
>NZ_JBDIUY010000059.1:0-1490 GCF_040212315.1 Brevibacterium litoralis | reverse complement strand
CTTGGGTTCTAGGGGTCGTTGCAACACTCGTACGGTGGTACGGGCTCACGCAGAAGTTAACAGTTCCCGCAATCGCTCGGCTGGGGTCGCCCAGCCGAGCGTTTTGCGTGGACGCCCATTCAACTGTCCGGCCACGTACTCCAAGTCCTCACGAGTGTGCGGTGACAAATCGGTCCCCTTCGGGAAGTACTGCCGCAACAGACCGTTCGTGTTCTCGTTCGAACCGCGTTGCCACGGCGAACCCGGATCGCAGAAATACACCGGGATGTCCGTAGCCAGGGTGAACGACCGGTGCTGCGCCATCTCCACCCCCTGGTCCCACGTCAACGAACCACGCAACATGGCATCCAGACCACCCATGGTCTCGACCAATGCATCACGGACGGTCTGGGCCGTGTGATCACCCTGGAGATGTGCCAGCATCACGAACCGGGTCTGACGTTCGACGAGCGTCGCGATCGCCGACTTCCCACGTTGCCCGATGATCAGGTCACCTTCCCAGTGCCCGGGGACCGCCCTGTCCTCGACCTCTGCCGGCCGTTGAGAGATCAGTACCGGTTCGTCGACGAACCGGGCACGCCGGGCCCCGCAAGCCTTCTGCCGGCGACGTCGCGCACGTCCGGACCGTAGGGCAAGGGCGAGTTCTTCTCGCAGGTTCCCGCGTCCTTGGACGTACATCGCTTGGTAAATCGTTTCGTGGCACACACGCATGTCCTCGTCATCGGGATGCTCAACGGTCAACCGACCGGCGACCTGTTCGGGTGACCACCACTGTGACAGGCCCCCGATGACGGCCTGCCACAGACGTGTCCCCGGGCGAAGCTTCCGCTCCTTCGGTCGACGTCGACGCACGGCTGCCGAACGGTGTGCCGCGTACGCCCCGTATGTGCCGTTGTGATTACTGTGCCGACGCAGTTCCCGGCTGATCGTCGAGGGACTGCGCCCGAGTTCCTGTGCGATCCGTCGGATCGACCAGCCGTCACGGCGCCGGTCCTGGATCGTTTCACGTTCCGGTAGGGACAAGTACCGGTCATTCACGGACAGCGGGAGTGCGTGGAGCTTCGTCAGCATGGATCCAGAATGCTGTGTCCGGTGCCCGTTGGTGTACAAGCGGGCACTACCAGAACGTCGGACTCCTTTGTCCCAATCCTGTGCGGTGCGAGGGTGGATGCCCACATGTTCCGCCGCGTCCGCACGGGTCCAACCATCGGCACGTAGTTGCTCGTACCGGTCACGTGCGGGATGCCGACGGCGTGGAGTGCCGTCGAACCGGCCGGGACGTCCTTGTGGTCGGACACCTGCCTTACGAAGCCATCCTGCGGCGGTGTGGCGGTTGATCCCAAGATGTTCGGCCGCGTCCCGGACAGACATCTTCGTGTCGACGAGTTCTTTGAGTTGCTGTGTCAGGTGGAGGCGTTGGGAAGGTGAATACGGCACGGTCGTTGCAACCTCTCGGATGGAGAGTGTTGCAACGACCGTTAGAACCCAAG
>NZ_JBDIUY010000058.1:0-1767 GCF_040212315.1 Brevibacterium litoralis | reverse complement strand
AAGCCTGATGCAGCGACGCCGCGTGGGGGATGACGGCCTTCGGGTTGTAAACCTCTTTCAGTAGGGAAGAAGCGCAAGTGACGGTACCTGCAGAAGAAGTACCGGCTAACTACGTGCCAGCAGCCGCGGTAATACGTAGGGTACAAGCGTTGTCCGGAATTATTGGGCGTAAAGAGCTCGTAGGTGGTCTGTCGCGTCTGCTGTGGAAACGCAACGCTCAACGTTGCGCGTGCAGTGGGTACGGGCGGACTGGAGTGCAGTAGGGGAGTCTGGAATTCCTGGTGTAGCGGTGAAATGCGCAGATATCAGGAGGAACACCGGTGGCGAAGGCGGGACTCTGGGCTGTTACTGACGCTGAGGAGCGAAAGCATGGGGAGCGAACAGGATTAGATACCCTGGTAGTCCATGCCGTAAACGTTGGGCACTAGGTGTGGGGTCCATTCCACGGATTCCGTGCCGGAGCTAACGCATTAAGTGCCCCGCCTGGGGAGTACGGCCGCAAGGCTAAAACTCAAAGGAATTGACGGGGGCCCGCACAAGCGGCGGAGCATGCGGATTAATTCGATGCAACGCGAAGAACCTTACCAAGGCTTGACATACACCGGACCGGGCTGGAGACAGTCCTTCCCTTCGGGGCTGGTGTACAGGTGGTGCATGGTTGTCGTCAGCTCGTGTCGTGAGATGTTGGGTTAAGTCCCGCAACGAGCGCAACCCTCGTTCCATGTTGCCAGCACGTGATGGTGGGGACTCATGGGAGACTGCCGGGGTCAACTCGGAGGAAGGTGGGGATGACGTCAAATCATCATGCCCTTTATGTCTTGGGCTTCACGCATGCTACAATGGCCGGTACAGAGGGTGGCGATACCGTGAGGTGGAGCGAATCCCAGAAAGCCGGTCTCAGTTCGGATCGTAGTCTGCAACTCGACTACGTGAAGTCGGAGTCGCTAGTAATCGCAGATCAGCAATGCTGCGGTGAATACGTTCCCGGGCCTTGTACACACCGCCCGTCAAGTCACGAAAGTCGGTAACATCCGAAGCCCACGGCCCAACCCTTGTGGGGGGAGTGGTCGAAGGTGGGACCGGTGATTGGGACTAAGTCGTAACAAGGTAGCCGTACCGGAAGGTGCGGCTGGATCACCTCCCTTCTAAGGAGCATCACACCAGGACAGGTATGAGGCGTTCGCGTCTTGTGTCTGGTCCTGTGGTTGTGGCCACTGTCTGCCGGCGAGTGTCTGGTGGGGTGGTTGCTCATGGGTGGAACATCATCACAGTCCACGCGGTCCTTTTGGGGTCGGGTGGGTGGGAGTATTGGGTACGTTGTTGGGTCCTGGGAGCACAGGCGCCTGACACCAGCGTGGGGGATCGTCACCGGTTGATGGTGGTGGTCTCCGTGGTGGTGTCTCGTGTGTGTCTCTGACCGGTCCCGTACCGAAGCCGCATGGACAGTGTCCGTGTGGTGGGTGTGTGGGTGTCTGGTGGTGGGGTTTGGTTTTTTCATAGTGGACGCGAGCATCTCTGGGCATGCATCTGGAGACCGTGGCAGTCATGTGACTGTGGCTGTCTGGTGGGTGTGTGTTCTGTAGTGTGATTTTTTTGTTGTGTTTCTTGTGTTATCCGACTCGCACATGATCCCGGTGACCGGGTGGGCAGTCTCCTTGCGGGAGTGACCTGGCTGGTCGTGTAGGGGTGTGTGTGAGTGTTTTAGAGCGCATGGTGGATGCCTTGGCATCAGGAGCCGATGAAGGACGTGGGAACCTGCGATAAGCC
>NZ_JBDIUY010000057.1:0-1915 GCF_040212315.1 Brevibacterium litoralis | reverse complement strand
CTGATCTGGCTTGCCCGCTGGGTGGCCTGGAAGGATGTGCACCATGCCCGCTCCCTACCCCCAGGAGTTCCGCGATGGCGTCGTGCGTGTGGCCCGGTCCCGTGAGGACGGCGTCACCACCTGACTTGCACAGGTTTTGAGGATCTGGTGGATCGGATGGGCGTTATCGCAGGTCAGGAGGGGTGCGGTCGGCGTCGTTGACACACTAACGGGGCCGGTAACTTGGGGGCGTGGCGTTCGTGAGGAAGGTGAAGACGGCCTCGGGTGCAACTGCCGTGCAGATCGCCGAGCGTCGTGGCGGGCGGGACCACGTGCTCGAGCACCTGGCTTCAGCGCACACCGATGTGGAGTTGACCGCGCTGCTGCAGGTTGGTTGGGAACGTCTGCATCCGGGCCAGGAGATGCTCGACGTGGAGTTCGAGCGAGGCAGCGAGGCCGCGCCGGCGACGGTGCAGGCGACGAGCTCGCGGTTGCTGGTCGAGGCCGTGCAACGAGCATGGGGCGAGCTGGGGTTCACCGCCATCTTCGACGAGGCGTTCTTCCAGCTGGTGCTGGCGCGCGTGGTCGAACCGACCTCAGTCCGCGACGCCGGGCGAGTGCTCAGCGAACTGGGTCTGCAAGCCCGGCACCGCAACACCTTCATCCATGCCCTCAAGCGCTGCCAGGCCAACGAGTACCGGAATCACTTGGCCAAGGCCTGTTTCGAGTACGCGGCCACCCGCGGCGACGTGTCGTTGGTGCTCTACGACGTCACGACGCTCTACTTCGAGGCCGAGCACGAGGACGAGCTGCGCAAGGTCGGATTCAGCAAGGAGCGGCGGGTGGACCCGCAGATCGTGGTCGGGTTGCTCGTCGACCGCAACGGGTTCCCCCTGGAGGTCGGCTGCTACGAGGGCAACAAGGCCGAGACCGCGACGATCATCCCGATCGTCAAGCAGTTCCAAGCCCGGCACGGCCTGAGCGACATGGTCGTGGTCGCCGACGCCGGGATGCTGTCGACTTCGAACCTGACCGCGCTGGACGAGGCGGGGCTGCGGTTCATCGTCGGCTCCCGCGCGGTCAAGGCCCCCGGGGACCTGGCATCCCACTTCCGCTGGCACGGCGACGCCTTCACCGATGGGCAGGTCATCGACACCATCACCCCCAAGCGGTCCACGGCCGCTGCTCGCGCGGAGAACGACACGGCCAAGCGTGCTGAGCCGATCTGGGACCCGACCAAGCATTCCGGGTCGTGGCGCGCCGTGTGGGCCTACTCCAACAAGCGAGCCGTGCGGGATCGGCGGACCCTGACGCTGCAGGAGAATCGCGCCAAGGCGGTCATTGCCGGCGAGAAGGCCTTCCGCACACCGCGGTTCGTCAAGACCACCGGCGGGGACCGCGTCCTGGACGCTGCTTCCCTCGAGCGTGCGTATCGGCTCGTCGGGCTGAAGGGGTACGTCACCAACATCCCGGTCGGCGTGATGGCTGCCGGTGAGGTCATCGCTGACTATCACGCGTTGTGGCAGGTCGAGGCGTCCTTCCGGATGAGCAAGACCGATCTGCGCGCCCGGCCGATATTCAGTCACTCACGTGAGGCGATCGAGGCGCACCTGACCATCGTCTTCGCCGCCCTGGCCATATCCCGCTACCTGCAGCAGCGAACCGGGTCCTCGATCCGGCACATCGTGCGGACCCTGCGCCCGCTGCAGCACGTGACCATCAACATCGCGGGACAGCCCGTCATCGCCGAACCCCAGATCCCCGCCGAGGCCCAACAGCTCCTCGACGCGCTGACACACTAAACATGTGCAACTCGGGTTCGACGCCGACGAGGTCACGCATGTGGACATGGGTCCACTTCAGGATCGGACGTGACGACCACGGGATCTGGAAACAGGGCACGGTGCTGTATCTGCTGTGCTCCGTGCTCATCAGT
>NZ_JBDIUY010000056.1:0-2120 GCF_040212315.1 Brevibacterium litoralis | reverse complement strand
GGTGGCACGCACGTACGAGTGAGTCGAAAGGCTGATCGTGACCGACATCCTCAGTGAGTTGAAGGCCCGCGACCTGGTGGCACTGTCCACCGACGAGGAGGCGCTCGCCCGCGCCTTCGCCCAGGGGCCGGTCAACTTCTATATCGGTTTCGATCCGACGGCGCCGAGTCTGCACATGGGCAACCTCGTGCAGATCCTGTTCGCCCGTCGTCTGCAGGAGGCCGGTAACAACCCGTTCATGCTCGTCGGCGGCGCCACGGGACTCATCGGCGACCCGCGGATGACGAACGAGCGGTCGCTCAACTCCCGCGAGGTCGTCTCCGGGTGGGTGGATTCCATCCGCGGCCAGTTGGAGCGGTTCATCGACTTCGAGGGCGCGCACCGCGCGACGATGGTGAACAACTTCGACTGGACCGGTGAGTACAACGCGATCGACTTCCTCCGCGAGGTCGGCAAGCACTTCTCCGTCAACCGGATGCTCGCGAAGGAGGCCGTCAAGGCCCGCCTGGAGTCCGATGCCGGCATCAGCTTCACGGAGTTCTCCTACCAGCTGCTCCAGGGCAACGACTACCGCGAGCTGTACAAGCGCTACGGCGTGACCCTGCAGCACGGTGGATCCGACCAGTGGGGCAACCTCACCTCGGGCACCGACCTCATCCGCCGGACCGAGGGCGAGCACGTCCACGCGATGGCGACACCCCTCATGACGAAGGCCGACGGCACCAAGTTCGGCAAGACGGAGTCCGGCACCGTGTGGCTCGACCCCGAGCTCACGAGCCCCTACGCGTTCAGTCAGTTCTGGCTCAACGCCGACGACCGCGACGTCATGCGCTACCTGCGTGTGTTCTCCTTCCGGTCGACGGAGGAGCTCGACGCGATCGAGGAGGAGTTCACGGCCGCTCCGTTCAAGCGTCTGGCGCAGAAGACGCTCGCCGAGGAGGTCACCACCCTCGTCCACGGCGAGCAGCAGACCGCCCAGGCCTTCGCCGCGGCCGCCGCGCTGTTCGGGGGCGGGGAACTGGCGGGCCTGGAGCCTGCGACCCTGCGGGCCGCCACTGCCGAGGTTCCCCACGCCGAGGCGACCGCCGCTGAGATCTCGGAGGGCCTGGGCGTCGCCGAGGCGTTCGCGCGGGCCGGCATCACGAAGTCGAAGGGCGATGCCCGCCGGGCGCTCAAGGACGGCGGCGCCTACGTGAACAACGTGAAGGCTGTCGGGGAGGACGCGGTCATCACGACCGCCGACGTCCTCGACGCCGGTGACCACGGTGTCGTCGTGCTCCGCCGGGGCAAGAAGACGCTCGGTGCGCTGACCGTTCTCAACTGAGAGACGTTCCGTCTGATCCGCACCGGCTGAAGACCCCTGTCACGGACATCCGTGACAGGGGTCTTCTGTGTGTGCCGGGGCCCGGGCGGCGATCGAGTCAGTGGTGGGGTGCCGGGGCCCGGGCGGCGATCGAGTCAGTGGGGGACCTTGACCGCGATGACGGGGATGGAGGACTCCAGGAGGATCTGCTGGGCAGTGCTGCCGAGCAGGAGTTTGCCCACGGGGGAGCGGTGGCGGATCCCGACGACGATGACGCTCGCGCCCAGTTCCTCCGCGAGGTCGAGGAACTCGCCGGCGGAGTCCCGCACCTCGGGGTCGGGATCACGGTAGGCGACGCGGATGCCGTCGAGCACCTCGGTCGCGGGTCCGTCCGGGGAGGCGAACCGGAAGGCGAGGACGTCCTCCTCCCGGCGGGCCGCCTCAGTGAGTGCGAACTCGAAGGCTGCTGTTCCCTCCGCAGTGGAAGCATGAGCGACGAGTACGGTCATGGTGTTTCCTCCTGGCACGGTGAGTGCTCGGGTGGGCCGGACGACGTGAGGCAGAGGTGCCACGCGTGAACGGTCCTGTGTGGCGGGCACCACTGTATCCAGGATCGGGCGTGTCAGGGGAAGGCCGGAGTACCCGAGTTCCTGGGTGTACGGGAATGTCAGCGCAGGTGGCGGCGCGGAAACCATCCTGTGGGCGAGGTCACCCGGTTTCGGTTTGCTCCAGGCACTGCCCGACGCATAGAGTTCTATCTCGTTCGCCGCCACGGTAGGCGGGGAACGACAATCGAATCTCCACCCGACCGGGTGAC
>NZ_JBDIUY010000055.1:0-2778 GCF_040212315.1 Brevibacterium litoralis | reverse complement strand
CAAAGCGTGTGGGCGTTGCGTGTGCGGTGTTGTGGGGCACGACCGTCCAGGAACCACATGTCCTGGGCTGGTGTTCGTGGGTGTAGGTGAATCGTCTGGGAAGGCGGACCGGAGTGGGTGAGAGTCCCGTAACCGAAACGCTTGCGGCGTCAGTGGGTTGTGTTCCCGAGTAGTGCGGGCCTCGTGTAATCCCGTGTGAATCTGCCAGGACCACCTGGTAAGGCTGAATACTTCCTGATGACCGATAGCGGATAGTACCGTGAGGGAATGGTGAAAAGTACCCCGGGAGGGGAGTGAAAGAGTACCTGAAACCATGTGCTTACAAGCCGTCAGAGCCTTGTGGGGTGATGGCGTGCCTTTTGAAGAATGAGCCTGCGAGTTAGTGGTGCGTGGCGAGGTTAACCCTGGTGGGGTAGTCGTAGCGAAAGCGAGTCCGAAGAGGGCGTTTCAGTCGCGTGTCCTAGACCCGAAGCGGAGTGATCTAGCCATGGGCAGGGTGAAGCAGCAGTAAGATGTTGTGGAGGCCCGCACCCACTTCAGTTGAAAATGGAGGGGATGACCTGTGGTTAGGGGTGAAAGGCCAATCAAACTCTGTGATAGCTGGTTCTCCCCGAAATGCATTTAGGTGCAGCGTTGCGTGTTTCTTGCTGGAGGTAGAGCTACTGGATGGCTGATGGGCCTTACTCGGTTACTGACGTCAACCAAACTCCGAATGCCGGCAAGTGAGAGCGTGGCAGTGAGACTGCGGGGGATAAGCTTCGTAGTCGAGAGGGAAACAGCCCAGACCATCAACTAAGGCCCCTAAGCGTGTGCTGAGTGGGAAAGGATGTGGAGTTGCTGTGACAACCAGGAGGTTGGCTTAGAAGCAGCCATCCTTGAAAGAGTGCGTAATAGCTCACTGGTCAAGTGATTCCGCGCCGATAATGTAGCGGGGCTTAAGTACACCGCCGAAGTTGTGGCAATCGGTTTTCGTGACTGGTTGGGTAGGGGAGCGTCGTGCGTGTGGTGAAGCTGCCGGGTGACCGTGTGGTGGAATGCGTGCGAGTGAGAATGCAGGCATGAGTAGCGAAAGACGGGTGAGAAACCCGTCCGCCGGATGACCAAGGGTTCCAGGGCTAGGCTAATCCGCCCTGGGTAAGTCGGGACCTAAGGCGAGGCCGACAGGCGTAGTCGATGGGCAACGGGTTGATATTCCCGTACCAGGCATGGACCGACCGTATCGAGGCACATGAGACTAACCATCGTGCACTGGCCACACTGCCTTCGGGTGGTGGGCATGGTGTGGGGTGGGACCTGAGTGTGTAGTAGGTAAGCACGTGGTGTGACGCAGGAAGGTAGCCGGGCTGCGCGATGGTTGTCGTAGTCCAAGGATGTAGGCCGACAGGTAGGCAAATCCGCCTGTCAGCACGGTTGAGATCTGATGGGCGCCCCACCTTGGTGTGGTGGTGTACTGGTGATCCTATGCTGTCGAGAAAAGCATCGGTGTGAGGTCTGTGGCTGCTCGTACCCTATTACCGACTCAGGTGGTCAGGTAGAGAATACTAAGGCGATCGAGTGAATCGTGGTTAAGGAACTCGGCAAAATGCCCCCGTAACTTCGGGAGAAGGGGGGCCATCCCCGTGAACGCTCCAAGCGGGTGGGAGCGGGTGGTGGCCGCAGAGACCAGGGAGAAGCGACTGTTTACTAAAAACACAGGTCCGTGCGAAGATGTAAGTCGATGTATACGGACTGACGCCTGCCCGGTGCTGGAAGGTTAAGAGGACTCGTCAACCCGTTCGCGGGTGAAGCGGAGAATTTAAGCCCCAGTAAACGGCGGTGGTAACTATAACCATCCTAAGGTAGCGAAATTCCTTGTCGGGTAAGTTCCGACCTGCACGAATGGCGTAACGACTTCTCCGCTGTCTCGACCACGAACTCGGCGAAATTGCATTACGAGTAAAGATGCTCGTTACGCGCAGCAGGACGGAAAGACCCCGAGACCTTCACTATAGTTTGGTATTGGTGTTCGGTGTGGCTTGTGTAGGATAGGTGGGAGACTGGGAAGCCGGCACGCTAGTGTGGGTGGAGTCGTTGTTGAAATACCACTCTGGCCATAGTGGATTCCTTAACTTCGGACCCTGATCGGGTTCAGGGACAGTGCCTGATGGGTAGTTTAACTGGGGCGGTTGCCTCCCAAAGAGTAACGGAGGCGCCCAAAGGTTCCCTCAGCCTGGTTGGCAATCAGGTGGTGAGTGTAAGTGCACAAGGGAGCTTGACTGTGAGACGGACGTGTCGAGCAGGAGCGAAAGCTGGGACTAGTGACCCGGCCGTGGATTGTGGAATCGCGGTCGCTCAACGGATAAAAGGTACCTCGGGGATAACAGGCTGATCTTGCCCAAGAGTCCATATCGACGGCATGGTTTGGCACCTCGATGTCGGCTCGTCGCATCCTGGGGCTGGAGTCGGTCCCAAGGGTTGGGCTGTTCGCCCATTAAAGCGGTACGCGAGCTGGGTTTAGAACGTCGTGAGACAGTTCGGTCCCTATCCGCTGCGTGCGTTGGAGATTTGAGAAGGTCTGTCCTTAGTACGAGAGGACCGGGACGGACGAACCTCTGGTGTGCCAGTTGTTCTGCCAAGGGCATGGCTGGTTGGCTACGTTCGGGAGGGATAACCGCTGAAAGCATCTAAGCGGGAAGCCTGCTTCGAGATGAGGTCTCCTTTGAGGTTCCCTAGAGATGATGGGGTTGATAGGCCAGGGCTGGAAGCGCGGTAACGTGTGGAGGTGACTGGTACTAATAG
>NZ_JBDIUY010000054.1:0-3236 GCF_040212315.1 Brevibacterium litoralis | reverse complement strand
TTGCGGAGGTCGGGGGTTCGTCGTCGTGGGCGGGAGGGGTTCCCCGCCGCCCGCCCGTCACCTCTACACGAGAAGGACAGGGCACCTCGGGCGCGGGGGACCCCCGCACGCGGGATCAGCCGAAGCGACCGGAGACGTAGTTCTGCGTGTCCTCGACGGAGGGGTTCGAGAAGATCGTGTCCGTGTCGTCGTACTCGATGAGCTTGCCGGGCTTGCCGGTGCCGGCGATGTTGAAGAAGGCCGTCTTGTCGGACACCCGGGCCGCCTGCTGCATGTTGTGCGTGACGATGACGACGGTGAAGTCCTGCTTGAGCTCCTGGACGAGGTCCTCGATGGCGAGCGTCGAGATCGGGTCGAGAGCGGAGCAGGGCTCGTCCATGAGGAGGACGGAGGGCTGCACGGCGATCGCGCGGGCGATGCACAGGCGCTGCTGCTGACCACCGGACAAGCCGTTACCGGGCTTGTCCAGGCGGTCCTTCACCTCGTTCCACAGGTTGGCGCCGCGCAGGGACTTCTCGGCCAGGTCGTCGGCCTCGGACTTCGACAGGCGCTTGTTGTTCAGGCGCACGCCGGCGAGCACGTTCTCCTTGATGGACATCGTGGGGAACGGGTTGGCGCGCTGGAAGACCATGCCGACCTCGGACCGCACGGCGACGGGGTCGACGCCGGGGCCGTAGATGTCCTCGCCGTCCATGAGCACCTGGCCCTGGACGGAGGCGTTCGGGATGACCTCGTGCATGCGGTTGAGCGTGCGGAGCACGGTGGACTTGCCGCAGCCGGAAGGACCGATGAAGGCGGTGACCGACTTCGGTTCGATCGTCATGCTCACACCCTCGACGGCACGGAAGTCGCCGTAGAAGATGTTGAGATCGTTGATGTCGATCTGCTTGGCCATGTTCTTCTTTCCTCTCGGGACGGTCGAGCCGACCGGTCCGGTCCTGGGGGTCGTGCGTGCGTGGGCGGCGAGACCCCGCGGGGCCGCCGGGGTGCGGGTGGTCGGCTCCAGGAGGTCGGAGCCGCCGAGATCGGTGGACGTCTGATCGGTCATGTCAGCGACCTGCCTTCGGGGCGAGGACCTTGGCGATGATCCGGGCACCCAGGTTGAGCACCATGACGATGACGACGAGCACGAGCGCGGCGGCCCAGGCACGGTCCTCACTCACGACGGCGGCCTCACCCGGGGAGATCGGGCGCATGGCGGAGTCGTAGATGTACGTGGGCAGGGACGACATCCACCCGTCGAAGGGGTTCCAGTTGAGGTTCTTGGCGAACCCGGCGGTCACCATGATCGGGGCGGTCTCACCGATGACACGGGCGATCGCGATGGTGATACCGGAGAGGATGCCGGAGATCGAGGTGGGCAGCACGATCTTGGTGATCGTCTTCCACTTGGGCACACCGAGGGCGTAGGAAGCCTCGCGCAGGTCGTCGGGGACCAGGCGGAGGATCTCCTCCGCGTTGCGGACGACGACCGGGATCATGAGCACCGAGAGCGCGACGGCGGCGGTGAAGCCGGTCTTCGCGTTCGCCGACAACTGCGGGTTGATCATGTTGAGGATCGTGGTGAACAGCGCGAAGGCGAACAGACCGGCGACGATCGACGGGATACCCGTCATCACGTCGACGAGGAAGGTGATGCCCTTGGCCAGCTTGCCCTTCTTGCCGTACTCGACGAGGTAGACGGCGGTGAGCAGACCGATCGGGATCGAGATCGCGGAGGCGATGAGGGTGATGAGGACGGTGCCGATGATCGCATGGTAGAAGCCACCGGCGAGCGTCATCTCGCCGGCCAGGTACTGCTGGTCGAGGCTGCCCATCATGCCGAGCATCGTGCGGTTGAGGACGCTCGGTGCCTCCATGATGACCGGCAGGCCCTTGCTCACGGTGAGCCACAGCAGCGAGATCAGCGGGATACATGCGATCGCGAAGGAGCTGGTCACCAGGGTCGTCGCGACGCGGTTGGTGGCCTTCCGCGTGCCCTCGACGCCGGTGGACCAGGCGAGGATCGCGATGAGGTTGACGACACCGGCCAGGAAGGCGATGAGCGGGACGTTGAACCCGCCGGTCGCGAGCATGCCGATGACGATCGCCGCGACGACGGAGGCACCGGCGACGGCCCAGGGAGCCCACTTGGGCAACTGGGCGGCCGTGAGTGAACTCTTCTGCCTGGTCGGAGCCGACGCCGAGACGCCCGACTGTGGGTCCTTCCCGCCGGCGGCACCGGTGGCCGGGGAGGTCTGCTGCGTGGTCATGTCCGACTCCGTGCTCGTGGTCGCTGCGTTGTTCGTTCCGGTGGTCGACATGGTCTCAGCCCTTCACCGAGGTCTTGGCGACGATCGCGCGTGCGGCCATGTTCACCAGCAGGGTGATGACGAACAGGACGAGGCCGATCGAGATGAGCTCCGACAGGCGCAGGCCGGCGGCCTCCGGGAAGTTCTGCGCGATCTCCGAGGCGATCGTCTGGTTGCCGGTGACGAGCAGCGAGGCCGTGAGCGCACCGGAGGACAGGATCATGGCGACGGCCATCGTCTCACCGAGGGCGCGGCCGAGCCCGAGCATGATCGCCGAGGCGATACCCGAGGCGCCGAAGGGCAGGACCGCCATGCGGATCATCTCCCACCGGGTGGCGCCCAGCGCCAGGGCGGCCTCCTCCTGGAGACGGGGGGTCTGGAGGAAGACCTCGCGCGTGAGGGACGTGATGATCGGCAGGATCATGATCGCCAGGACGAAGCTGGCGGTGAGGATCGTACGGCCCGTCTGCGAGACCACGCCGTTGTCGTCGGCGGCGAAGAGCGGGATCCAGCCCAGGTACTGGGCGAGCCACGCGAACACCGGGACGAGGTTGCCCGCGAGTGCCAGACCCCAGAGACCGTAGACGACCGAGGGGATCGCGGCGAGCAGGTCGATGACGTAGCCGAGGACGGGGGCCATCCGCCGGGGCGCCATGTGCGAGGTGAACAGGGCGATGCCCATGGCGAAGGGTGTGGCGATGAGGAGAGCGATCGCCGCGGACACGAGCGTGCCGATGACGAGTGGCCACACGTACCGGAAGAACCCGTCGCGGCTGATCGCCGTGGGGTCGGTGAACTGGGCCTGCAGCACGTCCTTGGATTGGAACAGCAGGAAGCCTGCCACGCCGGCGAGGATGACGAGGATCAGGACGCCGGCGGACAGGGTCGCGCCGGAGAAGATCCGGTCGCCCATGCGGACGACGGGTTTGGGAGGAGCGGCGGGCG
>NZ_JBDIUY010000053.1:0-3195 GCF_040212315.1 Brevibacterium litoralis | reverse complement strand
TGACGAGGATCAGGACGCCGGCGGACAGGGTCGCGCCGGAGAAGATCCGGTCGCCCATGCGGACGACGGGTTTGGGAGGAGCGGCGGGCGGAGCGGCCGCCGGTGCAGTGGTTGCCACGAGTGGTCCTCGGTTCTCTTGATCGTGTCCGGCCCGGGCCGGCGGTAGGACGGGGTTTCGCGGGTTCCGGTCCCCGCGTCATATGACGAGGGCAACCGTCTGGGGTGAACCGCCGAAGCGGCGCAGCGCGTGTGGTGCTCGCGCTACGCCGCTGTCGGGCGGATCGGATCGGGTGTCAGGACGCGACCGTGATCGTGTCGAGGACGCTCTGGATGTTCCCCCGCATGGTCTCGGAGATCGGTGCGGAACCGGCGTTGTCCGCGGCGGTCTGCTGGCCCTCCTCGGAGATCACGTAGGACTCCCAGGCGGTGACCAGGTCGACGGTCTCCTGGTCGGGGTAGGTGGAGCAGACCAGGTGGTAGGACACGAGGACGATCGGGTAGGTGCCCGACTCGGTGGTGTCGCGGGCGAGCTCGAGGGCGAGGTCACCCTCGCCACGGCCCTCGACGCGCTCGGAGGCGTCGACGACGGCGGCCGCGGCCTCCGGCGAGTAGGGGACGTACTCCTCACCGACACCGACGGCGACGGTGGAGAGCGAACCGACGGCCGAGGCGTCGGCGTAGCCGATCGCGCCGTCGGTGCCGGACACGGTGCTCACGACACCGTCGGTGCCCTGGGCAGCCTCGCCACCGAACTCCTCGGGCCAGGTCTCCGCGGCCTCGTGGCCCCAGGCGTCGCCCGCAGCGGCGGCCAGGTAGTCGGTGAAGTTCTCGGTGGTGCCCGACTCGTCGGAGCGGTGCACGGCGGTGATCGGGGTGTCGGGGAGCTCGACACCCTCGTTCTCGGCGGCGATGGCCTCGTCCGACCAGTTGGTGACCTCACCGGCGAAGACCTTGGCGATGAGCTCGGCCGACATGTTGAGCGAGTCGACACCCTCGAGGTTGAAGGCGATGGCGATCGGGGAGATGTAGACCGGGAACTCGTAGGCGCCGTCGGGGCCGCAGACCTCGGGAGCGGCAGCGAGCTCCTCGTCGTCCAGGTAGGCGTCGGAACCGGCGAACTGGGCGTTGCCGGCGAGGAAGTTCTCGCGGCCGGCACCGGAGCCGTCCGGCGAGTACTGGACCTGGAGGTCCGGGTGGACGGAGGTGACGCCGGCGGTCCAGGCGTCCATGGCGGCCTTCTGCGAGGAGGCACCGATGCCGGTGAGGGTACCGGAGACGGTCTCCTCGGCAGCGGCGTCGTCACCACCGGTGGAGCCGGAGGTGTCCTCGCCGGTGGCGGAGGTGCCGCCACCGCAGGCGGAGAGGAACAGGGCGCTCGCCGCGGCGGTCGCCGCGACGGGGAGGAAACGCTTGAGCTTCACAGGGGGCCTTTCGTCAGGTCTGCGTACCGAGGGGAGCAGGCGTGAGTGCCCGGTGTTCCCCGAGTGCGTCCCAGACTCTAGGGAGCAGCGGTGGCCGGGAGGCGGGGAGAAGATGAACGACAGGTGAACGGGTCTCGAAACTGCGGTTGCCCGGATCACGACCGGATAACGCCCCAGGTGAGAAAGCTTCCCGTGTGATCGGGTTCACCCGCCGTTCATGTGAGGGTCCTCACTTCGCGGGGAGAACCGAGCCGGACAGTGGGAGGGCGGGGTACCTTCGGCGGCGTCCATGGACCCCGGTACCCCTCACTCGTCGACGGGCCGGAACCGTTCGATCTCGACGACGCGGGGGACCGCGCCCGGACGGACGTGGACGACGAGCACCTCGCCGGGGGCGAGATGGGGGTCGTCGACGGGCAGCATGTCGGCCACCCGGTCCGGCGCGTGCCGGGCGAGCACCTCGAGAACGGTCGGCAGGACCGGCCGGTGCGTGCACATGACGGTGGGCTTGCCCTTGTGGAGCATCTTCTCGATCGACCGCGCCGTCTTCTCCGGCTTGTTGCGCTGCGCCTTCTCGGAGAGGTTGGCGTTCTTCTTCATCTGCATGCCGAGTGCGGCGGCCAGCGGCCGGACGGTCGCCACGCAGCGCTTCCACGGACTGGAGACGACCCGGCCGATCGGCCAGGAGGTGAGCAGACCGACCAGGGCCAGGGCCTGCCGGGTGCCGAGTGCCAGGAGCGGACGCAGGCTCTCCGTCTCATGCCACTTGGACCGGGGGAAGGCCTTGCCGTGGCGGACGACGAGCAGCGGCCAGGCCCGCAGACTGCCGGTCCCGTAGGCGTGCTCGACCTTCTCCAGTTGCTCGCGGTCGGAGAACAGGGTGAGACGGCCGCGCGCCTCGGCGACGGGGAACCACTCGACCCGGTCGATCTCCTTGGGGTCGGCGACCTCGTGGCGGGTGGTGCCCTCGGGCACCTCGGCGGACCAGTACGCCACGTGCTTGGTCAGGTGGCGTCCGACGGTGTAGCGGGCGGCCGGTAGCGGCAGGCCCAGGTGCACGCGGTACCCGGTCTCCTCCTCGACCTCGCGGACGGCGGTCTCCGGGAGCGTCTCCCCGGGATCGACCTTCCCCTTGGGCCAGGACCAGTCGTTGTAGCGCGGGCGGTGGACCAGCAGGATCTCGAGACCGGTCCGGCCCTCGCGCCAGCACACGGCGCCGGCGGCCAGGACGTCCGCGGTGACACCCGCGGACGCGGCGGCGTCCTTGACGCTCATCGACCGCCCGCCCGGGTGCGACGACGATGCCGGGTGACGAGTTCGGACTGGTAGTCCCGCAGGCGGTTCCCCGCCTCGTCGTGGACCCGGCGGTTCCAGGTGCCGTCGGGGCCGAGCACGAAGGCGGAGGTCCCGGGGTCGAAGGCGAGGTCGAACAGCGACACGACATCGGCCACGTGGGCGGGGTCGGTGAGTCGCACGAGGGCCTCGACACGCCGGTCGAGGTTCCGGTGCATGAGGTCGGCCGAGCCGATGTACGTGACCGGGTCCTCGACACCGAAGACGAAGCAGCGGGAGTGCTCCAGGTACCGGCCGAGCACGCTGCGGACCTCGATGTTCTCCGACAGGTCGGGGATGTCGGGGCGGATCCCGCAGATGCCGCGGACGAACAGCTGGACCTCGACGCCGGCGCGGGAGGCGAGGTAGAGGGCGTCGACGATCGCCTCGTCGACGATCGAGTTGACCTTCATCCGGATCCGGGCGGGCCGGCCCGCACGGG
>NZ_JBDIUY010000052.1:0-7290 GCF_040212315.1 Brevibacterium litoralis | reverse complement strand
GTGTGCGCACACGACATCTCAGACCGCTTCCTGCATCTGACATTCGGGGGAGTGCAGACCCGAAGGAGCGTGCGGAACTCCTGGCGCGTCCGGCGTCGTGTGGTCAGGTCACTCGGTGGTGTCGTCCGTGTCGATCGCGTCGACGAGCAGGTACGCGGCGCCGGCGGACACGGCCGTGACACCGAGGACCGCGGGCCAGGCGCCGATCTTCTTGGCCAGCGGGTGCGAAAGCCCGAATCCGAGCAGGTAGGTGGCGCTCAGTGCGGCGGTGGCGACGGGTCCGGACTTCTTCCACCACGTGCGACCGGCCCAGATGCCGGCGGCGGCGAGGACGGCGCCGCCGAGAGGACGGATGCCGGTCTCCCGTGCGGTGAGGTAGCCGCCCAGGAGCCCTGCGGCGACGACGGGGGCGGTGGACACGTCCTGTGCGTTCTTCAACTCCATGGCCCCGAGCCTAGTCCGGCCGGTCCGGCGCGGAACGTATCAACCCTGTGAGGCGTCGGTTCCGCCGGGGCCGGGGCGGTCGGGGAAACCGGGAACGGACCGGACGCCGGGAGCTCAGAAGGGCCGCTTCCTCGCATGAACACTGGGGAAGCGGCCCTTCCGGTACGGGTGGGCCCCGTGGGGATCGAACCCACGACCCGCGGATTAAAAGTCCGCTGCTCTGCCAGCTGAGCTAGAGGCCCGGGTGGCTCGGGGGTCCGGGACCCGCGAGTTCACCGGGGACAGTGTAGACCGCGCGGCACGCCGAGGAGAAAACGCCGCACCCGCATCCGCTGCTGATCTCCGTCCTCCACGCTCGACGTGCCGTCGGTCACATCTTCGTCACGGTTCTCGGTCGAAAGCATCACGGTCCGGTGACGACGGCCCCCGCCTCACATCACAGTCGTGGCCGGTCCGTTGTCCGATCGTCGGACGTTCGTCGCCCTTCGGTCATACCGACTTCCTAGGGTGGTGACCGTGATCACGGATGTGCCGCACTTCCCGGAAGGACCCCGCGCATGACCACGAGCCCCGCACCCGCTCACCGGCCCGACCGGACCGCCGAATCCCTCCTCACCGATGCCCGCATCGCGGAGGACGCCCGTGCGCGCTCCCTCCTCAAACCCGCCGCCCGCAAGCCGCGTGTCGGCGGGCGGCCCGGTCGCCGCACCCGCTCGGTGCTCGCCGCGGCCTCGGTCACCAGCGAGACCACCGTCGCCGGACCCACCCCGACGGAAGCCTGAGCGCCCCACCGACTCGATGCCTCGTCGTCCCCACTCCCGCACCACCGCACGGTCCGCCGTGCGCTCCACTCGCGTGTCCTCCGGCCACCGCCGGACCCTTCCGGCGCTGATCACCGCCGGTGCACTCCTCCTCGGCGCGTTCACGGACGTGACCGCCCCGCCCGCCACGGCCGTGCCCTCCTCCTCGACCACGACGTCGACCTTCGCAATGACGCCGTTCCCCGCTCCCGAGGCGCCCTCCACCGACACCCGCCCCGTCTCCCTCGGTGCCCAGTGGGGCGACAACCGGGGAGAGAACTCCTGGGGAGACGACACCTGGGACGACGACCCGTGGTCCGGCGACTCCGGATCCGAGGACGGCGACGGGTCCGACGGATGGGGCGACGGTCATTGGGGCGACGGTCAGTGGGGCGACGGTTCCGACGACCAGTGGCCGGAGCCGCAACCATCGGAGAACCCCTGGCCGGAGAACCCCTGGCCCGAGGAGGACGAACCGGAGGAACCGGATCCGGAAGAACCCGCACCGCAGGATCCCGAGGAACCGCAGAATCCCTGGCCGCAGTGGCCCGATCCGGACGAACCGGTCACCTCCCCGGACGATGATCTCGACCCGGACCCCGTCCCGACGCGTGAGTCGGGACCCGAGGACCTCGTGGACTCGCCGATCACCTCGCGCCCGGGGGAGGACTCGATGCCCCGTCCGGACCGTTCCGGCCCCTCCATCCCCGACGACGGCCCCGTCTACTGGGGCGACCCCTCCGACGAACGCACCGCGTTCTCGGTCCCCGACGAGTCGACGTCCGGGAAGGACTCCGATGGTGCGGGTGAGGAAGGCTCCGGCGCGGGCGACGGTGAGGGAGAGGGCGCCTCGGGCGCGGGGGGCGGTGGGACCGGCGAGGACCCCTCGGCGACCGAGGACGGTGCCGGAGAGGAAGGCTCCCTCGAGGACCCGAGCGCACCCGCCGGCACCGCGGACGACCCGAAGACCGTCACCTACGCGGCGAGTGTGGCGACCGGCATCGAGTTCAGTTACGACTGCCCGGCCGGTACCCGCGACCTCCGGGTGACCTTCATGGACAAGGACGACCCCGACGTCGAGTGGTTCTCCACCACCGTTCCCGTCGACGAGGACGGACTGGGTGTCCTCGACTGGCGGCCCACGCCGGGTGCGGACCGGTGGAGCGCCACCGTCGGCGACCGGACATGGACACCCGGGCAGAAGACCGCCGCCTACGTGTGCGGCTCCTCCGGCAGCCAGACCCGCGAGAGTTGGCTGGTCATGGGCCTGGGTTCCGTCCCCCAGGACGACCCGGACCACGCGGTGGCCTCGGCGGACCAAGCGCCCTCCGGCGCCGTCCTCACCACCGATTCCCCGACGATCGCCCAGGTGACCGATCCGGCCCGGGGCCTGTTGTTCGACACCGAGGCGTGCGGACCCGACGAACGCGCCGCCGTCCGTGTCGGCAAGTACCGCGACGAGACGGGCCCCTCGGTCCTGGAGAACGGTGCGGCGACGATCGTCTACCAACAGGCGCTCGAACCGACCGACGACGACCGGTACGTCCACCGGATCGTGCTGCCCGCCGACGACACGACGATCCGCGCCGGGCGGTACTACCTGGGGCTGGAGTGCTTCGGGTCGCAGCCCTCGGCCGTGGATTTCTCGCTCACCGGTGAACCCGTGGCGGTGCCACCGGCCTCGGGCCCTGCCGCGGAGTCGGACATGGGCGACGAGGCGTCACCCGTCGAGGCGGGCATGGGCGAGGAGGACGTCCGGATGACCGGCGTCCGCGCCGGCGGCATGGTGTTGCTCGCGGTCTTCCTACTGGCGATCGCCGGGATGATCGTCCGCCGACCACGCGACCGCCGCTGAATCGATTGCCGCCCGGGCCCGGCACTGCTCGGGGCCTCAGTTCCGGACGTCGGGACGGTAGGTGCGGGGGCGCTCGCCCACGACCTCGCCGTCCACCGTCTCAGGCGCGGTCTCGTCCTCCGGGTCCGGCTTGCCGATGGGCACACCACGCCCCCGCAGCAACTTCGTGAAGTTCTTGACCGCCCCCATGAGGTGGTGGTCGGACTCGCTGCTCGCCGTCGTGGGGTCGAGCTCGGGGTCGAATGTCGTGGGGAACTGACCGAAGGCGGTCCGCGCGTGCTCGGTCACCTGCTTGGCCATCCGGTGGTTGACGATCCCGCCGATCACCGCACCGACGCCGAAGGGCAGGATCCGCCCGATGACCGACCCGGCACCCTTGGCGGCGAACTTCCGCACCATCGTCTTCTTGAGCTTGGAGACGAGCGCCTCGAGGACCTGCGCGGGGATCTGCTTGGCGACGAGGGACCCCCACTGGTTCGTGATCGCGTCCGCGCCGTCGCCGCTACCGTTCTTGGTACCCCGCGCCTGCCCGGCGAACCGGCGGACCAGATCGCTGCCCGACTGCCCGAGCATGAGCCCCATCACCAGGGCGTTCGCACGTTCCGGGTCCCGCACCGGCAGCCCGTGGAGTTCCGCGAGCGCCTGCGCGTAGAGGGCACTGCCCTCCAGGAACCCGGCGGTCTCGACCGCGGCGACCCCGACGGCCAGTCCGGTCCCGATCCCGGGCACCGCCGCCGTCGCACCGACGGCCGCGCCGCCACCGGTCGTCGCGAGGAGGTAGTGCTTCGAGATGATCTGCGCGAGTTCCTGCGGGGACGCCTCGGGATGCCGCCGCCGCAGGGTGCGGATGTAGGCGAGCACGACGGGCCGCTGGACCGACAGCAGACGCTGCACGACCCCGTGCGCCCGCGGATCGAGTGAACCGTCGTCCTTGAACGCGAACTTCCCGGCCATTCCCAGGCCCTTCATGACGGTGTCCTTCTTGCCCATGGGACTCCTCGTGGTTCTCGTGGGGTCGGTGTGCGCACCCGCCACACCGGACGGGCCCGCGGACCCGCGCCGACGGCCGGGCGCTCACGGGCAGTCTACGGACGCGAGGCCTCCCGTGGGCCGGGCCGCCGCGCACCGCCCCCGATCCGCAGGAACCCCGCAGGCAGGACCCGTCGGGCCGGGTCCGCACGGTCCCCGCCGCCGAGGCGCCCTGTCCCCGGTGCCTCGTGTCGGCCTGTCGTCCGCGCGGGCCTGTCCCCGGTGCCGACCCGGGACTACCCTGGGTGGCGATGACCCGCGCATTCCACCGGCCCGTCCCCGTGGCCGACATCGACCGTAGCGACCCCGAGTCCGACCCGGCGGCGCAGGCCGAACTCGCCCATGCGACGGCCGCCCTCCTCGTCCCGCCGGTGGACCGGCCCCGGGCGGGGACGACCCGGTCCGGGCCACCCGGTGCAGGGGAGTCCGGTGGGCAGGGCGCCTCGGCGGCGGGTGGCGAGGGGCAGGACCCGGTGGTCGTCGCGCGGTTCGTGTCGCTCGCCGAGGACCTGGGGATCGAGGTGATCGCCCGGATGTGGGCCGGGACGCCGGCCGTGAGCCTGCCCGGCTCGCTGTGGCGGCTCTACGCCCTGCGCGAGTGGATCCGACGCTCGCCCACGCAGGCCGCCCGTTGGTACCGCGACGGCATGCACGACTCCTCCGTCGCCGAGGTGGTCGCCGGTGTCGAGACCCCACCGGGACCCGACGAGGTGGCCCGCGCCGCCGACCGGATCCTCGCCGGTGCCTTCACCGGGGACTACGCGACCGCGCTCGCCCGCGCCGCGGCCTTCGTGACCGTGACGATCCGGGGGCGGGCCGTCGACGAGGCGGAGGAATCGGCGGACCTGGCCGGGTTCGTCGGACTCGCCGAGGACCTCGTCGCAGCCGCCCGCGCCTGGCGCGCCGGCACCCTCGATTGAATCCCGGGTGCCGCCGGAACACCGACGGGACCTGCCCTGGTCATCCCCCGTGCGTGACCTGTTCGACCTCTGTTGACCGAACGCACACCTGCGCGCCTGTCGTGCGTGGTTCCCCCGCCTGTAGGGTGGAGGCGTGGCGCCTTGGCGTCACAGGGGTGTCGGCCCGCTGAAGCCCCGGGCTCCAACTCACGCCGCCACGAGCGGCCTACCGCCGAGAGGCGCTCTCGGGTCGGCACCCCACCCACACATCGACATACCGATCCGGATTCGCGCAGGAGGTCGCAGTGCGTCTGCGAAGGACACCCCAGGGAGCGGTCTACTTCGAGGGCCTGGGCGAACTCGCCGAACTCCTGCAGGAGTCCGCCCTCGTGCTCGCGGAGCTCTCCGGGATCCCCGCAGAGGACCGCCGTGAGGCCTCCCACCGGATGGACAGCCTGTGCGACCGGGCCGACGAGGCGGTCGCCGCGATCGTCCGCGTCATGCGCGAGAACTTCATCACTCCGCTCGACCGCGAGGACATCTACGCACTGGCCGACGCCCTCCGCGAGGTCTGCTACCGCCAGGCCGCCCTCGGTTTCGCCATGTCCTCCTCGGCCTTCCGGGAACTGCCGCCCGGGCTCCTGGAGATGCTCGCGCTCTCCTCGACCCAGGTCGACCAGACCACGCGGATGGTCGGCCGTCTCAGCGGTAAACCGGACCAGTGGGAGTACGTCGTCACCGTCGACCAGTTGCACCGCCGGGCCGTGGCGCTCCAGCAGAAGGTGTCCGACGCGGTCCCGGCCTCCCGGCAGGGCCTCGTGTTCCTCGCCGCCGCCCTCCAGGTGTCACAGTCGTTCGTCGAGATCTCCCAGGCATTCAAGGGAGTGGGCCACGTCGTCGCCCGGATCGCGTTGAAGGAATCCTGAGGCACCGGCGTGGAGTTCCTTCTCGTCCTCGCCGTCCTCGCGGCACTCGGCTTCACCTTCGTCAACGGCTTCCACGACATGGGCGTCACCGTCGCCAACGCGGTGAGTGCCCGGGCGCTCGAACCCCGCGCGGCCCTGTGGCTCACGGTGTCCTTCAACTTCATCGGCGCGCTCATCGGACAGTCGCTGGCCGTCGTGTTCGCCGACTACATCGTCGAGTTCCCGGCCGCGGCGGAGAACACCCTGCTCATCATCTCCGTCGGTCTCATCGCCGGTGGGTTCTTCAACGTCCTCACCTACCTGTGGCGCATGCCGGTCTCGTCCACGCACTGCATGATCGGCGGACTCCTGGGTGCGGGGCTCACACTCGGCGGTCACGTGGAGGTCGGGAACTTCGCCCAGGAGATCCTGGCGCCGCTGCTCATCGCGCCGATCCTCGCCTTCGCGTTCTCCTTCGTCCTCATGGCCGTCGTCTCCCGGTTCGTCGGCTCCGAGGCACCCAAGCCTCTCTACCGGATGGCCCGCACCGTCGACTCCGTCCTCGCCGGGGGACTGGCACTCGCCCACGGGGTGCAGAGTGCCGGCAAGACCGCCGCGCTCGTCCTCGTCGCCCTCATGACCTACACCGCCGGGCACGGGGTGAACCCGAGCGAACTCACCATCCCCTGGTGGCTGCGGATCGTCCTCGCGGTCGTCCTGGCCGCGGGGACCGCACGCAGTGGTTGGCGGATCGTCCACATGCTCGGCCGGACGATGACCCGGATGGACCCGGTCCGGTCGCTCGTCTCCGACATCACGAGCACCTCGTACCTGCTCATGGCCGCCTTCTTCCAAAGTGTGCCGGCCTCCCTCAGTTACACGGTGACGGCGGCGAACCTGGGCACCCAGTTCATCGGCGGACGGACCGGGGTCCGGATGCGCTACGCGATCCCGGTGCTCGCCACGTGGGTGCTGTGCATCCCCATCTGCATGGTGATCGCCGCGGTCCCCGGTGTCCTCCTCCACACCTTCGTCCTCCACCGCTGAACTAGCTCGCCGTCCGAGCCGCGCCACCCCACCGCTGAGTCCGATCGCCGCCCGAGGCGGCACGGACGAAATCACGGGAAACAGTGCAGATCACGGCGCGCGAAACACGTGATCTGCACCGTTTCCCGTGATCTCGGCACCCCACCCCGCTCCCAGCAGCAATCTGTGTGTGCGGAAGGGCCGCCGAGCCCGCGTCCGGTGTCACCCGCTCCCGAGGTGCCCGACCCTCATGCCACGGGAGGGCGGGCGGCGGGGAAACCCCGAGGGGAGTGGCTTCGGGCATACGACGACGAACCCCCGACCGGAGCCCT
>NZ_JBDIUY010000051.1:0-8937 GCF_040212315.1 Brevibacterium litoralis | reverse complement strand
CTTCATCCGGATCCGGGCGGGCCGGCCCGCACGGGCGAGTTCGGTCTGTTCGTGGATCAGCTCGAGGAGGCCCTCGCGGACCCGGGACGGCGCCACGATGAGGCGGGTGTAATCGGAGTGCGGGGCGTATCCGGAGAGCTGGTTGAACAGCCGGGAGAGGTCCTGGCCGACCTCCGGGTCGCGGGTGAGCAGACCGAAGTCCTCGTAGATCCGCGCCGTCTTGGGGTGGTAATTGCCGGTGCCGACGTGGCAGTAGCGCACCAGGCCGCCGGCCTCCTGCCGCACGACGAGCGACAGCTTGGCGTGGGTCTTGAGCCCGACGATGCCGTAGACGACGTGGACCCCGGCGCGCTCGAGCTTGCGCGCCCAGGTGATGTTGGCCTCCTCGTCGAACCGGGCCTTGATCTCGACGACGGCGAGCACCTGCTTGCCGGCCTGGGCGGCGTCGATGAGCGCCTCGATGATCGGGGAGTCACCGGAGGTGCGGTAGAGCGTCTGCTTGATCGTGAGGACCGCCGGGTCCGCGGCCGCCTGCTCGAGGAAGGCCTGGACGCTCGTGGAGAACGAGTCGTAGGGGTGGTGGAGGAGGATGTCGCGGGTGCGCATCGCCTCGAACACGTCGGCCTGGTCCGAGGACTCGGTGGACGACAGGTACCGGTTCATGGCCGGCACGGCCTTGGGGAAGTGGAGGTCGTCACGGTTGAGGTCGACGACCGCCGAGAGCCCGCGCATGTCGAGCGGAGCGGGGAGTTCGTAGATCTCGTCCTCGGTCAGGGCGAGTTCGCGCACGAGCAGCTGGCGGATGCGCGGATGGATGTCCTTCGTGATCTCCAGGCGGACCGCGGGCCCGAACTTGCGGCGTAGCAACTCCTTCTCGAGGGCCTTGAGAAGGTTCTCCGCATCGTCCTCCTCGACCTCCAGGTCCTCGTTGCGGGTGACCCGGAAGATGCTCGTCGCGAGGATCTCCATGCCGGCGAACAGCTCGTCCAGGTGGGCCTGGATGATGTCCTCGAGTGCGAGGAACCGGGCCGGGGTCTCCGGCGCGGCACGGTGGGTCCGGGCGGTGTCCGCGATGTTGACGAACCGGGGCAGGCTCGGCGGCACCTTGACCCGGGCGAAGAGATCCTTGCCGGTGTCCGGATCGCGCAGCAGCACGCCGAGATTGAGCGACAGCCCCGAGATGTAGGGGAACGGGTGGGCCGGATCGACGGCGAGCGGGGTGAGCACGGGGTAGACCTGTGACTCGAAGATCTCCCGCGCCCGGAGCCGCTCGGAGTCCGTGAGGTCGGCGATGCCGACCCGCACGATGCCCTCCTCCTGCAACTTCGGGGCGATGTCCTCCGAGAGCAGCCGGGCGTGCCGGTCCATGAGGTCGTGGGCGTGGCCGCCGAGCGAGCGCATGACCTCCGAGGGCAGCGCCCCGGTCATCGAGGGCACCGCGAGACCGGCGTTGATCCGGCGCTTGAGACCGGCGACGCGGACCATGAAGAACTCGTCGAGGTTCGAGGCGAAGATCGCGAGGAAGTTGAGCCGCTCCAGCAACGGGATCTCCCGGTCCTCGGCCATCGCGAGCACCCGCTCGTTGAAGGCCAGCCAACTGAGTTCCCGGTCGAGGAACCGGTCGGCCGCCGGGGGAAGGGCGTGCTCGTCTCCGAAGGTCGTGAGGTCGTACACGGCGGTCCTCCTGGTCTCGGTACGGTCGGTCGGGCCGCGGTCTCAGGCAGGAGGCGCGTAGCTGACGTGCACGATCCGGTGGACGAACCCGAGGGACTCGTAGAGCCGCCGGGCGGGCACGTTGTCGCTCTCCACGTAGAGTTCTACCACCTCGGCGCCCATCGCCCGCAGCCGGTGCAGGCCGGCGAGAGTGAGCGCCCGGCCCACGCCCTTGGCATGGACCGTCGGGTCGACGCCGATCACGTACACCTCTCCGGTCCGCAGCCCCGAGGGGTGGTCGGAATGGACCTTGATCTGATGGAACCCGATCACGCGACCGGACTCCGGGTCCTCGGGGGAGAACCGACGGGCGAGGATCACGGTGGCCGGGTCGAAGTCCGGCGCCGCGGTGATCGCGGCGATGTCCGCGATGGTCTGCCCACCCTGTTCGGGGTGCCAGTCGAAGGCCGCGTTGTTCACCCGCAGCCAGGCCTCCTCGTCACCCGGGGTGAAGGAACCGAGCCCGACCTCGGCCGGGAGGGCGGGTTCCGGGGTGTCGAGACCCGCGAGCGGGTCCGTGGTGAGCTGGAGGAGTTCGCGTTCGCGCGCGTATCCGAGCGACTCGGCCAGGTGTCGGCCCGCCGGGTGGTCGCCGTGCGACCAGAACCAGGTGGCCGGTTCCGTGCCCAAGAGGTCGGCGTGCATGCGCCGGACGAGGGCCCCGCCGACGCCGTGGGCGCGGTGCTCGGGGTGGACGACCGCCTCGGCGGCGCCCCGTTCGCCCTGGACCGCGGCGATGCCGCAGGCGATGACCGCTCCCGAGGCGCCCTGCACCGTCCAGATCCGTGTCCCGGGTGCCGCGCCGGGGGTGCCCGCGGCGGCGAGGGCCTCGAGGAGACCGTCGGAGACCGGGGGGACGCCGTCGGCCGTCGTGGCGGCCTGCAGCAGGGGGCGGACGTCGTCGTCCGCGAGTCCTGTCACCTCAGTCGGTGTCGTCACCGGTCTCGTCCTCCTGCGCCTCGGGGTCCGCCGGGCTGAAACGATATCCCACGTTGCGCACTGTGTGGATGGTCGCCTCGAGCTCCGGTCCGAGCTTGGCGCGGAGCCGTCGGATGTGCACGTCGACGGTGCGGGTGCCGCCGTAGTAGTCGTAGCCCCACACGTCCTGCAGCAGCTGGGCGCGGGTGAAGACGCGGCCGGGGTGCTGGGCCAGGAACTTGAGGAGTTCGAACTCCTTGTACGTGAGGTCCAGTTGCTTGCCGGCGACGGTCGCGGTGTAGCTGTTCTCGTCGATGACGAGCGCGCCGACGACCGTCGGACCGTCCTCCTCCTCGACCTGGGTCACGTGGGTGCGGGCCAGGCGCAGACGGGCGTCGACCTCGGCGGGCCCGGCGCCGGCGAGGATGATGTCCGCGGCCTTCCAGGCGGAGTTCGCCGCGGCCAGTCCGCCCTCGGTGAGGACGACGACGAGAGGAGCGTCGATCCCGATGGTCGCCAGGCGTTCGGCCATGCTCGGGGCCAGCGACAGGTTGGTCGTCGCGTCGTAGACGGCGACGTCGGCCTGCGGGGCCCGCATGAGGTCGGCGTGGTCGATCGAGCAGAAGTGGAGGGTGTGCGGGAGGAACTCGAGTGCAGCGAGGGCCGGGGTCTCGTCGGCGGCCGGTCCGGGTGAGATGTGCAGCACTCGCACGCGCCGTTACCCCCATGTTCGTGAGCTGTCGATGGACGCCCCCGAGTATACCGACGGCGTCGTGGGCCAGTTCACGTGCCCGTAACATCCGGGCCCGGCCGGAGCCTCGGGTACTGCGCGGCGGGCCCGGGTGCCCCACGGCGGGCCCGGGTGCCCCACGGCGGGCCTGGGCGCCGCCGACCTCCCACTTTGGCAAGATGGGGTCCGTGGCGAAATGGATTCCGGCCCTCGTGGCCCTCGGACTCACGGCAGCGCTCGGGGTGTCCCACTTGCTGGGCTACCTCCCGGTGGCGGTGGCGGCCGGTGTGGTCGTCGTCGCGATCGCCTACGGGTGGCCCCGACTCACCGACTCCCCGCAGCCGCGCATCACGTCGGCGGTGCTGCTGGCCTTCGGCCTGCTCGGCATGGTGACGGTGTGGCTCATCCCCTCCGTCCCCCTCCTCGAGTGGCTGCCCATCCTCGCCGGGATGGGTCTCCTGTGGTCCTTCGTGCAGAACCTGGTCCGCGGGATCGAGGCCTCCCACGCGGTGGCGAACGTCGCCGCCCAGGTGGCCGGGATCGTCGTCGCGCTCGCGGCCGCCTCCTGGGTCGCCGGCTACCGGATCCCCGGGGACCGCGAGGCGGTCGTCGTCGGACTCGTCGCCATCATCCTCGCGCAGATCGCCACCTCCCTGCCGTGGCCGGCGCGCTACACCTCCCCGCTGGCCGTCGTCGTCGCGGTGCTCGGTGCCGGGGCCGCGACCGTCCTCTACGTGGGCGGCGGTCTCCACCTCCTGCCGGGACTCCTGCTCGGTGGTGTCCTCGGCCTCCTCGTCGCCGCCGTCGACCGGATGCTCGGGCTCATCGCGGACTCCCGGTTCCAGGCCGAACACCTGGCCGGGAGCCTCACTTTCGAGTACGCGAAGGCGAAGGCCCGCCGTGCGGCCGTCCACCTCACCATCGGTGCCGCCCCCGTCGCCCTCGGGGGGATCGTCGTCTACGTCATCGGCCGAATCTTCGTGTGACCGGCGACACGGGAGCACGCACGCGGCTGCGTTCTCGTCGCTCGAAGTACCAAAACCCCGTACGTCTTCGCTCCTCCGCGAAGAAGTCGGTGGGGTGCCGGGGTTCGGGCGGTGTGGGGCACGGCCGCGCACGCACTCCCGCACCGCCGGCCGTGGACGCGTGCGGCGGCACGCGGGCTGAATGCATAGAATGTCCGCATGCATGATTACGAAGGACTCAAGATCTTCTTCGAGGCGCTCGTCGCCCTCGTGGCCCTCGGCACCCTCGGCGTCGCGTACAAGGTGATCAAGAACCTGTTCACCGCCAAGCGCTGAGCACATGGCGATCGAGATCGACGCCTCGCTCGCCCCGGAGCTCATGCCACTCGCGTGGCTCGTGGGCACCTGGGAGGGCGTGGGAGTGGTCGGGTACCCCGGCACCCCGGAGAAGCAGTTCGGGCAGCGCATCGAGTTCCACGCCACCCCCGGCGTGCCGGTGCTGCACTACACCGCCCAGGCCTGGCTCATGGGTGAAGAGGGTGTCCTCGACGACCTCCTGACCCTCGAGACCGGCTTCTGGCAGGTCGTGCGGGACCGCAAGGAGTACGACGTGGGCCCGGGCATGCTCGTGCCCACCGAGGACACCCCGTTCACCACCGCGGAGTCCGTCGAGGCGCTGCGCAACGACGACGGCGACTTCGACATCGAGGTGGAGGTCGTCCACCCGCACGGTGTCATGGAGCTCTACGCCGGCCGCGCAGCCGGTCCCCGCATCGACCTCGCCACGGACGTCGTCGCACGCACCCGTACGGCCAAGCCCTACACCGCCTCGACGCGGATGTACGGCCTCGTCGACGGCGACCTCCTGTGGGCCTGGGACATGGCCGCGCTCGGACACGAACGCACCAGCCACGCCTCCGCGCAGCTCAAGAAGGTCGAATGAGATGACCGGCGGGCCGACGGGCTTCACCCCCGGCACCCCAGAACGGGGTGTCGGGGGTTTCGTACCCTCCGGCGATTTCCCGCCACCCTCCCCGGCCGCAGGCGAGGCGCCCGCCACCCGGCAGATCCCCACCCGGGCCTTCGTGCCCGGGGGAGAGGACCCGGCCTCCGGGACCGGCCAGGCCGGGCACCCGGGGAACGGGTACGGACCCGGTGGGGCGCCTCGGCGGCGGGGTGGGAAGGCAGCCGTCCTCACGACGGGGGCGGTGGCGCTCACCGCACTCCTGGTCCTCGGGGCGTTCGTCGCCTTCACCCATTACCGCGTGACCGCGCTGGTCGCGGCGCTGGAGGCCACCGCCGAGGACGCCGAGGAGCTGTTCACCGCGCTGTCGGAGGACCCCGAGTCCGCGGACGGCCACCTGGCCGACGTGCAGGCCGGCCTGCGGGAGTCGCGGGAGATCCTCCACGCGTTCCCGCTCGGCCAGGGCACGTGGGTGCCCGGGGTGGGCGACGACCTGGAGGCCGCGGACACCGTCCTGCAGGCGCTCGAGGACGTCGCGGAGGACACGGGCCCGACCGTGGTCGCCGCGGCACAACTCGTCGACTTCGGGGAGTACACCTCCGGGACCGGGGATCTGTTCTCGTACTTCGGTGAGGACCTCGTCTCCGCCTACACGACCCTGCAGGACCTGCCCGAGGCACTGGAGACCCTGGAGGAGTCCCGCGACACCGTCGCGGACATCGACACCGTGGGTCTGCGGCCGGCCGTCGCCGAGGCGGTCGAGGAGGTCGCCACGGGCCTCGACGAGGCGTACACCCAGGTGGAGACGCCCGCCCAGGGACTCATCGCCGCCTCGGAATTCCTGCCCGGGATCTGACGTTCCCGCGACGACCGCACACGGTGTCCGCCCCGGCGGGCGCTCAACCGTCCATCGCGCCCCTGTGGGCGCAGTCCCGTCCGCCCCGGCGGACGCACACCGACACTGAAGAAGGGCACCCTCACGTGAACACTCTTCGATTCCCCCGCACCTCCGCCGTCATGGGCGAGGGCACGCACTCCCGCGAGATCGCGCACCTCGGCGAACCCCTGCGGGAGCAGCGACGCCTGTCCATGGGGAAGGCGGTCGCGGACCTGTCGGCGACCCGGATCCTGCGGCTCACCGGGCCCGACCGGCTCACCTGGCTCAACTCGATCACTACGCAGAAGATCGACGACCTGGCGGCGGGGACGTCCACCGAGACGCTCGTGCTCTCACCCACCGGGCACATCGAGTTCTGGCTGCGTCTCCACGAGGACGGCGAGGCCCTGTGGGTCCTCTCCGAGCTCGACACCGACGGCGCGCAGGACTTCCTGCTGAAGATGCGGTTCATGATGCGCGTCGAGATCGAGGACGTCTCCGACACCTTCCAGGCGATCGGTGTCATCGGTGAACCGCCCCGATCCCTGCCCGCGGCCCTCGTGTGGAACGACCCGTGGCCGCACATCGGCGCCGGGTCCGCCTCCTACGCCCACCTCGACGCCGGGATGCCGGTCGCCTCGCCGGACCATCCGGGCACCGACGTCGACCTGCGGATCGTCGTGGCGCCCTCGACGGACCTGGCCGACTGGGACCCGGCGGCCGCCGGTGTCGAGGTCGCCGGCCGGGACGCCTGGGACGCCCTGCGGATCGAGGCCTGGCGACCGGGTGCGGCGGACGTCGACCACAAGGCGCTCGTCGGTGAGCTCGACGTGCTGCGCACCGCCGTCCACCTCTCCAAGGGCTGCTACCGCGGCCAGGAGGCGGTCGCCCGCGTGCACAACCTCGGGCAGACGCCCCGGCGCCTCGTCTTCCTCCACCTCGACGGGTCCGGCCACTCCCTGCCGAGCGCCGGTGCGTCCGTGCGTGCCGAGGTCCGCGGGGCCGAACGCGAGGTCGGCACCCTCACCTCGGTGGCGCTCCACCACGAACTCGGGCCCGTTGCCCTCGCCCTCGTCAAGCGCACGCTCGCGGAGGACGCGGAACTCACAGTCGACGGGCCCGACGGCGAGGAACGGATCGCCGCGAGCGCGGAGACGGTCGTCGTCACGGCACGGGAGAACCGCACCCGGATCCCCGGCCGCAACCGGGAGACCGACATGCGCGCACGGTGAGAGGGACCCGGGGTGAAAAACCCGGCCCGTGGGGCGTAGTCTTCCCCCATGACTGAAATCGCACTGGGAGGCCCCGAGAACGTGCCGCAGGAACGCAAGATCGTCACGAGCATCCCCGGGCCGAAGTCCCAGGAGATCGAGGCGCGCCGCAAGAAGGCAGTGGCCCCCGGTGTGGCCTCGGGCTACCCCGCCTACGTGCAGGCGGCCGGTGGTGGCATCATGGTCGACGCCGACGGCAACCAGATCATCGACCTGGGCTCCGGCATCGCCGTGACGACCGCCGGCAACTCGAACCCGCGCGTCGTCGAGAAGGCGACCGCCCAGCTGCAGGCCTTCACCCACACCTGCTTCATGGTGAACCCCTACGAGCCCTACGTCGCCGTGTGCGAAGCCCTCAACCGTCTGACCCCCGGCGACCACGAGAAGCGCAGTGTGCTGCTCAACTCCGGCGCAGAGGCCGTCGAGAACGCGGTGAAGATCGCCCGGACGTACACCAAGCGCAACGCCGTCGTCGTGTTCGACCACGCCTACCACGGCCGCACCAACCTCACGATGGCGATGACGGCCAAGGCAGCTCCCTACAAGAAGGGCTTCGGGCCCTTCGCCGGCGAGGTCTACCGCGCCCCCATGTCCTACCCGTTCCGCGACAACGCGGCCGCCGGGACCAAGTTGTCCGGTGAAGACGCGGCCAAGCGCGTCATCACGATGATCGACAAGCAGATCGGCGCGGACGACGTCGCCGCGATCGTCATCGAGCCGATCCAGGGCGAGGGCGGCTTCATCGTCCCCGCCGAGGGCTTCCTCCCCGCGCTCGTCGAGTACGCGAACGCCAACGGCATCGTGTTCATCGCCGACGAGGTGCAGGCCGGCTTCGCCCGCACCGGCAAGATGTTCGCCTCCGAGTGGGAGGGCATCGTCCCCGACCTCGTCACCACCGCCAAGGGCATCGCCGGTGGCCTGCCGCTCTCGGCCGTCACGGGCCGCGCCGAGATCATGGACGCCGTCGGTGGCGGTGGCCTGGGCGGCACCTACGGCGGTAACCCGACCGCCGTCGCCGGTGCCCTCGGTGCCATCGAGGCCTTCGAGAACGACGGCCTGCTCGAGCGTGCCGGCCAGATCGGCGAGATCATCACCGACCGCGTCACGAAGCTGCAGGGACGCTTCCCGCAGATCGGTGACATCCGCGGGCGCGGCGCCATGCAGGCGATCGAGTTGGTGCAGAAGGACTCGCTGGACCCGGCCCCGGAGATCGCGACCGCCATCGTCAAGCACTGCGCGGACAACGCCGTGCTCGTCCTCTCGACGGGCACCTTCGGCAACGTCCTGCGGTTCCTCCCGCCGCTCACCATCTCCGACTCCCTGCTGAACGAGGCGTTCGACGTGATCGCGGAGGGGTTGGAGAAGGCTCTGGCCTGATCGGCCCTCCCCGCTGCCGAGGCGCCCTGTCGTCGGCATCTCTCGTGCCGGGCGCGGCGCGGGGAACCCCTCCCGCCCACGACGACGAACCCCCGACCTCCGCTAGCGCTCCGGTCGGGGGT
>NZ_JBDIUY010000050.1:0-9964 GCF_040212315.1 Brevibacterium litoralis | reverse complement strand
GGTCGGTTCCTGCAGGTCGCTCGCCCGGTTGTGCGGTCGGAAGGTGTGCGTCGCGAGGTCCTCGGACACCCGGAGGACGGACTCGAAGGTCTCGCGGGAGTGGTCCGCGTAGCGCGGGAACGCGGTGAGGTCCTCGACCGCAAGCGTTGGCGGACCCGAGAGGAGCTGCGGATCGCGATCATCACCTGGATCGAACGCACCTACCACCGTCGTCGCCGGCAGGCGCGTTTGGGCCGATTGACCCCCATCGAATACGAGGCGATCATGAACCCGGCCGTGAGCCTCGCGGCCTGACACCCCAACTGTCACCTAAACGTGTGGCAGTCCCGCATCGGACACCTCCTCGAGGCCTCCGCCCACTAGGCTGAAGAACTGGGGTGTCTGCCTCACCGCTCAGTCACAACCGAACGTTCAGCCCCGGGGATGGTCATATGCCAGTCTTTGAACACAGTTCCTATCTGCCCTTCTCTCGCGAGGATGTCTTCAGTTGGTATTCCCGTCCCGGTGCCCTCACCCGGCTGCATCCGCCCTTCGCCGGACGAGTGATTAGTGAACCATCACACGGGCTCACGGACGGTTCGGAGTCCACTCTTGGCATTAACCTCCCGGGTCTTTTAGGCACTAGCCTGACAGCCGCGGCAGGGTTGATCTCCTCTCATACAGGCTTGCCGCTTCGTACCTGGCAGCAGTGGGACGCACGGCATAGCGACTTCCGATTCGGCTCCGGATTCTCCGATCACATCATCTCCGGACCGCTGTCGTCGTGGCACCACGAGCGGGAGTTCACCGATGAAGGCGAAGGAACGCGACTCGTCGAAAAGGTCCACTACCAGCTTCCCCTGATACGGAGGACCCCGGCGGCCGTAGCCGAGGCGGCCTCATCGCGGTTCGAATCCGAACTGCGCCGGATCTTCGACTACAGGGAACGCCAAACGGCAGAAGAGTTGGCCTTCCACCACAACGTGGGGAGCCTGTCCTCTTCGGTGCATCAGTCCAGGGTTCGCGTGGTCGCCGTCTCTGGGGCTTCGGGAACTGTCGGACAACAGGTGTGTGCCATCCTCGGTGGTGCAGGAATCGAGGTTCGTCCTATGGTTCGCAGCTCCGCGGATTCCTCACGCCGTCGAGCACGCCCTCGAGCCGGAGAAACAATCTCTTGGGATCCGCGCGTAGGTAAGCTGGATCCCGCGGATTTAGAGGGCGTCGACGCCGTGATTAATCTGGCAGGCCATCCATTGGCTGGACGGTTCACGGCGGCACACAAACGCAAGGTCAAAGAGTCCCGCGTAGACAGTTCAGCTCTCATCGCCAGGACTCTGGCACAACTGGAGACTGCAGACCGCCGAGGTCGCGCTCTGATCAACGGGTCGGCCATTGGGTTCTACGGCGCCACCCGCGACGACCGCACTTACCACCAGGACATTCTCACCGAGGACTTCCCACCAGGTACAGACTTCCTGGCGGAAGTGTGTCGCGAGTGGGAGAAGGCCACCACGCCGGCGCACGATGCCGGAGTACGGGTCTCGATGATCCGAACCGGTATCGTCCAGACGCCCACCGCGGGTGTGTTGCAGCAGATGCTGCCCCTTTTCGCGCTCGGGGTGGGCGGGCGGCTGGGTTCCCACCAGTGGCAGAGCTGGATCAGCATCGACGACATTGCCTCCTTGATCGTGCACGCTGCACTGGAAGGTTCCGTCGAGGGCCCCCTCAACGCCACGGCTCCACATCCGATCCAAGCGAAGGACTACGCCAGGAGCCTTGCAGCAGTGTTGCACCGTCCTGCTGCTGTGCCTGTGCCCCGCTTCGGCCCGCAGCTGCTTCTGGGTCGCCAGGGAGCTCGTGAGATTGCCACCGCTGACCAACGCGCCAGCGCTGAGAAGACACTCGCAACGGGGTTCGGTTTCAGACACCCCTTCCTGCTGGGAGCGCTCCGGCACGTGCTCGGGCGCTGAGCGGCAGGTGGTTCTCGTGAACCCAGAGGGCGAACCCTATGGGGCTCACCCCAAGCGATCGGTGCACAGCGCAGACACCCCGCTGCACCTGGGCTTCTCATGTCACGTCCTCAACCCTGCAGGAGAGGTGCTGGTCAGCCGGCGAGATCTGAGCAAGCCGACGTGGCCGGGGGTGTGGACCAATGCGTTCTGCGGGCATCCCGCTCCGGGTGAAGGGTGGGAAGACGCTGTGGCCCGGCACGCCTTTGAAGAACTGGGGCTGGAGCTCAGCCTCCTATCACTCGCCCTCCCGAATTTCCGCTATCGTGCCACCGATGCCTCTGGCGTGGTGGAGAACGAGCAATGCCCGGTGTTCACCGCGGTCGCCTCCTGCCGGCCCAGTCCTAACCCAGCCGAAGCGATGGAGGTCGCGTGGTCTGCCACAGACGATGTTGCGCGAGCAGTCCACCACGCCCCCTGGGCATTCAGCCCGTGGTTCACTCTCCAGGTCCCCCAGATGGACATGTACAAGGCAGAGGCCCGGCGAAATCACGGTACTGCTGAGTCATGAGCGGCCTGGACCTCTATACACGCACAGCCACGGATGCTGCCTCACGTGTCATCACTGCCTACTCGACCTCGTTCGGAATGGCAGCGAACCTACTTCCGGCCGACCGTCGACGAGGAATCACCAACATCTATGCCCTTGTCCGCATCGCCGACGAAATCGTAGACGGAACCGCCGAAGAGGCGGGTCTGACCGCGGACCAACGGCGCAAAGTCCTGGATGGACTGGAGCAGGAGGTCCTGTCGGGGACTGCGCATGGATTCAGTGCCAACCCGGTGGTGCATGCATTCGCCGTCACCGCCCGCAGCGCAGGAATCGAAACGCCGCTGATCGGGAGTTTCTTCGACTCGATGCGCAGGGATCTGACTCCCGTCTCACGCCTCAGCCGCGCAGAGTATGAAGAGTACGTGTATGGCTCGGCTGAAGTCGTGGGGCTCATGTGCTTGCGCGTTTTCCTCTGGGGCGACGCGATGGATGCTGAACAGCTGGAGCAGGTCGAGCATGGCGCTGCTCGCCTCGGCGCGGCTTTCCAGAAGATCAACTTCCTGCGTGACCTCGGCGACGACGCGGCTCAGCTGGGCCGCGCCTACTTCCCGGGGACAGTACCGGGCCAGCTCAGCGATCGGGACAAGGAGAACATCCTCGATGAGATAGATGAGGATCTGGCCGCAGCGATGATCGCCATTCCTCAGCTGCCTCCCGGTCCGCGCCGGGCCACGCTGCTAGCTGCGCGCCTCTTTGAGGATGTCGCCGCACGGCTGCGCCGCACGCCGACCGATGAGATTCTTCAGCACCGTGTATCCGTTCCCCGGCACAGGAAGGTGTACATCCTGCTGAAGGCCCTGCGACCAGTGAGCTTCGGGGGACTGTGATGGCGGATTCCAGAGACATCCCCCGCACCGCCGTCGTCATCGGGGCAGGCTTTTCCGGTCTGGCCACCGCAGCGCTGTTGGCTCGTGACGGGTTGGAGGTGACTGTTCTCGAAGCACGTGACTCCTTAGGCGGACGCGCCGGTGAATGGCGTCAGCAGGGTTTCCGCTTCGAGACCGGTCCGTCCTGGTACCTGATGCCTGAAGCGTTCGACCGCTTCTTCGAAGAGATGGGAACCACCACGGCCGAGGAGCTGGAACTCATCCGTCTCGACCCTGCCTACCGGGTGTTCTTCGAGGAGCAGGACCAGCCCTTCGACCTCCCTGACCAGGACTCGCTCGGCGCATTGCAGAAGTTGGAGCATACGCCCGGGTCACTGAATGCCTATATGAGGTCCGCCGAAGAGGCGTGTCGACTCGCAACGGACCGGCTCCTATACTCGGCCTACGATTCTGTGCAGGACTTCACTGATCCTGAGCTGCTCGGAAGGCTGCCGAGGCTCCTGAAGCTGCTCTTTGAACCGTTGGAGCGCTTCATCGGCCGTCACACCTCCGATTCGCGAGTGCAGAAGGTTTTGGGATATCCGGCGGTGTTCCTGGGAACCTCCCCCAAGTCTGCACCGAGCCTCTATCACCTGATGAGCCACCTGGACATCAACCAGTCAGTGCTCTACCCGCGTGGAGGTTTCAGCGCGGTTGTAGAGGCTGTGGCCCGTCTGGCGCGACAACATGGCGCCGACCTGCGCACCGGCCATCGGGTCACGGAGGTCTTGACAGAGGGAAGACGCGTCACTGGGGTGCGCTTCACCGGCCCTGACCGGGAGTATCACACGGTGACCGCAGACATCGTGGTCTCCAGCGCGGACATGCACCATACGGAGTCAGCGCTGCTGGCTCCTGCCTTCCGCAGCCGTTCGGCGGCTTCCTGGGATCGGCGGAACCCCGGGCCCGGTGCGGTACTGGCTCTGCTGGGCGTTGAGGGCGAGCTGTCTGAACTTGCCCATCATTCTCTGTTCTTCACCGAGGACTGGCAGCAGGGATTCGAGGAGATCGAGGGTGTGCGTCCTGCCTCGGGGCCTCCCCGGTCCCTCTACGTCTGCAGGCCCAGCGCTACGGATGAGGTCGCCCCGCCGGGGCATGAGAATCTCTTCGTGCTGATTCCTGTTCGAACCGATCCTGGCATCGGAGCAGGGGGCGTCGACGGGAACGGTTCGCCCCTGGTGGAGAAGACCGTGGCCGAAGCCATCGACCAGATCGCCTCGTGGGCCGGCGTTCCCGATCTGGCTTCGCGTGTTCGCGTGCGCCGCAGCATCGGTCCAGCCGATTTCGAAAGTGAGTTCGGGGCATGGCGCGGGGGTGCGCTGGGGCCGGCACACACTCTGGGGCAGAGTGCGTTCCTGAGAGGGCCTATCCGTTCTGCGAAGCTCAACGGCCTGTATTACGCTGGTTCAACAACAATGCCGGGAATCGGAGTCCCGATGTGCCTGATCAGCGCAGAACTGGTCCGGACGTCTGTCCGCCGAGGACCGCAGAAGTCCCTCTCCAGGCTCTTCCAGCACCGACGACGCCGTCAAGAGGTGCACCGTGCCTGAAGCATTGATCGGCCTGGCTTACCTCACGGCTCTCCTGGTCTCCTTCAGCTGTATGCTCTTGGTCGACTGGCGTTTCAGCCTGTTCCTCTTCCGTCACCCGCTCCGTGCCGGGCCGGTTCTGGCCGGAGGTCTGGTGTTCTTCCTGGCCTGGGACCTCACAGCAATATCCCTGGGCATCTTTCTCCACGGTGCGGCCCGTTATATGACCGGCATCATGCTGGCCCCGGAGCTGCCCCTGGAGGAATTGGTCTTCCTGCTCTTCCTCTGCCACCTGACCATGGTCCTGGTGCTCGGATTCCAACGCCTGTTCACCCGAAGAGAGACATGATGGGCGCGAGCACCTATATGATCCTGAGCGCAGGGTTCATCGCACTCACAGTGGTCGTCGCGTGCGTGGCGGCAAAAGTTCGCGATGGGTCAACACCGCCCGGGCGTCTCCTCGTCTCCATCGCCGCAGCCGCGGCGGCACTGATGCTGCTCACCGCGGTCTTCGACAACATCATGATCGCCGTAGGGCTGTTCAGCTACGCTTCGCATGTGACCTCCGGATTCCGGCTGGGGCTGGCTCCGATAGAGGATTTCGCCTATCCCCTCGCGGCAGTCATCCTGCTGCCGTCACTGTGGGTTCTCCTTGGACCTCTGCGCGGCCACAGGAGTGACTATGATCGCTGACATAGTGCGCTCCTCGCGGCCGCTGAGCTGGATTAACACTGCCTATCCCTTCGCCGCGGCCTGGCTGCTGAGCGGTGGAGGCTGGGAATCCGCACTGATCGTGGGGACTCTGTTCTTCCTAGTTCCCTACAACGTGGCGCTCTACGGCATCAACGATGTCTTCGACCACGCCTCGGACCTGGCGAATCCTCGTAAGGGCGGAGCGGAGGGTGCCCTGCTGAACACGTCGCTGCACCGACCCGTGCTGATCGCCAGCGCAGCCTTAGTGATCCCTTTTCTCCTGATCCTGATTCCCATGGGGGATCCCGTATCCTGGGTGGTCGTCGGCGTGAGCATGGTGGCGCTCGTGGCATACTCAGCGCCGCCGCTGCGCACCAAAGAGATCCCGGTCCTGGATTCGTTGACCTCCAGTCTGCACTTCGTGACTCCTGCAGCCTACGGAGCGGCACTCGCTGGGGCTGAGATGACTCCGTTGTTAGCCTGTGCACTGGGAGCCTTCCTGCTGTGGGGGATGGCCAGTCACGCATTCGGGGCAGTACAGGATATCGGCCCCGACCGTGATGCCGGAATCAGTTCGATCGCCACAGCGTTCGGTGCCGGCCCGACCGTCCGTCTGGCGCTGGTCCTTTGGACTGCAGCAGGCCTGCTGATGCTGGGGGGCTGGATGGCCATGGTTTCTTGCGGCGCTGCTGGTGACCCCCTACCTCGCGGTGGGGCTGCCGTACCGGTCTCTGACCGATGAGCAGGCGGACCGCGCGCACAACGGATGGCGGCAATTCCTCTGGATCAATTACGCTGTAGGAGCCGCACTGACAATCCTGCTGCTACTCGCCAAGGGGCTGACCTGAACGATGCGTCTCTGGTCTATTCACCCATCCTTGCTAGACCGGCAAGGGCTCATCGCATGCTGGCGAGAGTCGCTGCTCGCGCAGGCCGTTCTGCTCGGCCGCACCCGCGGGTACACCCGGCACCCGCAGCTGGAGCGCTTCCGGGCTCACCCCGAGCCGAGATCAGCGGTCGGGGTGTACTTGGCACACCTCCACGCGGAGGCCCAACAGCGGGGCTATCGTTTCGACGCAGGACGCATTGTCCATCCGCCTGTCCCGGCGGAGCTGTGGGGCGATGACCCAACCGCTGCCGCTGGCACCGTGCCGCGGATCAGCGTCTCCACTGGTCAGCTGATCTACGAACGGGACCATCTGCGCGCCAAACTCGCGATCCGTTCCCCCCACCTACTCCAGAGTCTCGCGCAGGAAGGTATACCGGCGGCCCATCCGCTCTTCCTGGTGGTCGAGGGCGAGATCGAACCGTGGGAGCGGTCATGAGCTCTCCCGTAGCTGGCGTTCCTCACCGCTGCCGATGCAGGAACACGCGAGCAGCCGGAGACTGACCACCCCAGGGATCAAGGGTTGGGATGTGAACACCGCAGCATCAGCGCAGGTCCCGGAACACAGAGAGACGCCTGAGCAGCAGACCCGCACCAAACGCGCCCACACCCCCGCTGCCATGTCTCCGATGGTGTCGTGATAGGCCACCCAGCGGGCAAGCCAGATCAGATGTCACCTATCCGTGCGGCAGTCCCAACGCGCGGTGGAGGACTACTACCGGCGGGTGCAGATACCTGAGCACGTGATCACCGCTTTGCGAGAATTGATCACCGCAGAGTTCGACCGGCTCAGCGCCACCAGCAAGCAGGAACGTCAGGCATACCAGCGTGAACGTGATGACCGGCTGGATGAACGGACCAAGCTGCTCCAGGCCCACTACGCCGGAGCTGTGCCTCTGGACCTGCTGAAGACCGAGCAGGACAGGATCAGCAAGCGCATTGCGTTCCTAGAGGCACAGATCGAGGCCGGGGACACTGAGTACGAACAAGCCCAGGCACACCTGGACGACTGCCTGGCCCTGGCGAAGGACTGCCACGCGATCTACACCAGCATCGATGACTCGCTGCGCCGGGTCGCGAACCAGGCCTTCTTCGACAAGCTCTACCTCACCGAGGCTGACACCGTGGACGGGGAGGCCGGTGTGCCGTTCAGCATCATGTTCAACCCCGAAGTCCAGGCCACCGCACTACGCCGACAGGCGGACGGAGACCTCAGTAGGACTCAAACCGGTTATGTCGGCGGTTTGAACAACAACGATCTGGTGGACCCAGAGGGACTCGAACCCCCGACCCTCTCGGTGTAAACGAGATGCTCTGGCCAACTGAGCTATAGGTCCGTGCGGCACCGTTGCGTGCAGCGCTATGAGTATGCCACAGGGCGGGGCCCGTCCAGGAATCCGCGAGTCCGTCCGCCGACCCCGCCGCGGGTGATCTCGCACGGTCCCCGGGCCCTCCCCGTGCCCGTTCCGGGTTCTGAATCGCCCGGCCGCCGATCGGTATGGTGTGATCATGGACACCCGCAGTGCGCATCCGGCCGACCGGACCGCCGCCCCCGTCGGGCACCCCGTTCCCGGAGGGATTCCTGTGGGGAGGGGCGACCGCCGCCAATCAATTCGAGGGCGCCCACGACGCTGACGGCAAGGGCCTGTCGATCCAGGACGTCATGCCCAAGGGGCTCATGTCCCCGCCGACGGAGGCACCGACCCCCGACAATCTCAAGCTCGAGGGCATCGACTTCTACCACCGGTACGCCGAGGACATCGCCCTCTTCGCCGAGATGGGCTTCACGACCTTCCGGTTCTCCATCGCCTGGAGCCGGATCTTCCCCCGTGGTGACGAGGAGACCCCGAAAGAGGCCGGTCTGGCCTTCTACGACCGGGTGCTCGACGAGCTGGAGAAGCACGGGATCGAACCGCTCGTCACGCTCAGCCACTACGAGACCCCTCTCCACCTGGCCCGGGAGTACGGCGGCTGGACCAACCGGGAGCTCATCGGCTTCTACGAGCGCTACTGCGCGACCGTCTTCGCCCGCTACGGCGACCGCGTGACCTACTGGCTCACCTTCAACGAGATCAACTCCGTCCTCGAGGCGCCCTTCATGTCCGGCGGCATCCCCGGCGACAAGCACTCCGTGCCGCGGAAGGACCTGTACCAGGCGATCCACCACGAGCTCGTCGCCTCCGCCCGGGTCACCCGCCTGGCCCACGAGCTCGTGCCGGGCTCGCAGGTCGGCTGCATGATCCTCGCGATACCCATGTACCCGCTCACTCCGGCACCCGCGGACCAGCTCGCCGCGCAGCAGGCCGAACACGCCAACTACGCCTTCGGGGACGTGCACGTCCGCGGCGAGTACCCCGGGTACTTCCTCCGCACCCTCCGGGAGGAGGGCATCGAGCTCGACATCACCGAGGCAGATCTGGAAGACCTGAAGAACACCGTCGACTTCGTGTCCTTCAGCTACTACATGAGCTCGACGGCCACGGCCACCCCGGAGGCCTACGAGGCGCCGGGCGAGGGCAACCTGCTCGGTGGCGTCCCGAACCCCACCCTCGAGGTCACCGAATGGGGCTGGCCCATCGACCCGGTCGGCCTCCGCGTGGTCCTCAACGAGTACTGGGACCGCTGGCAGAAGCCGCTCTTCATCGTCGAGCTCGGCCTCGGCGCCAAGGACGTCCACGTCGACCGGGACGACGACGGCACCGGGACCCTGGAACGCACCCGCAAGGACTCCTTCGACTGGTACCGCCGGGTCATCGCCTCGAACGGCGCCGCACTCTACGCGGACTGAACCCACCGCTCCGAAGGACCGTGCCCAGCCGCCGTCCACGAGGACGAGGGGTGGGCACGGTCGTACGCGGTGCGGATTTCGAGCTGCGGACGTTCAGTTCCCGACGGTCTCCCGACCGGGTGGCGGTGTCCCCGCGCCCGGCCGGGTCATGTCCGCGGCGGGCAGCAGCGGGTCCGTCGCGGTCCCACGCCACAGGGCGATCCACCGCATGACGTGGTAGAGCACGATCGCGGCGACGGAGCCGAGCGCGATGCCCGAGAAGGTCATCGACCCGGCGAGCAGCGTGTAGTCGGCGATCGCGACGATGAGGGCGACCGCGGCGGTGTTGAGGTTCACAGGGTTGGAGAAGTCGACGCGGTTCTGCACCCAGATCTTCACCCCGAGCATGCCGATCATGCCGTAGAGGACGGTCGCGGCACCGTCGGCGTCGACCAGGTATTTGGGGACGATGAACAGGGAGAGTCCCTTGACCCCGGCCGGGGCTCCCTCGGTGCGGGCGAGCACGAGGTGGACGATGTTCTCGCTGAGTTCGTGTTCGCCTCCGGAGATCCACATCTTCTGCCCGTGGATCCGGTGGGTCCCGTCGTCCTGTGGGACGGCACGGGTGGTGAGGTCGGCGAGCGAGGACCCCGCATGGGCTTCCGACAGGCACATGGTCCCG
>NZ_JBDIUY010000049.1:0-3351 GCF_040212315.1 Brevibacterium litoralis | reverse complement strand
TGGGCGTCCACGCAAAACGCTCGGCTGGGCGACCCCAGCCGAGCGATTGCGGGAACTGTTAACTTCTGCGTGAGCCCGTACCACCGTACGAGTGTTGCAACGACCCCTAGAACCCAAGAAGTACAGGGCGCTTCGGGTGCGTTCGAGCCCCAGCCCCGGAACCCCACCGCCCCGACATACGCGACGACCCCCGATATGTCGTGACATATCGGGGGTCGTGAACGATATCGGGGCGGTTACCGCCTCGGACGGCGTGGGGATCAGCCCTGAGCAGCCGGTGGGGTGCCGGGGCTCGGGCGGCGTCTGATTCAGCCCTCGGGAGCGACGTCCGGGGTGCCATCGTCCTTGGCGGAGAGCTCCGGCTCGAAGCTGCCGGTGAGCAGGTACTCGACCTTCTGGGAGACGTTGACGGCCTGGTCGCCGAACCGCTCGAAGTAGCGGGCAAGCAGCGTGACGTCGGCGATCTGCGAGGGCGTCACGACGGTCATGTCCGCCTCGGCGATGAGGGAGAAGACCCGCAGGTGCAGCTGGTCGAGCTCCTGGTCGATATTCGAGATCATCGGGACCGCGCCGAGGCCGGGGTTCTCCAGCAGCTGGACCATCGCGACGGCGATCCGGTGGGCGGACCGGGCGAAGCTGGAGAACACGTCGACGAACCCGGCGGGGATCGCCTCGTGCGGGTGGCGGATGCGGACCTGGGAGGCGATGTGGCGGGCGAGGTCGCCCATGCGCTCCATCGCGACACTCATCTTGAGCGCGGCGATGACGACGCGCAGGTCGACGGCCACCGGGGCCTGGCGGGCGATGAACCTCGCGGCCTCGCGGTCGATCTCCGCGACGAGCATGTCGATGACGGAGTCACCGTCGATGACCTTCTCCGCACGGTCGAGATCGTTGTCCAACAGGGCGTTGTTGGCGTTGTCGACGGCTTCGAGGACCTTCTTCGCCAGGGCGATGAGGTCGGTCGAGATGGCGTCGAGCTCGTTCTTGAAGACTTCGCGCACGGGCCGAGGTCCTTTCCGGAGTGTCGATGTGCGGCCGCAGTGTGCCCACGGCCGGCTCCACGGTCCCAGGATCGGGTGAATCCTTTCCGAGCACCAGGTGAACTCTAGGGCACATCGGCCACCCGTGGCACGGTTCCGCGTCACCGGGGAGCGCACTCGTCCTAGAGTGGTCGCGTGGAATTGTTGGTGATCGCCGTGCTCACGGGAGTCGTCGGCCTCGGACTGGGGGTCGCGGGGATCCTCGCGTTCCGTTTTTCCGAACGCAGCCGGGACACCACGGACTTCCACTCCGATGGGGAGTTGCCCGACGGCATCGCCGAGGTGCTCGCGGTCGTCCCGAGCGCTGCGGTCGTCATCGACGCCGGCAACGACGTCGTCAAGGCCTCGCCCGCCTCCTACACCTACGGTCTCGTGCGCGGGCACTCGCTCGCCTCGATCGACCTCGCCGAGGTGGTCGAACGCGTCCGCGTCCGCGGACTCATCGAGGAGCTCGACTTCGAACAGACCCGGTCCCCGGAGTCCCGGACCACCCGCTACCTGCACGCCCGCGTCGCGCCGTTGGGCACGGCCTTCGTCCTCGTCCTGTGCGACGACCACACGGAGTCCCGCCGGGTCGACGCGGTGCGGCGCGACTTCGTGGCGAACGTGTCCCACGAACTCAAGACCCCGATCGGGGCGATCTCCTTGCTCGCCGAGGCGGTCACGGACTTCTCCGACGACCCGGAGGCCGTGGAGCGGTTCGGCGGCCGGATGCAGCAGGAGTCGAAGCGGCTCTCGCAGCTCGTCCAGGAGATCATCGACCTCTCCCGCGTGCAGGACCACGAGGCGCCGGCCGCCGCGGAGACCGTGTCCGTCGCCGAGGTGGTGAAGGACGCCGTCGACCGCGCCTCGACCGCCGCGGAGGCCAAGAGCATCGAGCTCGGCGTGTCGACGGGTGAGGACTGGTACGTCTCCGGCAGTTATGAATTGTTGGTGAACGCGGTCCGGAACCTCGTCGACAACGCGATCAACTACTCGAACGAGGGCACCCGGGTGGGCGTCGGCGTGAGACTCGTCGACGAACGGGTGGGGATCACGGTCACGGACCAGGGCATCGGCCTGAGCACCGAGGACACCGAGCGCGTCTTCGAACGCTTCTACCGGGTCGACCCGGCACGCTCCCGGGTGACCGGGGGGACGGGCCTGGGTCTGAGCATCGTCAAGCACATCGTCGCGACCCACAACGGCGAGATGAAGGTCTGGAGCAAACTGGGACAGGGCTCGACCTTCACCATCCTGCTCCCCCTGAGCGTCCCACCCGGTGAGGAACCGGGGCCCGGGAACACGGGCAGGCCGCCCCAGGCCGTCGTGTCACCGGGTGAGGTGTCACCCGACGAGGTACCGCCGGACGCTGCGTCCGCGGACATCGGGGAGACGAATACCTCGGAGGAGGACCCCGCGGGCGCCTCGGCGGCGCCGGACGGGACGACCACATCGGGGGCGACCCCCGACCACGACCACGGGTCCGCCGACCCCGGGGCGTACGCTCCGGGTGAGGCGGCCATCCAGGAACGACGGACGAAGGAACAGACGACGTGACACGCATACTTCTCGTCGAGGACGAGGACTCGATCTCGGACCCGCTCTCCTACCTGCTCGGCAAGGAGGGCTACGAGGTCACGATCGCCCCGACCGGGGTCGACGCACTGGCGGAGTTCGACCGGACGGGTGCCGATCTCGTCCTCCTCGACCTCATGCTGCCAGGAGTCCCGGGGACCGAGGTGTGCCGTCTGATCCGGACGAAGTCCGCGGTGCCGATCATCATGCTCACCGCCAAGGACTCGGAGATCGACAAGGTCGTGGGCCTGGAGCTCGGCGCCGACGACTACGTGACGAAGCCCTACTCCTCCCGCGAGCTGCTCGCCCGGATCCGCGCGGTGATGCGCCGCGGGGGTGAGGCCGAGGGCGCCGTCGAGAGCATCCTCGAGGCCGGCGGTGTGCGGATCGACGTCGACCGTCACGTCGCGAGCGTCCGCGGCGAGGAACTCCAGCTGCCGCTCAAGGAGTTCGAGCTGCTGGAGATGCTCGTCCGCAACGCCGGCCGGGTCATGACCCGGGGTCAGCTCATCGACCGCATCTGGGGGCAGGACTACGTGGGCGACACGAAGACCCTCGACGTGCACATCAAGCGCCTGCGCGCCAAGGTCGAGGTCGAGCCCTCCGAACCCCGCCTGCTCATCACCGTCCGTGGTCTCGGGTACAAGTTGGAGGCCTGAGTCCGACACCGCCCACGCCCCGGCACCCCACCCGGGGCCCGATACACGAGAGAGGGGCCCGAGGACATCGTCCTCGGGCCCCTCTCTCGTGT
>NZ_JBDIUY010000048.1:0-7585 GCF_040212315.1 Brevibacterium litoralis | reverse complement strand
GGGCCCGATACACGAGAGAGGGGCCCGAGGACATCGTCCTCGGGCCCCTCTCTCGTGTATGGGGGAGCGGCTCAGTGGCCGGACTCCTCCTCGGCGTGTGCGGCCTCCGCGGCCTCCTGCTCGGCCTCGGCGGCATCGCCCTCCGGGGAGCTCGGCTCGTAGTCCTCGTACTCCGGCAGGTTGCCGTCGAGCACCTGGGTGGCGACGGTCGTGGACTCACCGTTGATGGTGACGTCGACCTCGACGTGGTCGCCGACCTCGGCGCCGTAACCGGTGACGACCAGGGGTTCGGCGGAGCGGGAGTCCTCGTTGTCCGGGAACTGCACGACGACCTCGCCGGCCGGGACGGTGAAGGACTCGTCCGTGTCACCGACGGAGATCTCGACGCTCGCGGGGTCGGCCTCGTTGTTCACGACGGTGTAGAACATCTGGGCCTCGTCCGCGGCGTTCGCGATGAGGAGCATGCCGCGCACCTTGACGTCGCCGACCTCGGTCCACGAACCGTCGCCACCGTTGTACGTGTAGTTCTGGGTCTGCTGGGCCGAGAGCATGGCCGCGCAGCCGGTGGTCGAGACGGAGAGTGCGACCGCCGCAGCGGCGAGTGCGAGTCGGGAAAGCCGTTTCACGGTTGAGGCTCCTTGAAGTGGCTGGACGGCAGGAGTACGGAATCGTCACGTATCCTACCCGTTCTTCGACTCGGGGTAGAACCGCGTGACGTGGGAGTCCTCGTCCGCGTACGCGTGGGGACGTGAGGCGGGAAGTCGGGAGGTCAGCGCCTCGTGTGCGCCGGCACCGGAGCCTCGTGTGGTCCGATACCGGACGGGCGTTCGGGTCCTTGAATGGGCTCCGTCGAGCGGTGGTCGCGCTCACGCGTCGCGACTCACACGGGGCCTGAGATCCCCGGATTCTCGGGCCCTAGCACGTTTTTGGCCGGAATCACAGCGTTTCCTGTGGCGTGGCTCATGGTAGACTGGAAATCCGCGAAAGGGGTTCAGGAGAATATGAGTTTTCAGGTCGGCGACACCGTTGTTTATCCCCACCACGGGGCGGCTCTCGTGCAGGAGATGAAGACCCGCACGATCAAGGGTGAGGACAAGCTCTATCTGAAGCTGCAGGTCTCCCACGGCGATCTGACCATCGAGGTCCCGGCCGAGAACTGCGATCTGGTCGGCGTCCGCGACGTCGTCGGCGAAGAGGGCCTGGAGCGCGTCTTCCAGGTCCTGCGCCAGGAGAACTGCGAGGAACCGACCAATTGGTCCCGACGCTACAAGGCCAACCTGGAGAAGTTCCAGTCCGGCGACGTCATCAAGGTCGCAGAGGTCGTCCGCGACCTGTGGCGCCGTGAGCAGGACCGCGGACTCTCCACCGGCGAGAAGCGCATGCTCGCCAAGGCCCGTCAGGTGCTCGTCTCCGAGCTCGCCCTGGCGGAGAAGAAGGAAGAGGAAGAGGCGGAGGCCCTCCTGGACGAGGTCCTCGCGTCCTGAGCACCTGCGTCGTCGTCCCGGCCGCCGGGTCGGGCACGCGCCTGGGCGCTGACCGCCCCAAGGCGTTCGTCGAACTCCACGGCGCCACCCTGCTCCAGCGAAGTGTCGCCGGCATCATCGCCTCGGGCATTGCCACCCACATCGTGGTGGCGGTGCCCGAGGCGCTCGTGCGTGAGGCCCGCACCGCGCTCTCGTCGGACTCCCTCGCACCACTCCTCGTAGAACCGGGTGCACCTGCCGTCCATGTCGTCCCGGGCGGTGCGGATCGCATCGAATCGGTCGACCGCGCGTTGCGTGCGGTCCCGGACTGCGAGTACGTGCTCGTCCACGACGCCGCGCGCTGCCTCACCCCGCCGCATGTGTTCCGTGCGGTCGTGTCGGCGCTGGCCGCCGGCGCCGAGGCGGTCGTCCCCGTCGTGCCCGTGACGGACACGGTCCGCCGGGTCGACGGATCCGGTGCCCTGCACGGCGGGCTCGACCGGTCGGCGCTGCGGCGCATCCAGACCCCACAGGGATTCCCGCGCTCCGTCCTCGTGCGGGCGCACGAGCGGCAGCGCGCCGAGCCCGACCCGGCGGCCACCGACGACGCCGGCCTGGTCGAGCGGCTGGGCCTGTCCGTCCGAGCCGTCACCGGTTCGGAGCAGGCTCTCAAGATCACCCACCCCATCGACCTCGGCGTCGCCGGTCTGTACCTGACCGGTACCGCACCGAAGGAGGAGACCCGATGAGCGCACCCCGGGACAGGCCCGCGGATCCTCGGCTCCTGCAAGTGGTGGTGCCCCTCGTCGGCACCGGCACGGACGTCCACGCGATCTCCTCCGATCCGGATCGCCCCATGTGGCTCGCGGGCCTGCTCTGGGAGGGCGTCACGGGGCTCGAGGGTCACTCGGACTCCGACGCGGTCGCCCACGCTTGTTGTGACGCCCTGTTCTCGGCGGCCGGGATCGGGGACCTGGGTCGGCACTTCGGTACGGACCGGCCGGAATTGGCGGGCGCCTCGGGCGTGGAGCTCCTGGCGGAGGCTGCCCGGCTCGTTCGGGAGGCCGGGTACGCGATCGGGAACGTCGCGGTGCAGGCGATCTGCAACCGCCCGAAGATCGGGTCCCGGCGCGAGGAAGCGGAACAGGTGCTCTCCGCGGCACTCGGGGCGCCGGTCCACCTCTCGGGGACGACGACCGACGGGCTGGGCCTCACCGGTCGTGGCGAAGGGGTCGCTGCGACCGCCGTCGCCCTCGTCGTCCCGGTCGGCTGAGCCGTCCGGCCCCGGTGAGTCGTCCAGGCCGGCCGTCGCCGACGAAGGTCACACCCCGCGGGCACCGGACCTGGGGGAGAATGGACGACCATGACCAAGAACAAGAAGACCGGCACCCCGAAGTTCGTCGAGGAGTTCACCCTCGAGGGCGACAAGGACTTCCTCGTGACCCGGCAGGGCGATGTCTACACCTACGAGTGGACCAACCACCCCGACCGTCTGGGCTTCGAGTCCATGCACCCGGTCAAGGGCAAGGTCGACCACAAGATGGTCGTGCTCGCCTTCCTCCGCAACGTCGACCACACGACGGGCGAGGTCAAGAAGGGCTGAGCTCGATGCCGCCCGAGCCCCGGCATCCCGCCACTGCTCAGGGCTGTGCCGCTACTGCGCGACACATTCACTTTTTTCCGAACGTTCGTTAGCGTGTCTTCAATCGGTACGACAACGACGTCGGAAGGTCCCCTCTCATGTCACGCATCCCGTTCACGCGGACCCTCGTCCCCCTCGCGGCCGCGGCCGCCGGACTGACACTCCTCGCCGGCTGTGCCGGTGGGGTCTCGACCGCGGGAGGTGACGGCGCGGGCGCGGGCGGCGAGGGTTTCGCGTACGGCGCTTCCCAGGAGGAGGTCGACGCGGCGATCGCGGACCTCGACCCGGTGACCCTCGTGTTCCAGCCGGGCACCTCGGGCCCGAACACCCCGACGGCGCAAGGGCCGAACATGCTCGCCGCCGAGATCGAGGAACGGTCCGGTGGCAAGATCACCGTCCAGATGAACTGGGGCCAGTCGATCGCGCCTCACTCCGAGGTCACCGATGCACTCGTGGACGGGCGGATCGACCTCGCCTTCGTCGCCGCCGTGTACTTCCCGCAGGAGTACCCGGTGATCGACGCCTACAACAAGCTCACGCAGTACACCCCGGCGTCGCCGCTCGTCGGGGAGGCGATCAACCAGGCGGTCATGGCGGACTGGGGGTGGAACAGCGAGGACCTGCTCGCCGAGTTCGAGGAGAAGGGACTCACCCCGCTCCAGGCGCTCATGGTGTCCGGTGACTACTGGACCGCCTGCACCGAACCGGGCACCTCGTTGAAGGACTGGAACGGTCGGGTCATGCGGATCGCCGGGTCGGCCCACGCGGCGATCGTCCCGGAGATCGGTGCCTCGCCCGTGTCACTGGAGTACGCGGAGACCTTCGAGGCGCTCGAACGCGGCACGGTGGACTGCACCTTCGTCCAACCGCAGGTGGCCGGATCGACCGGACTCATGGGGGTGGCGCCGCATCTGGCGCACTTCACCGAGGGCCGGATGACCGGTTCCGCGACGGCGGCCCACCTGCTCGGCTCGAAATGGGAGACCCTGCCCTTGGCCTACCAGCAGATCATCTTCGACTCGGCGGTGCCGGAGTTCGAGGGGAACATCCTCGGCACGGCCGACGCCGGCCACCAAGCGGTCCTCGACCTGCGTGACGCGAACGGGACGATCGAGGAATTCGACCCGGAAGCCGAAGCGGCCATCTCCGACGTGCAGGACGAACTCGTCCAGGGCCTCATCGACGAGGGCCGCCTGCCGGAGGACGTCGAGGACCAGATCCGGGCGCTCTCGGACAAGTGGGAAGGGATCATCACCGAGGAGCTCGGCTATTCCGATGCGGGCACTCTCGCCGATTTCGACGACTGGTACGAACCCGGGGACGTCGACTTCCGGCCGCTCGCCGAGCGGGTCTACGACGACGTGATCCTGCCGCACCGCCCGGAATGAGGGCGCGGGCGGCGTAGGTCTCAGTCGACCACGGGCGACCGACGCTCCACGAGGATCGTGTCGCGCCAGCGTCCCCACTGGCGGGCGATCCGCTCGCGCCGGCCGACCTCGCGGAAACCGAGCGCGGCGTGCAGTGCTCTCGAGGCCTGGTTCTCCGGGAAGAGCGAGCTCGTCACCGTCCAGTACCCACCGGCATCGGTGCGCTCCAACAGATGGGAGAGCAGCATCCGTCCGATCCCGAGCCCCTGGGCGGCCGGATCGACGTACACGGAGTGCTCGACGACGCCTGCGTAGGCCCTGCGCGACGACGTGGGCGAGGCGGTCACCCATCCGAGGACCGCGCCGTCCCCCGCGTCCCCGACCGCGACGAAGCTCAGGTCGGCGATCTTGCCGCTGTGGAAGGTCGCGAAATCCGGTACTTCCGTCTCGAAGGTCGCGCCCCCGGCGTCGATCCCTGCGCGGTAGATACGGATGACGTCGGCGGCGTGTGCGTCGGTCATCGGCTCGATGCTCACCATGGTGGTTCCCCTCTTCCTCGGTCCGTCACCCGACCGTTCCGGAACGTGGAGGTTCCGGAGGACTCCTCGAAGGAACTCTAGGCTCCGGTGGTGACACGGAGGTTTCCGTCATCACCCGTGTCCGCGATCCACCAGGACGCGACACGGTCGGAGGACAGCACTGCCCTCCCCGGACGCATCGGGGAGGGCAGTGGTGTGGGAGCGGGCAGTGCGCGGGAAGAGAACGGTGCGCGGGACGAGGGCAGGGTGCCTCGGCGGTGCGTCAGGGCGCGGTGGTTCCGCGGCGGGTGGCCAGCCACCCGAGTCCGAAGAGGACGGCGGTGAGGAGCGCGGTGGCGATCAGTTGGGAGCGGACCGCGGGGACGGTCATGCCGAGGGCGACGATCGCGAGGACGAGAGCGAGCACGACCCAGGTGAGGACGGGGAAGGCCCACATCCGCAGCGGAAGTGGCGTGCCTTCGCGGCGGGCGCGTTGGCGGAGCACCAGGTGGGAGACGATCGTGACGAGCCAGGTGACGATGAGGGTCGAGCCGACGAGGTTGAGCAGGAACCCGAGGACCGCGGCGCCGAAGAAGAAGTTCGCGGCGACGGCGGCGAACCCGAAGACCGAGGTGCCGAGGACGGCGACGACGGGGACGGCGCGGGAGTTCGTTCCCGAGAAGGCCCGCCCGATGGGACCACGTCCCATGTGCCCACGGTCCGCGAGCGAGAACACCATGCGGGAGCCGCCGTAGAGGTTCGCGTTGAGGGACGAGAGCAGGGCGACGACGATGACGACGCCGAGGGTGGCGGCGAGAGCGGGAAGTCCCGCGACCTGGAGGACGGTGACGAAGGGTGCGGCGTGGAGGTCGGGGTCGTCCCAGCGGACGGTGAGCACCATGACGGCGACCGAACCCATGTAGAAGATGAGGATCCGCCACAGGATCGCGCGGGTGGCGGAGGCGATGCTGTGTCGCGGGCGTGCGGTCTCGGCGGCGGCGATGGCGACGATCTCCACACCGCCGAACGAGAAGGCCACGATGAGGAGGGCCGCGGCCACACCCGTGACGCCGGTGGGCATGAAGGAACCGTCGGTGAGATGGGAGAGGCCGGGGGACTCACCGGGGGTGAGGCCGACGAGGAAGCCGGCGGCGACGACGAGGAAGACGACGACGAAGGCCACCTTCACGAGGGAGAACCAGTACTCGAACTCCCCGAAGCCGCCGACGGACACGAGGTTGATCCCCGTGAAGGCGAGCATGACCGCCAGAGCGTAGAGCCACGAGGGAACGGCGGGCGTGAGTTCGTGGAGGATCTGGGCAGCGGCGACCGCTTCGGCGGCGACGACCAGGCACATCTGCAGCCACCACAACCACCCGACGGCGAAGGCGGCGGCGGGACCGAGAGCCTTGCCCGCATAGTAGGAGAATGCGCCGGGGTTCGGATCGGCGGCGACCATCTCCGCGAGCATGCGCATCACACAGACGACGATGAAGCCGGCGATGACGTAGGCGACGAGAGCGGCCGGACCCGCGGTCTGCACGACCTGGCCGGAACCGACGAACAGACCGGTGCCGATCGCGGAGCCCAGGCTCATCATGACGAGGTGCCGGGGCTTCATCGAGGAGCGGAGAGCCGTGCGCTCGTGTGTAGCGGTGTGCTCCTGCGTAACGGAGTGCGCGGGGTCGCCGGAGCCGGGAGCGCGCGGCGTGGAGGTGGTCGGATGACCGGACATATAGGGGCCTTCGTCGACGAGCGGAACAAACCAGGTAATGGTAGGCCCGGGCTCGACGAGGGGTGCCGCCGGGGTGCCAGTGGGCGTGTGGTGCGGGTGGCCCGCGGAATGTGGTCCAGTTCTCCCGCTCTCGAGTTGCGCGCCGGGATCCGAGCGGACTAGAGTGGTATCTCGTCCGCCGGGGAAACACGGCGGAAACAAAAAATCAATCTCCACCCGACCGGGTGACGGGCAGGGACTTCCGAGTCCGTGTTTCTCCTGGTCGGTCCGGGTGCCGGCCACGATCGTGCGGTCAGGGTCACACGGGCAGGATTTGGACCGGATGCCGGTCCGGGTCTAGGATGGAGAAGTTGCCTCACCACGAGGCCGACACGAACAGGACATGAACCTTCGGGTCCATGCGTCTGGATGTGCGGGGGTAGTGGTGGTGAGCGTCTGTTCTTTGAGAACTCAATAGCGTACCTCGTACTTCCATTCGTGATGGTGCCAAACAATTGGTCTCCAGGCCACATATTTCACCCGCGTGTCGCACACAGTGTGGCCGTGGGGGCCTGGACGGTCCGGACACATCGTGTCCCTGGACGCCACGGATGGAACAGTATGGAGGATGTACAAGAAAGACACATGCCACACCGACTGCCGGGTTTCGGCCTGACTGGTGGGTGTGGAGGTCGTGTCGGTTCTTGTCATTGTCCTTTGAGACATTCCAACCCGCGCGTGCTCCAACGGTGCGTGTGGGTGTGGTGTACACGACATGATTCGAGTCCGGGTCGAACACGAAATTTTTCTTATGGAGAGTTTGATCCTGGCTCAGGACGAACGCTGGCGGCGTGCTTAACACATGCAAGTCGAACGCTGAA
>NZ_JBDIUY010000047.1:0-11610 GCF_040212315.1 Brevibacterium litoralis | reverse complement strand
CCTCGGTATGTCACGACATATCGAGGGCCGTCGAGGATTTCGGGGCGGTGTGGTTCCGGGGCGGGTCCGCGCGCGAGGCGCCGGGGCGGGGCGCCTCGGGAGCGCGGTCCGGTACGGCGACGCTCAGTACATGGCCGACTGGCCGCCGTCGATCGGGACGACCGCCGCGTTGATGAATGGCGCGTCGTCGGACAGTAGGAATGCGACGAGGCCGGCGACCTCCTCGGGCTTGCCGAACCGCTTCATGGGGTTGACGGAGACGAACTCCTCGCCGACCTTCTCCCAGTTGTCGGGGTCGATCTGCTTGAGCGAGCCCTCGACCATGGCGGTCATGATCGCGCCGGGGGCGATCGCATTGATCCGGACGCCGTGTTCGCCGTACTCGCGGGCCGAGTTGCGGGTCAGACCGACGACGCCGTGCTTGGACGCGGCGTACCCGGACTGCATGCCGACGCCGGTGATGCCGCCGACGGAGGCGGTGTTGACGATGGAGCCGTGGCCCTGCTCGCGCATGACCTTGACGACGTGGGTCATGCCGTAGAAGACGCCGTTGAGGTTGACCGCGAGCACCTTGGCGAATTCCTCGGAGCCGAAGTCCTCGGTGAGGTTCTGGCGGCCCTCGATGCCGGCGTTGTTGAAGAAGCCGTCGATCGTGCCGAAGGTGTCGAGCGTGTGCGCGACGTACTTCTTCACCTCCTCCTCGTCGGTGACGTTCGCGGTGACGAGTTCGATCTTCGCCTCGGGAGCGGCGGCGAGGATCTCGGCCTTCGATTCGTCCAGGCCCTCGGCGTCGAGATCGACGAGCACGAGGTTCGCGCCCTCCTCGGCGAGGCGGAGCGCGGCGGAACGACCCAGTCCGGAGCCGCCTCCGGTGACGATGACGGTCTTGTCGGTGAAACGGGTGATGGCGGACATGTGTGCCTTCTTCCTGCCGGGCGGCCACCCGGCCTGTCGACGTGCCCCGCGGGGTCGGCCCGCGGGCCCGGCACCCACCCTAGGAGCGTGCGGGGCGCCTGGCGCTGATCCGTCCATCACAATCCCGTCCCTCGTCCACGATCCGGGACGGTGGGCGTAGTCTGGCGCCGATGACCACTCTCGCCGTTGCCGTGACCCTCGCCGCGATCCTCGTCGGCGCCACCCTCCAGCGACTCTCGGGCACCGGGGTGGGCCTCGTGGTCGCACCGGTGTTGGCCCTGCTCATGGGCCCGGCGCTCGGGGTGTTCGTGACGAATGCGACGACGGTGGTGAGCGGGTTCCTCATCATGCTCGCCGTCCTGCGCGACGTCGACTGGAAGAGGTATCTGATCTTCCTGCCGATGGCGGTCCTCGGCGGGATCCCCGCCGGGCTCATGGTCCGCGAGCTCCCCGCCGCCTGGCTCAACATCGTCATCGGAGCGGTCGTCCTCGTGGCACTGGGGCTGACCTTCGGGATGCCGCGCGTCCCCCACGTGACGAGCCGCTGGCTCACCGCCGGTGCGGGCGCGGTCGGTGGATTCCTCAACACGAGCGCCGGCGTCGCCGCACCCGCCATGGTGATCTATTCGAAGGTCTCCCGCTGGCCCCAACGGTCCTTCGCCGCGACCATGCAGCCGACCTTCATGACGATGGGCCTGATCTCCGTCCTCGTGAAACTCGGGGTCGGGGCGACGACGGTCGCACAACTGCCACCCTGGTGGCTCCTCCCCCTCATCGTCGCCGTCGTGTTCGGCGGCATCCGCGCCGGTGGGTGGCTGGCCGGGAAGGTGCCGGTCGAGGGTGCCCGGGTCCTCGCGATCACCCTCGCCGGGATCGGTGGACTCGTGGCCGTGATCCGCGGGGTCGTGCTCCTCGTAGGCTGAGCCGTCGCCGCTGCCGAGGCGCCCCGTCCTCGCGGCATCCGCACCCTGACCGCACGCCGGGTCCGGACACGGACGTACCCGCTCCCGTCGAACCGCCCTGTTCATGAAGCGGGCTGTTCGGCAGAAGCGGGTACGTGGGTGACGGAGACGGCGGCGCCGATCGTTCAGGCCGCGAGCACAGGAGGAAGGTTCACAGGAAGAAGAACGGGACGAATCCGTTGCCGGAGACCGTCCACAGGGCGACGACACCACCGACGACCCAACCGATCACCTTGTGCTCCTCGAAGCCGGTGAGCTTGCGACCGTACTGGTCGGTCTGCTGGTCGAAAAGCGTGAGGACGGCGTCGATGATCCACCAGATGCCCAGGCCGCCGAAGGTGAAGAGCTTGAGCAGGCCGGTGCCGACCTTGCCGAGGTAGAACCGGTCGACACCGAACATGCCGACGAAGAGCGTGAGCAGTGCCGTGACGAGATAGCTCTTGGGTGGTGCGGTCGGTGCGGGGCGGGTGTGCGTGCCCAGCGGCACGGAGCCGGGGGTCGGACCCGTGGTCCCACGGTGCGAGGCCGGCCCGTCGAAAGGCGTGGTCCCGAAGGGCGTCGTCCAGTTCGAGTCGTCGGTGTGGAGCGGGCCCATGCCCTCGGCCCCGGGGTAGGGGCGGTCGCCCAGGAGTGCGTCGGTGTACATGCCGCCGTCCGCCGGGGCGTGCGGGCGGGAGGTCGAGTACACGGAGGCCGGCGCGGACGAACCGTAGGTGGCCGGCGCGGAGCCGTGGACCATCGGGGCGGAACCGCCGCCGGCCGTGTACGAGCGCGCGGCGTAGGGCGCGGAACCCGTGGTGGGGGAGGTGTCGGTGATGTCGGTGGTGCCGGTGGCCTGTGGATCGGGGGTGCCGGAGGTGCTCACGGAAAGTCTCCTGGAGAACGCGGGCCCCGGGGATCCGTGCGGCCGATCCGCACCGTCCGGATGGGGCTCCTGGACTGATCAAATCCAGAGTGCGCCCGCGGGTGGTCCCGGCACAGTGCAGTTGCCCTCACCGCGGGGTGGGAAAACCCGATTCCCGTGGTGACAGGCCGGTGGTTCAGGCGTGGACGGCCAGGCGTTCCTGCACGGCGGCGAGTTCGCGGCCCATGAACCGGGCGAGGGCGTGACGGGCGGAGTTCTCCGTGAGCGCCTCGACATCGCCGTTGTAGTTGGTGTTCGTGTTGATGTCGTAGACGACGCGGGTGCCGTCGGCCTTCTCGATGAACTCGACGCCGGCGACCTCGATCCCGTGCTCGCGCAGGAACCCACAGAGTGCGACGACGAGGGGGTCCTCGGCGGTGATCGCGGGGCGCTCACGGAACTGGGCGGCACCGGCGTCGAGCTTCTCCTGTGCCTCGGCGGCCTCGACCTGGAGGGGCACCTCGCAGACGGCCGGGGCGAGGTCGATGGTGCAGGCGTCCGCGGGGCACAACTCGAAGGACCCGGCGGAGGTGTCCACCTGCACGGCGTAGACGAACTGCCCGTCCACGAACTCCGCACGGGTGACGAAGGGCTCGGCCGAGGCGTCGGGGCGGAGGGCGTTCATGCCGTCGATGGTGGCACAGGCGACGGACACGAATCAGTCGGTGAGGTGTGAGCAGAGCTGCGTTCAGTTCAGCCCTGGATCTGGGCGATGAGTGCCCCGACCTCCTCGGCCAGTGCCGGGGTGGCCGCGACGACGCCGGAGTACCGCCGGGTGAGGTCGGTGTCGAACTCGATGGTGCGCCCGAACGCGTCGAGCACCGCACCTCCGGCGGCGGGCGCGAACACCGCTGCCGCATAGACGTCGACGAGGCGGTGGGTGTCGCTGCCGGCATCGGCGAAGACGTCGATAGCGCCGGTGGCGACGAGCATGGACTCGAGGCAACTGGTCGACAGGACGCGGATCCGCCCGGCCCGGCGGGTGAGTGCCACCCACGTGTCCATCGTGTCGCCGCGCTCGCCGACCTTGGGTCGGAGCATCGACAGGGCGGCACCGTCGAGGGAGGACCGTCCCGAGGTGGCCAGCACCCTGCCGGTGCCGTCGACGGTGGGTCCGCCCGCCCGGGCGTGCACCGAGCGGCCGGTCTCCAGCCAGGTGTTGAGCGCCTCGACGGGGGTGTCGTCCTCGACGAGGACCCCGGAGAAACAGGACAGCGGGACACCGGCGGCGGCGTTCGCGGAGCCGTCGAGCGGGTCGACGACGAGCGTGCGGGCCGAGCCGTGGTCGACGAACCCGACCTCCTCGCTCAGCAGGTTCACCCGGTGGTGCTCGGCGACGGCGAGGATCGCGTCCTCGACGCGGACGTCGATCTCCATAGTCGGGGTGCCGTCTGCGCCCATCCGCGCCTCGGCCGCGAGAGTCGCGCGGTCGGCACCGGCCCAGGCGTCCACTGCCGCCGAGGCGGCCGCCCGGCAGGCCGCCGCGAGCACCGGGTCCGTCGCCTCAGGGAGGAGGGGGGCGGAAATCGGGCCGGCGTAGACGGGTGCGGTGGTACGGGAGGGCGCCTCGGTGCCCGGGGAGGGCGGCGGGAAACCTGCAGCGGCGGTGGGAGAAGGCATGCGGGGCACGCTAGGGGGCGGGGATGACCGTTCCCTGGCGTGCCCCTGACGGGGAACCGGATTCCCGGTGAACTGTGTGTGATGCCGCCGGGACCTTCCGTGCGCGGGACCTCAGATCTTGTTGCGGCCGATGAGCTGCTTGGCGATGACGCCCATCTGGATCTCGTTCGTGCCCTCGCCGACGATCATGAGCGGGGCGTCGCGGTAGTAGCGCTCGACGTCGAACTCGGTGGAGTAGCCGTAGCCGCCGTGGACGCGGATGGCGTCGAGAGCGACCTCGGCGGCGACCTCGGAGGCGTGGTACTTGGCCATGCCGGCCTCCATGTCCACGCGTTCACCGGAGTCGAAGCAGCGGGCGGCGTGGAGGACGAGCTGGCGGGCGGCCTCCAGCTTGGTGGCCATCTTCGCCAGGGTGTTGCCGACGGACTGGTGCTGCCAGATCGGCTTGCCCATCGACTCGCGCTCCTGGGAGTACTTCACGGCGTCGTCGAGGGCGGCCTGGCCGACACCGAGGGAGCGGGCGGCGACGTTGAGGCGGCCGGTCTCCAGGCCCTTCATCATCTGTTTGAAGCCCTGGCCCTCGGTCTCGCCGAGCAGATGGGCGCGCGGGACCCGGACGTCGGAGAAGGAGAGCTCGCAGGACTCGACGCCCTTGTAGCCGAGCTTGGGCAAGTCCTTGGAGACCTCGAAACCGGTGGGGACCTCGAAGTGGGGGTCCTTCTCGACGAGGACGATGCTGATGCCGCGGTGGGCCGGGTCGGCGGTCGGATCGGTCTTGCACAGGAGCGCGACGAGGCTGGACTTCCGGGAGTTGGTGATCCAGGTCTTCGTGCCGTTGATGACGTAGTCCTCGCCGTCGGTGGCCGCCACGGTCTTCATGGCCTGGAGGTCGGAGCCGCCGCCGGGTTCGGTGAGCGCCATGGTCGCGCGGATCTCACCGGTGGCCATGCCCGGCAGGTACTTGTCCTTCTGATCTTCCGTGCCGAACATCTGGATGAGCTTGGCGACGACGGTGTGCCCACCCATCGCACCGGTGAGCGTCATCCAGCCGCGGGCGAGTTCCTGTGAGATGAGGACGTAGGCCTCGGTGGAGACCGCGCCGAAGCCCCAGGGTTCGGGGATGGCCAGGCCGAAGATGCCCATCTCCTTCATCTGTTCGATCCACTCGGTGGGGTACTCACCGGACTTCTCGACCTCGCCCACGCGCGGCTTCACGTCCTTGTCGATGAAATCCGCGACGGTCTTGATCATCATCTGTTCTTCGGCGGTGATCGTCATGATCCGGTGCTCCTCGGGGTGATGCGGTGGTCGTCGGTGACTCGGGACACATGCTAGTGGATTCATGCCCCGACGAGAATGGTGGTGTAGTTATTCTTACCGGTAAAGAAATAGTCTGTGCCGTGTCGGGTGTCGTGGAGAATCCGGCAGCTGATACCGGACGGGTCGCGCACGACCGCGCCGGTGCGGCATGAGGTCGGTCCGGTCTAAGGTCGGGAGCATGACCCGGAACACACTCACCGTACGCACCGTGACCGAGGCCGACGAGTCCCGCTGGAAGGAACTCTTCCGCGGTTACCGCGCCTTCTACGAACTCGCGCCCGACCAGGCGGTCGTCGACCGGGTGTGGTCGTGGATCGCGGATCCCGACCACGAGTGCCGAGCGCTCGTGGCGGTGGACACGGACACGGGGACGATCGTGGGGATCGCTGACTTCCGCCGCTTCTCACGTCCGAGCACCGGCTCGGTGGGACTGTGGCTCGACGATCTCTACACGGATCCTGCCGTCCGCGGTCGGGGCATCGGCCGGGCGCTCGTGCGCCGCCTGCAGGAGATCGCGCAGGAGGAGGGTGCGACGACGGTCCGCTGGATCACCGCCGAGGACAACCACCGCGCGCAGATCCTCTACACGCAGGTGGCGACCCGTACCCGCTGGGTCACCTACGATGCGGCACCGGCCGCACCGTCGGTACCTCCGGAGGAACCCGCCACCGAGGCCGACGCATGACGTCGACGAACGTGTACGGCCAACCGGTGGGGTCGGCACTCGAGGGCTGGGCGCCTCGGGAGCGGCCGACCGGGGGAGTGCTCACCGGGCGGTACTGCCGACTGGAGCGTCTGGACGGCGCGGTGCACGGTCCCGCGCTCGTCGCGGCACACCGGGGAGACGACGGTGCACAGTGGACCTACCTGCCCATCGGGCCGTTCGACGACGAGCGCGATCTCAGGGCGTGGATCGACGACGCCGCGGGACACGACGATCCGCTCCACTACGCGGTGATCGACGCCGCGACGGGTACGGCCGTGGGGAGCCTGGCACTCCTGCGGCAGGACCCGGGCAACGGTGTCGTGGAGGTCGGATGGGTGACCTATTCACCCCTGTTGCGCCGGACCCGGGCGTCGACCGAGGCCCAGTACCTGCTCATGTGCCACGTCTTCGACGACCTGGGGTACCGCCGGTACGAGTGGAAGTGCGATGCGCTCAACGCGCCCTCACGGGCCGCGGCCGCGCGACTGGGCTTCACCTACGAGGGCACGTTCCGGCAGGCGGTCGTCTACAAGGGACGGTCGCGGGACACCGCGTGGTTCTCCCTGCTCGACCACGAGTGGCCGCAGGTGCGGGCCGGTTTCGAAGCCTGGCTCGACCCCACGAACTTCGATGCGGAGGGTGCGCAGAGAACGCCCTTGGAGGTGCGGGGCTCGGCAGAACGTCGGTGAGGCCCGGGATCACCCGACTCACGCGGCCGGGGAGGTCTCCACACCGGCCCCGCGGAGTTCCGCCAGGACCTCCGGCACGCGCGTGGGGTCCACCGCGGCTACGAGATCCGTGAGGACCGTCGTGCGGAAACCCGCTGCGACGGCGTCGAGGGCGGTGGCACGCACGCAATGGTCGGTGGCGATGCCGACGACGTGGACCGCCTCGACACCGGCGTCCCGGAGGAGGTCGGCCAGCGGGCGTCCCGCCTCGTCGGCGCCCTCGAATCCGGAGTAGGACGGGACGCCGAACCCCTTGTGGACCCAGGTGGTGATGCAGGTGGTGTCGAGATCCGGGTGAGGACGGGCGCCCGCGGTCCCGCGGATGCAGTGCGGCGGCCACGAATCGACGAAGTCGGGGGAATCAGGCGGGAGGGCGATGTGCCCGGAGTTCGTCGAGTCCGGGGCATGGTCGTCGCGGGTGCCGACGACGAGGGTGTACTCAGCGGCCACGGCACCCAGGTACCGGCTGATCGCCCGCGCGGTGGCGGCCCCGCCGTCCACACCCATGGAACCGCCTTCGCAGAAGTCGTTCTGGACGTCGACGACCACGAGTGCGGTGCGGGGTGGGATCCGGGAACCGGTGCGGGTCCGGTCGGTGGTGGTCTGCTGGGCGACGGCGGACATCGGTGGCCTCCTGGGGAACGACTACGTGCGTGACGATTGTCCCCGCATCCCGTGTATCGGTGTTGCGGTCCCGGAGTGTGTCGGTCCCGGAGCAGCGCTGGTCCGCGTGGAGGAATCACTGCGTGGAAGAATGGAGCCACCCGGTCCCTCTCACCAGGAGCCCATGTCATGCCCATCTCGTTGATCATCCTCGGCGTCGGAACCGTCTTCGCTGGATGGCGTGTCGTCAAGAGTCTGTGGATCGTCCTCGTCCGCAATCCTCGACGGGTGGGATGGACCGCGGTCGAGGGACGGATCGTCGACGAGGTGTCCGACCACCGCGCGACCGTCGGCAGTACCAAGCCGTTGCGCCTTGACCCCGAACGACCCGACGAAGCCGTCGTCCACCAGCCACGGCGGGACGTCCGGGCCCTCCTGGGCGCGGTCGTCTTCCTCGTGTTCTGGCTGCTGGTGTGTTCCATGCTCATCAACGGATTCGGCGGACCCGGCGGATTCGGGTTCGGAAGATCCGAAGGATTCGGCTGGTTCGGTGACATGTGGGAGAACATCCGCCGAATCGGGTCGACCGAGGTGTTCTGATGACCCCGTCCCGTTCCTCGATGACCTATGCGTCGGCCCTCAACCGCAACGAGTTGTACGCGAGTTTCGGCCTGCGCTCGGACATCCCGACGCTGTTGGAGGACGACGAGGAGGTCCTCCTCGTGTGTCCCGGAATCGCCGGGAACTTCCCGCATGTGCTCATCGTGACGCGCGAGAGGGTCGTCCTGGCCAAAGTGGCGGGGCCGTTCCGGAAGAAGAAGATCCTCCGGCAGGCGCCTGCGGGGGCCATCACCGGTGTCGAGTACGGCGGACGCCTGTTCTCGCTCATGAAGGTCCGTGTTCGTGGCGGCCGTGACATGCGGATGATGCCCCACCGCAAGGCCGACGCCACGAGGTTCCACTCCGAGTTCGAGCATCTGCTCCGGACGGGCCGACTGCCCTGACGTAACCCGGCGGGTGAGGGAGAGGACCGTCTCGGACCCGTGTCCGACGCGTTCTGCTCGCTCCCGCCGTCGACAGCCTCACTCACGCGACTGCACGGCGCAGGGTGAGGTAGGAACCGGCTGCGAGGACCGCGGTGAGGATCAGTGCGTAAAGGGTGAGGAGGACGGTGCCGGCGACGACGAGTCCGAGTGCCAACAGCACGATCGTGAGGATCATGGTGCCCCTCCTCTTGAAGACGGTCGCGCCCCAGAAACCCACGACGAACGCGAACATCATGATGGTGAAGAAGGTGAACCAGGCGGCCAGCGGGCCACCGTCCCACAGCCAGGGGAGATAGGCGACGTACCCGTTGACGCAGTAGCCCTCGGTGGCGATCTCGAGGGCCCCAGTAGGACGAACAGGGTCGCCATGCCGATCGCGCTGACCGCGGCCGCGGCGAGCGTCCCGAGATGGAATTCCCGCCGGGTGACGCTCATGGCCTGGGAGAACGGGAAGGTGAGTGTGAGCGCCTGGACGCCGATGATCGCGAAGTACCACATCGGGGCCTGGGCTCCACCGCCCCACTTGGGTTCGTCGACCGGGATCATCGCGAAGATGACGAAGGAGATCGCGATGGTGCCCGCGAGGATCAGAGCGGGGACCCAGACGAAGGTCTGGGTGTTGAGGAACTGCATGCGGATGACCGGGACGATCCGATTGCCGCTGCGGGTGGACGTGGCCGGCCTCGCGGACCCGCTCGAGCTCGTCCGGGGACAGCGTGCCGAGGAAGGTCGCCGAGGCGACACGGCCGAGGGTCTCGCGGTGGATCACCTCGTGGTCGGCGACGAACCGTTCCACCTGCGTGGCGTCCCCGACGAGGTTGGTGGCGCGTTCACGGGCCTCGTCCGTCGACTGGTCCATGATGATCCGTCCCTTGTCGATGACGAGGACACGTTCGATGAGGCTGGAGATCTCGTCGATGAGGTGACTGGAGAGCAGGATCGTGCGCGGGTGTTCCGCGTAGTCGGCGATGAGCCGGTCGTAGAAGATCTGGCGGGCGAGCGCGTCGAGTCCCAGGTAGGGCTCGTCGAAGACACGTACCGAACCACTGGTCGCGAAGTTCTGGGCCGTGAGGATCGACATCGCAGTCGTCTTGCCGGCGCCGTTGCGGCCCAGGAACCCGTAGATGGTGTTCCGTTCGATGTCGAAGTCCACGCGGTCGAGGGCGAGGGTCTCCTTGTACTTCTCGGTCAGGTCGCGGACCTGGATGACGGGGTCCATGGGATCCCTTTCGATGTGCGGCCTCAGGGCCGCGACGGGGGTGGAGTGGTGGAGTGCCGCTCGATGAGCGCCGTGAGATCGGCGGGGCCGAGTCCGAGTCGGCGCGCCTCGGCGACGAGGGGTGCTTCTATGGTTTTCGTCAAGCGGCTGTGGGGACCGGGGTGGCTCGGGATGCGTAGAAGGTTCCGTCTCTGAGCATGGCGTAGAGGACGTCGGTGCGTCGTCGGGCGAGGGCGATGAGGGCTTGGTTGTGTCGCTTTCCTTGGGCGCGTTTGCGGTCGTAGTAGGCCCTGGATTCTGGGTCGTGGAGGGCCGCGAAGGCGGAGAGGAACAGGGCTCGTTTGAGGGTCTTGTTGCCGCGTCTGGAGGGTTGCTCGCCGCGGATGGATGTCCCGGATCTGCGGGTTGCGGGCGCGATGCCGGCGTATGAGGCCAGGTGGGCAGCGGTTTTGAAGTTCTTGCCGACGACTTCGGTAAGGATGCGTGCTGCAGTCCTGACGCCGATGCCGGGCATTGACATCAGGACTTCGGCGAGAGGGTGGGCATCGACCACCTGAAGGATTTCTTCGCCGATCTCTTCGCGTTGCTGGCGGAGTTGTTGCAGTTGAGCGGTGAGCCGGTGGATGACTTTCGCGGCGGCATCGGTCCCGGCAACCACGACGGATTGCTCGGCGAGAGCGGTAAAAATCTCTTCGGTCAGTCGTGTGGCGAGTCGTGGCGCGAGTTTCTTCAGTCTTGCTCTGACGTGGCCGCGTCCGGCGGTTTTCAACGCAGCTGGGCTTGGGTAGCGGTTGAGCAGATCGAGCACGGCCGCATGATGCAGGCGCGGGCCGAGAACGCGTTCGAGGCTGGGATGGATCTGCGTTAGTAGGCCGCGGAGCCGGTTGCTGACCTGGGTGCTCTGACTGGTGAGGTCATCGTCGAAACCGCAGAGCATGGACAGTTCAGCGGTGTTCTCTTCGCTGACGGTGATGGATCGAAGCGTGTGCGGCATGGTCCGGGCGGTATCTGCGATGATGAACGCGTCCCGGGCATCGGTTTTGGCGTCTCCTGGGTGTAAATCGGCGACGCGACGCATCGTCAGCCCGGGCAGGTAGGCCACATCGATGCCCATGGATTGAGCGATCGCGACCGGCAGCGCACCAATAGTTTTCGGTTGATCGACCACCACGAGCAGGCGGCCATGAACCGCTTGCAGGTGTGTGAGGAGTTCCCGGATCTTCGGTTCAGATTGCGGTAAGGGTTTGTCGTGACGGATGGTTCCGTCGGCTGCTAGCGCGGTCGCGTGATGCTCCTGCTTGCCGACGTCTAATCCGATGACGAGATCGTGCTGGGTATTCATGAGAAGCCGCCTGTGATCAGTGGACCAGAAACGTGCGGGGCCAGATGGCGGAGACGTTCACATCCACGTTACGCAGACCCCGGTAGTTCGGGCGTGCTTCTATTAGCGATCCGTGACCGCCAGGACCGGCTCCGGTGACAACACCCCCCGGATCATGAATGACTGGGGGCAGACATCATGCCGGAGCCGGCTGGCTCCTACCCCTGATCATCGCTGATCAACGGGCCACGAAAAAGGTAACGGGG
>NZ_JBDIUY010000046.1:0-11827 GCF_040212315.1 Brevibacterium litoralis | reverse complement strand
GGAACTCGTGATCCGTGCCGAACCACGTGATTTCGTGTGGGCCCTCAGTCGAGGAGTTCGGCGGCGAGGAGCTCCAGGGTGCGGATGCGGTGCGGAGCGCGGTCGAGGGAATCGTCGGGGTGTGCACCCGCGACGGGGTGGATCATGATCTCGTCGACCCCGTACTTCTCGGCGTCCTCACGGATCCGGGCGGCGGCGGTCGCCGGGTCGCCGATCGCCCAGGTGGCGGTGAGCTTCGGGGCGATCGCCCGGTCGCCGTCGGTCATCCGGGAGCGCACGTCGGAGCCTGCGAGGCGCTGGAAGTCCGGCGTCCGCCCGATCCGCAGGCCCGCCATCTGGTAGATGTTCGGCTCGGCCAGCACCTGGGCCTCCTCCTGGGTGTCGGCGACGACGGCGTTGACGGTGAGGAAGGTGCGCGGCTCGGACCCGTGCTCCGTCGGGGTGAACTGGTCGCGGTAGAGCTGCATGCCCGTCTCGGTGCCCTTCCCGGCGAAGTGGTGGGCGAACACGAACGGCAGTCCGAGCATCGCGGCGAGCTGTGCGGAGTACCCGCTGGACCCGAGCAGCCACACCGTCGGCTTCGCGGTCGGCACGGGAGTGGACCGCAGATTGTGCTTCCGGTCGTTCATGAGCGGCACGTCGGCACCCTCGGCGTCGAGGAGTGCGAGGACGTCCATCACGTGCTGCGGGAAGTTCTCGACCGGGTCCACCCGGTTCCCACTGCGGTCGACCAGGTGCCCCTCGCCCAGGTGCCCGCGCATCGCCGCCGAGGTGATCGGGTCGGTCCCCGGCGCCCGGCCGATCCCGAGGTCGATCCGGTCGCCGTACACCGCGGCCAGGAGCGCGAACTGTTCGGCGATCGCCAGCGGTGCGTGGTTGGGCAGCATGACGCCACCGGAACCCAGACGGATGCGTTCGGTGCCCGCGCCGAGATACATGAGTTCCACCCCCGGCGTCGTCGAGGCGACCGCGGGCATGTTGTGGTGTTCGGCCACCCAGTACCGGGTGAACCCCAGTCGGTCGGCGGTGCGGACGAGTTCACGCGAGGCGGTGAGCGCCTGTCCGGTCGTCTGGCCGACGCGGACGGGGACGAGGTCGAGCACGGAGAGCTTCATGGTCCGCAGACTATCGCCGTCGGTCACGACGAGGACAAACGGGGCGCGGCGGACGTCGGGGCACGGGCCGACGCGCAGGCCGATGCGCAGGACTCCTCGGGCGTCCGACCAATCGTCACATCGCCACAGGCGTCTCATATGTCGAGAGCAGGATTCCACGATGTGGTGACGCGGCACCTAGCCTGTCCGCCATGACATCCCCACGGAACCTCGGCTCGACGGAGAGCACCGAGGCAGAAGAGACAGGCCCGTCCCCCGAGTCCGGTTCCGGCACCACGCCGCCTCCCGGCAGCACGTCCCGCCCGGTCACCGCCACCCGCGGTGAGAAGCTCGCCGCGACCGTGTTCCCCGCCCTCGTGATCGTCGGCGGGATCGTCGGGTTCCTCGCGCCCGAGGCGTCCGTCGGCATCACCTCGATCGTCCCGACGACCGTCCTCCTGGGCATCGTCATGTTCTGCATGGGCGTGACGCTGACCGTCCCCGACTTCTCACGGATCGCCAAGCGCCCGTGGATCGCGACCCTCGGAGCGGTCATGCAGTACGGCATCATGCCGTTCCTCGCCTGGGCGATCGCGATGGCGTTGAACCTGCCACCGGAACTGGCCGTCGGCCTCATCCTCGTCGGCTGTGCCCCCGGCGGGACCGCCTCGAACGTCATCACCTACCTGGCCAAGGGTGACGTGGCTCTCTCGGTCACCGTCACGACGGTCTCCACCCTGCTCGCTCCGCTCATGACCCCGATGCTCACACTGTGGCTGGCCGGATCCCGCCTCGAGGTGGGCTTCGTCGACATGATGATGTCGATCGTGCAGACGGTCCTCATCCCGGTCGTCCTCGGTGTGCTCGTCCGCATGTTCCTCAGCAGGCTCGTCGACCGCCTCCTGCCCGTCCTTCCCTGGGCGTCCTCGCTCGTCATCGCGATCATCGTCGCGATCGTCGTGGGCGGCTCGAAGGACACGATCGTCTCCGCCGGCCTCCTGGTGCTCCTCGCGGTGTTCCTCCACAACGCGGCCGGCATGGCGCTGGGGTGGGGCGTCGCCCGGGCCGTCGGCCTCGACGCCCGTCAGCGCCGCGCGCTCACCTTCGAGGTGGGCCTCCAGAACTCGGGTCTCGCCGCGAGCCTGGCCACCCAGTTCATCTCCCCGCTCGCCGCACTACCCGGCGCCGTCACAGCCTTCTGGGCGAACATCGCCGCCTCGGTCATGGCGACGGTGTTCTCGCGGACCCCCGTGAAGGAAGGGGAGGGCTCCCGCTGACGAGGCGCCTCGGCGGGAGGTGGGGCCTCAGACCGTCCGGAGGCGGATGGTGCGGGCCACCTCATCGCGCTGTTCGAGGAGCAGTCGGCGCTGGGACGAGGGTGCGTCCTGGTGGGTCTCCAGCCAGGTGTCCGTCCGGTGGAGGACGACGTCCAGCCGGGTCGACCAGTGCGGGAACAGGCCGAGCAGCAGGCGCTTGGCGATCTCCATGGACCGGCTCGACCACAGGTCGTCGAGCAGCGCGAAGTACGACTCCACGTAGGGCTCGAGGATCGGCCGTCCAGTGGGAGCGACGAACCCTGCGATCTTGGCCGAGAGCATGTCGTTCGACAGGCTCGTGTCCTCGGTGATCTGTGTCCAGGTCCGCATCTTCACGATCGGCAGGGGACGGGCCGCGTTCGCCGTCGCCGCGTGGAGGGCACCGGAACCGGAGTTGTCGTCCTTCCGCTCCTGCGCGATGTCCTCGACGTCCGCCCAACCCAGACCCACGAGTGCCGTGAGCGCGTTCCACCGCAGGGCGTGGTCGACGACGAGACCCGGGACGGGTTCGCCCACGGTCGTCCCGACACCGGTGGCGAGGATCGCGCTGGCGAACTCCCGCCCGCTCGTCACAGCGGGAGTGCGGTGGCCGGTGCCCGCCGTCCGGCGGGTGAGCGCGAGGACCGTCCCGACGAGGTCGAGCTGGGCGTCGGAACCGGGTTCGGCCGCTGCCACGCCGTCGAGCGCCTCGCCGAGCACGTCCGCGATCGCGGCGTCCCTCCGGTCCGGGGCGATCCACCGGTCGAGCGCGGTGAGAACCTGGTTGCGCAGGGCCGCCGTGATGCCCGGGTGGTCCTCGCGGCCGAGCGTGCGGTCGTAGGCCTTCACGTAGTCCTCGACCGGCAACAGGCCGTCACGGACCGCGTTACCGAGCGCCGACCACACGAGCGCCCGGTCCATGGGGGCCTTGAGACGACCGACGGACCGTAGCGCGGTGCGCGTTGACCGGTCGTCCAGCCGCACCTTCACGAAGTCGTGGTCGCCGTGGTTGAGCAGCAACAGGTCGGGGCGGACCTTGCCGGCCAGGACGTCCACCTGCGTCGAGGCGCCCGCCAGGTCGACCTCCCACGTGGAGTTCCGGCGCAGGCTGCGGGCACTGCGGGTGCGCGGGCCGCGTCCGCCGGACATCGAGAAGCCGGCGATCTCCATGCGGTGTGGTCGGAGGGTCCCCGGGTCGTCGTCACCGCGGGCCTCGGAGTTGCGCTGGGTGAGGGTCGCCGCCGTGATGGTGGGGGACTGGCCGTCCTTCTCCCGGGTGGCGAGGTCGAGTGCGACCTCCGAGACACCGGTGGTGCGCAGCCAGGCCTCCGCCCAGGCGTGGACGTCCCGGTCCGGGGCGGCCAAGGACAGTGCGGAGAGGAAGTCGTCGAGGGTCGTGTTCCCGTGGGCGTGCTGCCGGAAGTACCGCCGGGTCCCCTCCATGAAGGCGTCCCGTCCGACGAAGGCGACCAACTGCTTGAGCACGCTCGCGCCCTTGGCGTAGGTGATCCCGTCGAAGTTCAGGCGGGCCGCCTCGACGTCGGGGATGTCCGCGACGATCGGGTGGGTGGTCGGGTACTGGTCCTGTCGGTAGGCCCAGTCCTTGCGCCGCAGCGCGAAGGTCACCCAGCCGTCGGTGAACTCGGTGGCCTCCGCCAGGGCCAACCCGCCCATGTAGTCGGCGAAGGACTCCTTGAGCCACAGGTCGTCCCACCACTTCATGGTGACGAGGTCGCCGAACCACATGTGGGCCATCTCGTGGAGGATCACGTTCGCCCGCGACTCGTACATGGTGCGGGTGACACGGTCGCGGAAGATGTAGGCGTCCGTGAAGGTGACGAGACCCGGGTTCTCCATGGCGCCGAGGTTGTACTCCGGCACGAAGATCTGGTCGTACTTGCCCCACGGGTAGGGGTGGTCGAAGTGGCGGTGGAAGAAGTCCAGGCCCTGCTTGGTGACCCGGAAGATGTCCTCGGCCTCCATGTGCTCGGCCAGTGATGCCCGGGTGAAGACCCGCAGCGGGGTCTCGGTACCGGTCTCCGCGTCGACGTGGACGTCCTGGGCCGAGGCGTAGTGGCCGGCGGCCACGCAGGTGATGTAGGTCGACTGCACGAGTGTCTGTGCGAAGGTGTGCCGGAGCGCGCCCTCGTCCGGCTCGACGTCCGTCCCGGTCACCGGGGTGGCGGTCTCCTCGGCCGTGTTGTTGAGGACCACGAAGTCCGCCGGGGCGTCGACGACGAACCGGAACACGGCCTTGAGGTCCGGCTGGTCGAAGTTGGCGAACATGCGCCGGGCATCCGTCGGTTCGAACTGCGAGTACAGGTAGACCTTGCCGTCGGCGGGGTCCACGAAGCGGTGCAGCCCCTCTCCGCTCCGGGAGTACTCCGCCTGTGCCCGCACCCGGACGGTGTTGAGGCCGCGTCGGACGGGGAAGGTCACGCGGGCCCCGTCGAAGCACTCGGCCGGGTCGAGTGCAGAACCGTTGACCTCGACGGACTCGACGGTCGGGGCGATGAGATCGAGGAAGGTCGTGGAGTTCTTGGCGGAGTCGAACTCCACGGTCGTCGTCGACGTGTAGGTGGTCCGATCCGGGTCCGGAGCACCGGTGAGGTCCAGGTGCACCTCGTACGCGCCCGTGGAGAGCAGTCGTGCCCGTGCACGCGCCTCGTCACGTCGCAGATTCGTCGTCATCAACCGCCACACCTCTCAGAAGTTCCGTGGTCGGGGCGCACGCACGCGTCGACCGTGCACCGACCGACCGCGCTCACTCTCTCACACGGGACGGACACGCATTGTCACGTAAGCTTCAGGGAGCGAGTGGAAGGGGTGCGTCGGCGCATGGCGGAGACCACGACCGCACAGGGGGACCGTGACCGGGAGCCCGACGTGACACCACCTCGGAGCCGGCGTCGGACACCGTTGCGTCGCAGCCTGGTGCTCACCGGTAACCGCCTCCGGATGGGGATCCGACGGGTCCGCACGGCCCTGCCGCAGATCCTGCAGATCGTCCTGGGTGCCACCTTCGCCTACTCGTTCTGCCACTGGGTCCTCGGCCACGAGTACCCCTTCCTGGCCGCCGTCGCGGCCGCGGTCGGGACCGGTGTCACCGTCGAAAAGCGGGTCCGACGGGCCCTCGAGTTCGGGCTCGGTGCGAGCTTCGGTGTGTTCATGGGCGAACTCATGCTCCACACCTTCGGGGGTGGGATCTGGCAGTTGTCGGTCATCATGCTCGTCGCGATGGTCCTCGGCCAACTCATCAACTCGGGTGTCCTCTTCACCATGCAGATGGGGATCCAGGCGATCTACGTCATCACGGTTCCACCAGGACTCGCCGCAGGACCCTTCGACCGCACGATCGACGCTCTCATCGGCGCCTCGGTCGCGCTCCTCATGGCCCTCTTCGTCCCCCGTGACGCCCGCAAGGCGCCGCGTGCGCACGCCTCGACACTGCTGCAGGAGATCGCCGAGGTGCTCGACATGTGCGCCCGCGCCCTGCGGACGGCCGACCGCGAGGTCGCCGGCGACGCCCTCGACCGCGCCCGCGACTCCCAGGACCTCGTCGACTCGTGGCGGTCCTCGATCGGGGTGTCCCTCGAGGCCGCCCGGATCAACGCCCGGGGTCGCAGGTACGCCCGCGAGATCACCCGCCTGGCCGACGCGGTCGAGTACGCCGACCGCGCCATGCGCCTGGTGCGGGTCATCTGTCGGCGTGCCGACGGGATCGTCGCCACCGGGATCGAACGCCCCCAGGTCGCCGACATGCTCACCGGCCTCGCCCGCGGTGCCGACGGACTGCGTGAGGCGCTCTCGGCCGGGGACGGTGCGCAGCCCGCCGAGGACGTCCTCGCGCAGGTGGCCGCCGACCTCGAGCCCCGCCGCCAGGACCTGTTGGACTTCAACGACGAAGCACTCGTCATGCTGCTGCGCCCGCTGGCCGTCGACCTCATGCAGGCGGGCGGATACTCCGAGCAGCAGGCCCAGGACGCGTTGCCGCCCCTGCCGCGTCCCGTGTCCTTCACCGACCTGCTCGACGCGGTCGCCGAGGCGCCCTCCGAGGAGGGGACACCACCCGACCCGGCCACGGCCGGGGGCACGGGCGAGGACGGGGACGATCAGGGGACGGACAACTCTCCCCGGTAGACTTCCCGGCATGATGCACACCGTGGCCGCAGTCCAGTCCTGGGTGTTCAGCGCCTTCCTCGTGGCGGTGTTCGTGTTCTCGCTGCTCGCGTTGATCGACTCCCTGCGTTACCGGAACGAGGTCTACGCGGCCGCCGGCAAGAAGTCGCGGACCATGTGGGCGCTCATCACCGGTGGTGCGGCACTCGTGTCCTTCATGGCGATGCCTCCCATGCGACTCATGCCCATGTTCCTCACGATCGCCGCCCTCGTGGCCGCCGCCGTCTACTTCGTCGACGTCCGCAAGGCGGTCCGCTCCGTCGATCCCCGGTTCCGCGACCGGTGACCGGCGTGACCGACGGACCCGCGGCACGCGTGCGTCGCGATCCCAACCTCCCCGGCGCCGACAGCGGGTGGGTGAGCATCTTCGGGTCGGGTGATCCCGTCACCCTCTTCGCCCACGGGTTCTCCGGCGCCATTCGCGACACCCGCCCCTTCTCGTCCGGGATCACCGGTACCCGGGCGCTCGTCAATCTCGGCGGACACGGCGGCCGTCCCTCCCCGGGACCCGACTGGACCTACGCGGACATCACCCCGCAGATCGCCCGTGCGTTCGACGACGTCGAGGAGCAGGTGGGCCGTCCCGTCACCCGGGCCCTCGGGGTCTCCATGAGCGCCGGAGGTCTCGCCCGCCTCGTCACCTCCCGCGATCCGCACGCGGAGACACTGCAGAAGCTCGTCTTCGTCCTACCCGCCTCGTGGGCCGGTTTCCCCGCGCACCTCGCCGCCCGGAACAGGCAGTACACCGCGGACGTCCGGCGGTTCCTGTCCACCGGTGACCGTGCCGGGATGCTGGAATACCTGCTCGCCCGCGAACCGGCCGAGGTCGCCGCCATGCCCCCGGCCGTCGCATGGGCCCGCGCCAAGGTCGACGCGCTCTTCGACACCGACATGTCCGACGGGGCCGGTCTCTCCACGCAGATCGCCGTCGACGACCCGGACGCGGCCGCCGACTTCGCGGGCGAGGTGCTCGTCCTCACCCACGAGGACGACGCCGCCCACCCCGTCGAGATCGCCCGCGACTACGCCGCGGCCTTCACCCGCTCCCACCTCGAGGTGCTGCCGGAGGGGAGCATCCTCTGGAAGGGACGCTCGGACGTCCGCCGCATCCTCACCGAGTTCCTGAACGACTGATTCCTCCGCTCCCGAGGCGCCCTGTGGTTGGCATTTCATGTGCCGGGCGCGGCGGCCACCTCTCCCGTGCTCTGTCGCACCGGGGCGGGGCGGCGGCCACCCCTCCCGCCCACGACGACGAACCCCCGACCTCCGCTAGCGCTCCGGTCGGGGGTTCGTCGTCGTATGCCCGAAGCCACTCCCATCGGGGTGGCCGCCGCCCCGCCCCTCCTTGGCATTGGACGTGCGGGGTGGCCGCCGCGCCCTCCTTGGTATGACGGTGGGGCGCCTCGGGGCGGGGAAACAGTCGTGTGACCTCGGTGAGGATGCTGCCCTCGTCCTCGCCGGGGCTCGGGGGTGGGGAATCGGGTGCGGGCCTCGGGGTGGGTCAGTCGTGGGGGCGCACGTGGTCCCAGGGGACGGTGATCTCGCCCAGGCGCCAGCGGGCTGGGGAACGGACCACGGGGACCCCGGCGGCGTGGGCCGAGCTGGCCATCGCGATCCACCGCTGTCTGCCGGAGAAGGCCGCGAGCCCGGCGGCCAGGTCCCAGTGGCGGTCGAGTTCCTGCAGGTAGGCGTAAATCCGTTCGCCGGGCACGTTGCGGTGGATGAGGGCCTTGGGCAGCCGGTCCGCCACGGCGGAGGGACGCTCGAGCACCTCGGTGTCGACGCTGATGGTGAGCGTCATCGGCTCGACCGGGGGAGGGTCGTCGACGGTCCGGAGGGACACCGCGGCCCCGCGCCGTTCCGCCAGCCCCCGGTGCACGGTCGCGTACGCCGGGCGGATCGTCACGAACACCTGCTTGCGCCCGATCTCGTCGCAGGTCCCCTCGACCAGGAACCCGTCGGGCGCCAGCCGGGCGGCCATCCGGGCCCAGGACCGGCGGACCTCCTCCTCGTCGTACTGACGCAGGACGTTGGCGGCGCGGACGAGGACGGGACGTTCGCCGGGCACAGTGCCGGCGGGCGCCCTGTCGACGGGGATCTCGAAGCCGCCGAGGCGGAAGTCCAGACCCGCGGTCGCCCAGGGGAGGGCCCCGGCTACCCGGTCGGGGTGGATCTCCAGGCCGAGCGTGCGTACCCGGGGGTAGGCGGCGCGCAACCGGTCGTGGAGTTCGCGGGGTGTGACGCCCGAGGCGCCGTAGCCCAGGTCGACGACCAGCCGGTCGGAGGCCCGGCGGAGCACCGGTTCGAGCAGGTGGACCGCCCACCGGTCGACCCGGCGCAGGCGGTTGGGATTCGTGGTCCCGCGGGTGATCGTCCCCTCCGGGCGGGTGCGGCCGGTGCCGGGCGGTCGGGATCGGGGCGGGGTCACCCGACCAGGATATCGCCGGGTCCCACGTGTACGATGGCGTGCCGTGCGTATCGCCGTCCTGTCGCTGCACACCTCACCGGCCGCGCAACCGGGCGCGGGTGATGCAGGCGGCCTCAACGTCTACGTGGCCCGCGCCGTGACCCACATCCGCGCCGCCGGTCACGAACCCGTCGTATTCACCACGGACCCGCAGGTGAGCCGGCCGGAGCAGCGGAGCCTGCCCGACGGCGTACCCGTCCACGTGCTGCCGCGGCGCTCCACGGACAAGGTGGGTCTCGTCGACGAGGCCGCCGACCTGGCCACGGTCCTCGCGGGGCACCCCGCGATCATCGGGTCCGACCTCGTGTGGGCGCACTACTGGACCTCGGCCGTCGCTGCGCTCGCCGCCGCCGACTCGATCGCCGCGGCCGGTGTCCACCCACGTCCCCGGGTCGCCGTCACCTTCCACACGATCGGCGCGGTCAAGGACCGGGACACCGGGACCGCCGCGGAGCCGGCCGTCCGCCTCCACCACGAGCGCGACATCGCCGCCCGGGCCGACCTGCTGATCGCCAACACCCCCGCCGAGGCCCGTGACATGGAGGAGCTCCTGGGTGCCTCGGCCTCGCAGGTCCTCGTCGCCCCGCCGGGCGTCGACCTGGCGACCTTCACCCCGGGGCCCGTCCAGGAGGCCCGCCGCGCCGTCGGGCGGGCGGACGCGGACCTGCTCCTCCTCTACGTCGGACGGATGCAGTACGTGAAGGGCACCGACCGCGCGATCGACGCGCTCGCGACACTGCGCACCCTCGACCCCGCCCTGTACTCCCGGACACGGCTCGTCATGGTCGGCGGGGCCAGCGGCGGGGTCGACACGGCCGCCTTCCGCCAACTCGCGGCCGAGGTGGGCGTCGAGGACCGCCTCGACCTCGTCGATCCCGTGCCCCCGGAGGAACTGGTGCACTGGTACCGCGCCGCCGACCTGGTGCTCGTGCCCAGCCGCAGCGAGTCCTTCGGGTTCGTCGCCGCCGAGGCGCAGGCCGCCGGGGTCCCCGTCGTCGCCGCCTCCGTTGGTGGTCTGCCCCATGTCGTCGATCCCGGTCGCACGGGCGTGCTCGTGCCCGACGGCTCGCCGCTGGCCTGGGCACGCACCATCGAGGACCTGTTGCGTGATCCCGCCGGCAGGACCAGGATGGGGGCCGCGGCCCACCTCCACGCGGCGCGGTTCGACTGGGCCCGGGCGGTGGGGACGATCCTCGACGCCACCGCTGCCCTGAACGGAGTCCCCCGTGACCGACACCATGCGCACCACTGAGACCGGCGAACCCGTCCCCGCGGGCGCGGACACCGGGATCGAACTGCGGGAGGCGACGGCGCTCGTCGTCGGCTGGGCCCGCGAGCAGGATCTCGAGGTCGAGGTGTTCGACCCCGCGCACGTCGCCGTCACCCTGCCCGGCGAGCACAAGCTCAAGACGACCGTGTCGGTGCGTGCCGGTGAACGCGCTGTCGACCTCCAGGCCTTCGTCATCCGTCGCCCCGACGAGAACGACGGGAAGTTCCACACCTGGCTGCTCCAGCGCAACACCCGGCTCTCGGGGCTCGCCTTCGCGCTGGACCCGCTCGGCGACGTGTACCTGAACGGGACGGTGCCGAACGCCGCATGGGACTCCGAGCTGCTTGACCAGATGATGGGTCGGTTCCTCTCCGCGGCCGACGAGAGCTTCGACGAGCTCCTGGTCATCGGCTTCCTCACCTCGATGAAGAAGGAATGGGCCTGGCGGATCGCCCGCGGGGAGTCGACGCGCAACCTCCAGGCCTTCGAGCACCTGCTCGCCGAGGACAACGAGTACATCGGTACCTACTGAACCGAGCTGTGCCCGACGCCGCTTCGCGGACCGTCCACCGGACCGGACCTCCACGCCCGCGCGCGCCCGTGCCAGAATGGGCCCATGACGTACAACCTCATCCTGCTCCGTCACGGCGAGAGCGAGTGGAACCAGAAGAACCTGTTCACCGGCTGGGTCGACGTGCCGCTCACGGACAAGGGCAGGTCCGAGGCCGCCCGCGCGGGTGAACTGCTCACGGAGGCCGGTCTCCTGCCGGACGTGCTGCACACCTCGCGGCTCAAGCGTGCGATCATCACCGCGAACCTGGCGTTGGAGACCGCCGACCGCCACTGGATCGACGTCAAGCGCTCCTGGCGCCTCAACGAACGCCACTACGGCGGTCTCCAGGGCAAGAACAAGAAGGAGATCCGCGACGAGTTCGGCGAGGACCAGTTCATGACCTGGCGCCGGTCCTACGACACCCCGCCGCCGGAGCTCGCCGACGACAGTGAGTTCTCCCAGGCGGGCGACCCGCGCTACGCCAACCTCGGCGACGCGCTGCCCCGCACCGAATGCCTGCAGGACGTCGTCACCCGGATGCTGCCCTACTGGTACGACCAGATCGTCCCGGACCTCCAGCTCGGCCGCACCGTCCTCGTCACCGCGCACGGCAACTCGCTGCGCGCGCTCGTCAAGCACCTGGACGGGATCTCCGATCAGGACATCGCCGGCCTCAACATCCCGACCGGCATCCCGCTGCACTACGAGATCGGTGACGATCTCTTCCCCACGGGTCCCGGCACCTACCTCGACCCCGAGGCCGCCGAGTCGGCCATCGGCGCCGTCGCCAACCAGGGCCGCTGACTCCCGACACCCACCGACGCCGAGGCGCCCTGCACTTCCATCGGAAGCTTGGGTTCTAACGGTCGTTGCAACACTCTCCATCCGAGAGGTTGCAACGACCGTGCCGTATTCACCTTCCCAACGCCTCCACCTGACACAGCAACTCAAAGAACTCGTCGACACGAA
>NZ_JBDIUY010000045.1:0-39370 GCF_040212315.1 Brevibacterium litoralis | reverse complement strand
GGACCGCGCTCCCGAGGCGCCCCGCCCCGGCGCCTCGCGCGCGGACCCGCCCCGGAACCACACCGCCCCGAAATCCTCGACGGCCCTCGATATGTCGTGACATACCGAGGGCCGCGGACGATATCGGGGCGGTTGCACACCCGGGACCCCCGGCCGGATGTAAATCCTGGATGAATCGGCACGGCGCGATTGACACGGGACCCTCGACATCGCCCCTTCCCTCCACCACCGGCACCCGGCCGACGGGTCGCGCGCATCGTCCGGGCGACCGGGCGGTCCTGTCGGACGCCGACATCACGACACTCGTCACCGAGCGTCCCATCGGCCACAGCCTGGCCGCTCCCTTCTACACGAGTCCGGAGATCTTCGAACTCGACATGGAGGAGATCTTCAGCAAGCACTGGCTGTTCGTCGCCACCGAGGCGGAGATCCCCGATCCCGGTGACTACGTGACCGTCGACGTCGGCCGCCACTCCGTCATCCTCGTCCGCGACGACGACGAGCAGGTCCGTGCCCACCGCAACGTGTGCCGACACCGGGGCGCCCGCCTGCTCGATAATCCCTGCGGGTCGGTGGGCAACATCGTGTGCCCCTACCACCAGTGGACCTACCGGCCCGAGGGCGATCTCGTCTACGCGGAGTCCCAGCCGGCCGACTTCGACCGGTCCGCCTTCGGACTGCGACCCGTGAACGTCCGATCGGTCGGCGGCCTGCTCTTCGTCTGCTTCTCCGACACCCCGCCGGACGACTTCGACGAGGTGGCCGCGATCCTGGAGCCCTACCTGGCGCCCTTCGACCTGCGGAGCACGGCCGTCGCGCACCGCACGGACCTGGAGGAGAAGGGCAACTGGAAGCTCGTCATGGAGAACAACCGCGAGTGCTACCACTGCGACGGCTCGCACCCGGAACTCGCGACGGCCTACTTCACCGTGTCCCGCTACTCCGAGGACCAGGTGCCGCCGCGCAACTGGGAGCAGTACGAGCGGTACCTCGCCGCGGCGAGCGACCTCGTGGCCCGCAAGGGCGACATCGACTTCCCGACCACCGACGTCTCCGAGCTCGACACCCGCCCCACCGGGTTCCAGGTGGCACACGTGCCGCTCGACGGTGCCGGTGCGAGCATCGCCGCGGACGGGAAGCAGGTGAGCCGCCGGTTGCTCGGGAAGGTCCCGACACCGACCTTCGGTGACCTGTCCATCCACGTCCAGCCGAACACCTGGGTCCACGTTCTCAGTGACCACGCGGTCGTCTTCTCCGTCCTGCCCGTCGCCGCCGACCGGTCGATCGTGCGCACCACCTGGCTCGTCCACCCCGAGGCGGTGGCCGGTGCGGACTACGACGTCGAGGCGCTCACCGAGGTCTGGCGGGCGACGAACGACGAGGACCGGGAACTCGTCGAGCTCACCCAGCGCGGCGTCGCCGATCCCGGCTACGTCCCCGGCCCCTACTCCCTCGTCGAGGCCGAGGTCGAGGCCTTCGTCAACTGGTACGTCCAGCGCCTGGGCCACGCCCTGTCCGCCCGGACGACGGCAGGCGGCACCACGCCTGCCCCCGTCGCGACCGGCGCCGCCCTGGCGGAAGGAGGAGCCGAGGCATGACGACCCTCCTCGTCGACCCGCAGGGTGTGCCCGATCCGCACACCCCGATCGACACCGCCTACCGGCAGAACTCACCGGTCCCCACCGTCGCCGACCCGACCGTGGGCCCACCCGTGTGGGACACCGAGGAGGCGGCGGACTTGCACGTGACCGCGATCGTCGACGTCACCCACGACGTCCGCACCTTCGTCCTCCAGCACCCCGCCGGGCGCCTCTTCCACTTCGAACCCGGCCAGTTCGTCACGCTCGAGGTGTGGCTCGAGGGCAGGATGGTCGAGCGCAGCTACACGATCGTCGACGTCACCCACGACGTCCGCACGCACTGCGTCTCACCGTCAAGAAGGTGCCGGGCGGACTGGCCTCGACCTGGCTGCACGAGCAGGTCGTCGCGGGCGACACCCTTCGGGTGAGGGCACCGCTCGGGGCCTTCACCCTGGGCGATCACCCCGCACCCTCCCACCTGCTGCTGTCCGCGGGCGTCGGCATCACCCCCACGCTCTCGATCGTGCGGACGCTCAGCGACCTCGCCATGGACGCCGACGTCACTGTCGTCCACAGCGCCCGCACGCCGTAGGACATCATCCACCGCACCGAGTTGGAGTCCTACGCCCGGGACCTTCCGTGGCTGCGCCTCGTCTTCCTGTGCGGCCGCGACCTGCCGACGGAACGCTGGACCGGGCCGCTCGGGCGCCTCTCCGTACCCGTCCTCCAGGCCCTCGTCCCCGACTACCACGACCGCGAGATCATGGTCTGCGGACCCGACGGCTACATGGCGACGGTCCGCTCGCTGCTCACGCAGCTCGACTACCCCCTCGCCCACCACCACGAGGAGCAGTTCTCCTTCGACCCGCCCCCGGTCGACCCCACCGCCGCTCCCGAGGCGCCCTCCACTCCCGGCTCCACCGCGGCCCCAGCCGCGACCGCCTCCACCACCGTCCCGGCGGACCCCCCGGTCACCACGGGCGGTTCCACCACCACGGGCGCCGTCGATCCCGGGTTCACCACCACCGAGGCGACGGGCGAGATCCCCTACACCCGGACCGTCGTGGGGCCCGCCGACGCCGACACGACCAATTGGCTCACCGAGGAGGAACCCACCGCCGACGTCGCGGCGGAGGAGGAGGCCACGTCCGCAGGAGAAGGGCAGGGCGCCTCGTCTGCGGGTGGGGAGGACGCCGGGACGGCGGTCGCCACGCACACGATCGAGTTCGCGAAGTCGGGGGTGAGCGTCGAGTGTCCGGCGGACCGCACGGTCCTCGACGCCGGGCGCGAGGCCGGCCTGCGCCTGCCCTCGGCCTGCGGGCAGGGCCTGTGCGGGACTTGCACGGTGTCCCTGCTCGCCGGGGAGGTCGACCTGCGGCACAACGGGGGGATCCGCCCCAAGGAGGTCGCCGCGGGGAAGACGCTCATGTGCTGCTCGAAACCGCTCGGCGATCTGCGTGTCGACGCCTGAGGTCGCCGCGGTCCGGCCGAGCCCGGGGCCCGGACCGGGCCTGCCCGATCCCGGCTTTCCCAGTAGGGTGGGGTCGACGAGTGGTCGGTGAGTACTGGAGGTCGAGAGCCGCATGGCCGAGGAGGTCGGGCAGCGGACCGCTGCGGGGATGCAGTCGGTCGACCGGGCCCTGCAGGCCCTGGAGCTGCTGGCGGCCCGTGGCGAGGGCGGCGTCGGCGAGGTCGCCGAGGCGCTCGGCGTCCACAAGTCGACCGCCTCCCGGATGCTCGCGACCCTCGAGGCGCACGAACTCGTCGAGACCACCGACGACCGCGGCCGGTACCGCCCGGGCTTCGGGCTCGTGCGGCTGGCGTCCTCGGCCTCGGGGCGCCTGGACATCGCCAAGCAGGCGCATTTCGTCACCGAACCACTCGCGCAGGACGTCGAGGAGACGGTGAACTTCGCGATCCTCAGCGAGTCCTGGGCGGTGAACGTCGACCAGGCGATCGGCCCGGCGACGGTCTCCGTGCAGAACTGGGTCGGGCGGCTCACCCCGCTCCACGCCACCTCGAACGGCAAGGTGATCCTCTCCCGACTGGCATCCTCGCGGCGCGACGCGGTGCTCGCGGAGGCCGGCCTCGAGAAGTGGACGACGCGCACGATCACCGACCGCGCGGAGCTGGAGGCCCAGTTGGAACAGGTGCGCCGGCAGGGTCATGCGATCGCACTCGGGGAGATCGACGAGGAGATCAACGCCGTCGCGGTCGGCGTCGACGACCTGGCCGGGAACTTCGTCGGCGCGCTGAGCATCAGCGGGCCCGCGTTCCGGTTCGACGAGGCGGCGATCTCCGCGTGCCTGCCGCGTCTGCGCGAGGCAGGCTCGGAACTGGGCCGCCGCGTGGCGCACCTGTCCTGAGTTCCACGCCGCCCGAACCCCGGCACCCCACCGCTGAGTTCCACGCCGCCCGAACCCCGGCACCCCACCGCTGAGCCCGACGCCGAACACCCATTGACCCCCGTAACGGGGATCTGTAACCTCCCTCACAACTGACTGATATATCAGTCGTCCATCACGGCACATCCCCCGCAGAACCCCCGATTCCCTCCCTCCCCCGCAGAACCCCCGATTCCCTCCCTCCACCGAAGGAGTCCCGACATGTCCTCCTCGACGACCCTCACCCCGGCCCTCGGCCCGGACTCGACCGCAGGCTCCACCGGCGGGCCCACCTGCTCCTCGGCGGTCCTCACGGTCTCCTGTCCCCAGCGGCCGGGCATCACCCAGGCCGTCACGCGGTTCCTCTACGACCGCGGACACGACGTCCGCGAGCACCAACAGTTCGACGACCGCACGGGCGACTGGTTCTTCCTGCGTACCGCCTTCACCGCCGCGCCGGGATCCGGGACCCCGGGCATCGACACCGCGGCACTCACCCGGGACTTCGCGCCGATCGCCGCGGAGTTCGACATGGACGCCCGCTTCCACGACGACCGGCCACCCCGTCTGCTCGTCATGGTCTCCCGGTACGGTCACTGCCTCAACGACCTGCTGTTCCGGTGGCGCGGGGGCACGCTCGGCGGGGAGATCGCCCTCGTCGTGTCCAACCACGAAGACCTCCGCCCCATGGTCGAGGCGGCCGGTCTGCCCTACGTCCACGTCCCCGTCACGCCTGCGACCAAGCCGGAGGCGGAGGAACGCCTGCTCGCCCTCGTCGCGGAGCACGACATCGATCTCGTCGTCCTCGCCCGGTACATGCAGATCCTCTCGGACGACCTGTGCCGGCGCCTGGAGGGCCGGGCGATCAACATCCACCACTCGTTCCTCCCCGGCTTCAAGGGCGCCAAGCCCTACCACCAGGCCTTCGAGCGTGGAGTCAAGCTCGTCGGCGCGACCGCCCACTACGTGACGCCCGACCTCGACGAGGGCCCGATCATCGAGCAGGAGGTCAACCGCGTCGACCACACCCACACCCCGGACTCGCTCGCACTCCTGGGCCGCGACGCCGAGTGCCTGGCCCTGGCCCGCGCGGTCCGCTGGCACTGCGAACACCGGGTCCTCCTCAACGGGTCGAGCACCGTCGTCTTCCGCTGAGTCCCACTCCCCACACCTGACACCCGCACCCCACCGCCGCCCGAACCCCGGCACCCCACCTCACAATTCGCAGGAGCACCTCATGGCGCACACACCCCGCATCGTCATCATCGGCGCCGGGATCGTCGGAACGAACCTCGCGGACGAACTGGTGCAACGCGGTTGCACGGACGTCACCGTCGTCGAGCAGGGCCCGATCTCCCTGCCCGGAGGTTCGAGCTCGCACGCCCCGGGCCTCGTCTTCCAGACGAACCCCGACCGGACCATGACCCACTTCGCCCGGTACACGGTCGAGAAGCTCCTGGAGATCGACGCCTTCGACCAGGTGGGCGGACTGGAGGTCGCGACCACGCCGGAGCGGTTGGACGACCTACACCGGAAGGCCGGGCTCGCCGCGTCCTGGGGAGTGCCCGACGTCCGGGTGCTCCGACCTGCGGAGTGCGTGGATCTCTACCCGCACCTCGACGTCGAGCGGGTGCTCGGCGGACTGCACATCCCCTCGGACGGACTCGCGTTCTCGACGAAGGCCGTCGACACGCTCGTCACCCGCACCCGTGACGCCGGGGTCCGGTACCTGGACCGCACGCCGGTCACGGGGATCGCCTCCGAGGACGGCCGGGTCACCGGCGTCGAGACCCCCGACGGCGTGGTCCCGGCGGACATCGTGGTCTCGTGCGCCGGGTTCTGGGGCGTCGAGATCGGTGCAATGGCCGGGATGCGGGTGCCGTTGCTGCCGCTGGCGCACCAGTTCGCGTGGACGACACCCGTCCCGCACCTCGCAGGTGTGCACTCCCACCCGCGCGGGGCGACCCTGCCGATCCTCCGTCACCAGGACGAGGACCTGTACTTCCGTGAGTGGGGAGACGTCTACGGGATCGGTTCCTACCGGCACCGGCCCATGCCCGTGCGCGCCGCGGACCTGGGCCCCACGCCCGCGGAGGTGACCCCGGAGTCCATGCCGTCGAGCCTCGACTTCACGCCGGAGGACTTCGCGGGACCCTGGGAGCGGTCGCAGGAGATGCTGCCCTTCCTCCGGGGCGTCGAGGTCGAACACGGCATCAACGGCATCATGTCCTTCACGCCGGACGGCGGTCCGCTCGTCGGCGAGTCCCGGACCCTCACCGGGTTCTGGGTCGCCGAGGCGGTCTGGGTCACCCACTCCGCCGGCGTCGCCCGGGCGGTCGCCCAGGTGCTCACCGAGGGGAGGTCCGACCTCGACCTGGGGCATTGCGACATCGACCGGTTCGACGACTTCCAGCTCGCGCCCGACTACGTCGAGTCGACGTCCTCCCGGCAGTTCGTCGAGGTCTACGACGTGATCCACCCGCACCAGCAGCGTGACGAACCCCGCGACGTGCGGGTGAGCCCCTTCCACGACCGGCAACAGGAGCTCGGCGCGGTGTTCCTGGAGCACGGCGGATGGGAACGGGCGCACTGGTACGAGGCGAACGCCGCGCTCCTGGAGAAACTGCCGGAGGAGTGGCAGGAGCCCGAGCGCGATGCGTGGACCGCGATGTACCACTCCCCCGTCGTCGCGGTCGAGGCGTGGCGGACCCGCACCGCCGTCGCCCTGTACGACATGACACAGTTGCGCCGGCTGGAGGTCTCCGGTCCGGGTGCGCTGCCGCTGCTCCAGCGGCTCACCACCGGCAACGTCGGCCGGAAACCGGGCGCGGTCACCTACACGCTCATGCTCGACGAGGCCGGTGGGATCAGGAGCGACGTGACGGTCGCCCGGCTGGGACCGGAGCGGTTCCAGGTCGGCGCGAACGGGAACATCGACACCGTGTACCTGGAGCGCGAGGCCGCCGCCCTGCGCACCGAGGACCCCACCTCCGTCGCCACCGTCCGGGACATCACGGGCGGTACGTGCTGCATCGGCCTGTGGGGGCCGGACGCCCGGCGGGTGCTCGAACGCGTCACCGCCGACGACTTCTCCCACGAGGGACTCGGCTACTTCCGGGCGCGCGAGGCGTACGTGGGCGGGGTCCCCGTCACCGCCATGCGCCTGTCCTACGTCGGTGAACTCGGCTGGGAGATCTACACGTCCGCGGAGTACGGCCGGAAGCTCTGGGACGTGCTGTGGGAGGCGGGCCGGTCCTACGGGATCATCGCCGCCGGCCGCGGGGCCTTCAACGCGCTGCGCCTGGAGAAGGGCTACCGCGCATGGGGCTCGGACATGACGACCGAACACGACCCGGAACAGGCGGGGGTCGGTTTCGCGGTGAAGGCGACGAAGGAGGGGTTCGTCGGGCACGCCGCACTGGCCGAGAAGGCGGCGCACGGGCAGGGGCCCGCGACGATCCTCCGGTGCCTCACCGTCGACGACGGCCGGACCGTGCTCATGGGCAAGGAGCCGGTGTTCGTGGACGGCGCCCCCGCCGGATACGTGACGAGTGCGGCCTTCGGGTACACCGTCGGTCGCCCCGTCGCCTACGCCCACCTGCCCGCCCACGTGGGCCCCGGCGATTCCGTCGAAGTCGAGTACACGGGCTGCCGCGTGCGGGCGACCGTCGTGGCCGAGCCTCTCGTCGACCCCCAGATGAAGCGGATTCGCCGCTGAGATCCCCTCCCCGCTCCCGAGGCGCCTGCGCACGTGGCATGCCATGTGCCCAGGCGCCTCGGGAGCGGGGATCGGAGGGGCGGGGAACCGCGGGGTGCGGGTCAGTGGCAGCAGGCGCAGGTGTCGCCGCAGCCGTCGGCGCAGTCGGCGGCCTCGCGTTCACCGGTGAGGACGGAGACCGGGGTGGCGCAGCAGGCGTCACCGCGCCAGGCTTCGAGGCCCTCGCGGACGGCGAAGACCGCGATGACGAGGGCCGCGAGCGCATCCGCCCAGGCCCAGCCGAACAGGCTGTTGAGCAGGAGTCCCACGAGGAGCGCGGCGGAGAGATACGTGCAGATGAGGGTCTGTTTGGAGTCCGCGACCGCCGATGCCGAGCCGAGCTCCCGGCCCGTCCGCCGCTCGAACCAACTGAGGAACGGCATGACGACCAGGCTGAGTGCGGCGATCGCGATCCCCACCGGGGAGTGCTCCGGCTCGCGCAGGCCGCCGAGCGAGAGCAGTGCGTCGACGGCCACGTAGGCGGCGAGCGCGAAGAACGACACCGCGATGACGCGCAAGGCCGGCTTCTCGCGTTTCTGCGGGTCGGGCGCGGAGAACTGCCAGGCGACGGCCGCGGCGGAGAGCACCTCGACGACGGAGTCGAGCCCGAACCCGATGAGCGCCGCGGACGAGGCGACCGCTCCGGCGGCGAGCGCGACGATCGCCTCGAGCACGTTCCACGTGATCGTGATGGCGACGATGATCCGGATCCGTCGCCGCAGGACACCCACCCGGGCGTCGTCGAGCACAGCAGTCATCCCTCCACGGTACGCCGCGTGGCCATCGGGACGGCACTCCACGAGCCCGCTCAGGGGGACTGGTACTCGTCGGTGTTCATAGGTGTTCGAGGTACTGCGGCCGCGCCTTCATCGCGTGGATGAGAAGGATGTGGCCGTCGTCGAAGACCAGTGCGACGAGCTCGAGGACTCGACCGGACCGATCGACTCCCAGCATCAACCAGCGGAGAGGATCGTCCTCATCGTCGAGAGGCCATCTGCGGAGGACATGGTCGGCGGCGTCGAGGACCGCATCATCGGACAACCGGTCACGGCGATAGTGCTTACGTGCAGCGCGATGAAGAGAGATCCCCTCGACGCTCCCGGCGCTCTCGTCAGGCGACATGGGCCCAGGCACGGACCGCGGCGCGGATGGCCTCGGAACGATTCGGCAGCCCTTCCTCTTCCGCCCGCGCCGTCAGCGCCTCCAGAGTCGCAGCATCGAGTCGGACCGGCACCACCGTTCCGGGGCCTTCACCCACGGTCGGGCGGCCCCGGCGAGCTTTCGGCAGCTCGGTCGGATCGTATCCGGCCTCGGCTTCGTCGGCCCAGGCCTGGATCTGCTCGTCGGTCACGGCTTTTCCACGCACGGCACGCCCAGTCATGGAAATACCGTATACGAAAAACCTGAGAGGTGGCAGAACACCGCGAATACAGGAGAGAACAGATCCGACGCAACGGGAAGCCCGCGGTATCAGATGCCGCGAAAACTGCGCTTCCGCCGCCCGCGGCGTCACAGGACGCGGCGGATCTCCTGAGCGAAGCCCTCGACGTGGGCGGTCGCGAGAGCGCGGGCCCGGGCCGCATCGCCCTCTACGGCGGCGTCGAGCAATTCCATGTGTTCGCGCACGTGCGCCCCGAGATCCGGCAGCCGGTCGATGACCAGGCACCAGATACGGGTCGCGAGGTTGTCGTAGCGGACGAGCACGTCCTCCAGGTGCGGGTTCCCGGCGGCACGGTAGATCGCCTGGTGGACGGCGATGTCCTGGCGCATGAGGTCCGCCGGCCGGCGGTCGGAGCGCGCCTGGGTGGCGAGCGCCTCGACGAGATCGCGGAGCTCCGCCCGGGCGTCCGGGGTGGCGCGCAGTGCCGCCTGCTCCGCGGCGAAGGGGACCAGCTGCTGCCGGATCTCGGAGATCGACCCGAGCTGCGTGACGTCGATGTGCGTGGCGAAGGTGCCCCGCCGCGGGAAGGACTGCACGAGGTGGTCGAGTTCCAGGCGCTTGAGGGCCTCGCGGACGGGGGTGCGGCCCATGTCGAGGTCGGCGGCCGCCCGGACGTCGTTGATCGGTTCACCCGGTTCGATCTCCAGCATCACGAGACGCTCGCGCAGACGCACGTAGGCGTACTCCGCCAAGGACATCCCCTCGGGCACGCCGGTCTCGCTGTGCGCACCGGTCTCGTCCCGTGCGGCGGCGCGCACGCCGTGCTCGGCAGTGGGTTCACTCAGCACGTCGACTCCTCCTGGTCAGCGGGCGGAAATCGGGGCAGAAGAAGGCATTGACACCGCCCTCACGGCCCCAGCATACTCTGTCCCATCATTGATATATCAGTGGTACATCACACCGCGCTTCGCCACTCCCTCCACCCACGCTCCGCCACACCCTCCACCCACCCAAGAAGGAGCCGCTCCATGGCGACCTCCCACCCCGAGCACCTGCCCGAACACCCCGACTTCCTGTGGCGGAACCCCGAGCCCGAACGCTCCTACGAGGTCGTCATCGTCGGCGGTGGAGGCCACGGACTCGCGACCGCCTACTACCTGGCCAAGAATCACGGCATCACGGACGTCGCCGTCGTCGAGAAGGGCTGGCTGGCCGGCGGCAACATGGCCCGGAACACCGCCATCATCCGCTCCAACTACCTGTGGGACGAGTCCGCGGCGATCTACGAACACTCCCTCAAGCTCTGGGAGGGCCTGCCGGACGCACTCGACTACGACTTCCTGTTCAGCCAGCGCGGCGTCCTCAACCTCGCCCACACCGAGCAGGACGTCCGCGAGTCCGTCCGTCGGTCCGAGGCCAACCGCCTGAACGGGGTCGACGCCGAATGGCTCACCCCCGACCAGGTGAAGGAGGTCTGCCCGATCCTCAATACGAGTGAGGACATCCGCTACCCGGTCCTCGGGGCGACCTACCAGCCGCGCGCCGGCATCGCCAAGCACGACCACGTGGCCTGGGCCTTCGCCCGGATGGCCGACGCCATGGGCGTCGATCTCATCCAGGACTGCGCCGTCACCGACATCCTCACCGACGCAGGCCGCATCATCGGCCTGCGGACGAGCCGCGGGGACATCGCCGCGGGCCGGGTGGCCCTGTGCGGTGCCGGACACTCCAGCGTGCTCGCCGGGATGGCCGGGGTCGACCTGCCCATCCAGTCCCACCCGCTCCAGGCGCTCGTCTCCGAGCTCCACGAACCGGTCCACCCCACCGTCGTCATGTCGAACCACGTCCACGCCTACGTCTCCCAGGCCCACAAGGGAGAACTGGTCATGGGTGCCGGCGTCGACTCCTACAACGGTTACGGCCGCCGAGGCGCCTTCCACGTCATCGAGGAACAGATGGCCGCCGCCGTCGAACTGTTCCCCGTCTTCGCCCGCGCCCACCTGCTGCGCACCTGGGGCGGGATCGTCGACGTCACCCCCGACGCCTCCCCGGTCGTCGGCACGACGCCGGTCGACGGCCTCTACGTCAACTGCGGCTGGGGCACCGGCGGCTTCAAGGGGACCCCGGCCGCCGGGTGGACCCTCGCCCACACCGTCGCCCACGACGAACCCCACCCGCTCAACGCCCCCTTCAGCCTGGAGCGCTTCTTCACCGGCGCCCTCGTCGACGAACACGGCGCCGCCGCCGTCGCCCACTGACCCACCCGCACCCCCGGCACCCCATCGCTGACCCGACCACCGCCCGCACCCCGGCACCCCACCGCTGAAAGCAGAGGCCCCCATGCTCTCCATCCCCTGCCCCCACTGCGGGCCCCGCGACGAGACCGAGTTCCACTACGGCGGGCAGGCCGACGTCGCCTACCCGGAGGACCCCTACGCGCTCGACGACGAGCAGTGGGGCCGGTTCCTCTTCCACCGCGCCAATCCGGCCGGCCTGTTCGCCGAACGGTGGGCCCACGTGGCCGGCTGCCGCAAATGGTTCACCGTCCACCGCGACACCGTGACCTACCGCTTCGTCCCCGAGGGAGGCACCCCCGCATGAGCAACCACCGTCTGCCCACCGGCGGCCGGATCGACCGCACCCGCACCCTGCACTTCACGGTCGACGGCACCCCCTACACCGGCCACCCCGGGGACACACTCGCCTCGGCGCTGCTCGCCCACGGGGTCCGCACCGTCGCACCCTCCCTCTACCGCGGACGCCCCCGCGGGTTCCTGGCCGCCGGGATCGAGGAGCCGAACGCCCTCGTCCGCGTCCGCCGCCCCGGTGACGGCATCGCCGAGTCGATGCTCCCGGCCACGACGGTCGAACTCGTCGACGGCCTGGCCGCCGAGTTCCTCTCCGGCCGCGGCCGCCTCGACCCGGAGACCGACCCCGCCCTCTACGACAAGGCCCACGACCACCCCGAGGTGCTCGTCGTCGGCGCCGGACCCACCGGTCTCGCCGCTGCCCGCGACCTCACCCGCGCGGGCGTCCGGGTCGTCCTCGTCGACGACGGACCCGAGCTCGGCGGCTCACTGCTCTCCACCCCGGGCGCGTCCGTCGACGGCATGCCCGCCGCGGAGTGGATCACCGCCGTCCGCGCCGAACTCGACGCCGCCCCGGACACCACCGTTTTCACCCGCACCAACGCCTTCGGCCTCTACGACTCCGGATACGTCACGGCCCTGGAGAGCCGCCTCGACCACCTCGACGGTCCCACGCGGGACGGCCTGCCCGGAGTCTCGCGCCAGCGTCTGTGGCACTTCCGGGCCCGCCACGTCGTGCTCGCGACCGGCGCCCACGAACGCCCCCTCGTCTTCACCGACAACGACCGTCCCGGCATCGTGCTCGCCTCCGCCCTCGGCGCCTACCTGGCCCGATACGGTGTCGCGGTGGGCCGGGAGGTCGTCCTCGCGACGACGAACGACTCCGTCTACCCCCTCGTCCCCGCCCTCCGCGCGGCGGGCCTCACCGTCGCCGCCGTCGTCGACTCCCGCCCCGTGCCCACGGCGGCGAGCACCACCGCCTCGGAGGCCGGCGTGACCGTCCTCCACGGCCATGCCGTCATCGCCGCGCACACCACTGATCACCTCCCACCACCCACCCCGACGGCCGAGGCGCCCTCCCCTCTCGACACCACCGGTCCCTCCACCGGCCTGCTCTCCGGGGTGACCGTCACCGAGCTCGACGCTGCCGGGCGCCGGACGGGTGAGACGAGGGTGATCTCCTGCGACACCCTCGGGGTGTCCGGTGGGTGGAGTCCCGTCGTCCACCTCCACGGCCAGGCCCAAGGGCGTCTGCGGTGGGACCGCGATCTCGCGGCCTTCGTGCCGGACGGACAGGTGGACGAGCGCACGGTCGTCGGTGCCGCTCGCGGACTGCGGGAGACCGCCGACTGTGTGACCGACGGTGCCTGGGCCGCCGCCCGCGCTCGCACGGCGGTCCGGCCCTCGGACGAACCCACTGCGGCACCCACGGCCCCCGGGGACGGGGGAAAGGGAGAGCAGGGCACCTCGGGAGCGGAGGACGTCGGGGCACCCGTCGACGCCGCGCCGGAGAGCGCCGACCGCCCCCTGTGGGTGGTGCCGGGACCGGACGGGGACGTCACGGACATGGCGGACGCCGACCGGCAGTTCGTCGACCTGCAACGCGACCAGACCGTCGCCGAGGTGCTCCGGGCCACCGGGGCGGGCATGCGCAGCGTCGAGCACGTGAAGCGCTACACCTCGATCAGCACGGCGAACGACCAGGGGAAGACCTCGGCGGTCAACGCGATCGGCGTGATCGCGGCGGCGCTCGGCGCGGTCGCGGACGGCGCGGTCGCGGACGGCGCGGGCGGCGATGGCGCGGAGGGCACCTCGGGAGCGGGGAGCGGCACCCCGCCGGAACCCGGGGACGTCGGGACGACGACCTTCCGCGCGCCCTACGCGCCGGTGCCCTTCGTGGCGCTGGCCGGCCGGGAACGCGGCGACCTGTTCGACCCGATCCGCGTGACCGCCGTCCACCCCTGGCACGAGGAGCACGGCGCGGTGTACGAACTCGTCGGCCAGTGGCTGCGGCCGCGGTACTACCCCCGCGACGGCGAGTCGATGGACGCCGCCGTGCTCCGCGAGTGTCGGGCGGTGCGCACCGGCGTGGGCATGCAGGACGCGACGACGCTCGGGAAGATCGAGGTCCAGGGGCCGGGCGCCGGCGAGTTCCTCAACCGGGTGTACACGAACGGGTTCGCCAAGCTCGCGCCCGGCAAGGCCCGCTACGGTCTCATGTGCACGCCCGACGGGATGCTGTTCGACGACGGCGTGACCCTGCGGATCGACACCGACCGGTACTTCATGACGACGACCACAGGCAACGCCGCCCAGGTGCTCGAATGGTTGGAGGAGTGGCACCAGACCGAGTGGTCGGACCTGGAGGTCACGTTCACCTCGGCGACGGAGCAGTGGGTGACCGTCGCGGTCGCCGGCCCCCGGTCACGCGACGTGATCGCCCGGGTCGCCCCCGACCTCGACGTCTCCCGGGAGGCCTTCGAGTTCATGGAGTTCCGCGAGACGGTGCTCGCCTCCGGGATTCCCGCGCGGATCTGCCGGATCTCCTTCTCCGGTGAGCTCGCCTTCGAGATCAACGTCCCCACCTGGTACGGCGCCTCCGTCTGGGAGGACGTGTACGCCGCCGGCGCCGGGTTCGACATCACCCCCTACGGCACCGAGGCGATGCACGTGCTCCGCGCCGAGAAGGGATTCCCGATCATCGGTCAGGACACCGACGGCACCGTCACCCCGCAGGACGCCGGGATGGGGTGGGCGGTCTCGAAGTTCAAGGACTTCGTGGGCAAGCGTTCCTACTCGCGCCCGGACACCGCCCGGGAGGACCGCAAGCACCTGGTCTCCGTCCTGCCCACCGACCCCACGCGGGTCCTCCCGGAGGGCACCCAGCTCGTGGCCGCCGGGACCCCGGTCGACCCGGTGCCCGACGCCGCGGCGCCCGTCCCCATGGTCGGCCACGTGACCTCCAGCTACATGAGCGCTGTGCTCGAGCGGTCCTTCGGCCTCGCGCTCGTGGAGAACGGCCGGAACCTCGTGGGCACCACGCTCCACGCCCCCGTCGGCGGCGACCTCCTCGAGGTCACGATCGGCGAGACCTGCCTCTACGACCCGGAAGGAGCCCGCCGTGACGGCTGAGGTCCTGCACCCCGAGACCACACCCGGTGCTGCCACCGGGACCAGCGAGGGGGACACCCCTGTGTCGACCCCCTCCCGCCCGGTACCCCTGGACCGGAGGACGAGTCCGGCGGGATCGTTGCACGCAGACCTCGCCGCGGCGAGCGTCGGTGACGAGGAGACCTGGGCCACGACCGGGCGTGGTGTGCGCCTGCGCGAGGTCCCCTTCCTCACGCAGGTCGGCATCCGCGCCGTGCCGGGTACCGCGACACGGGCACAGGTGGAGGCGCTCCTCGGCGCCCCGCTGCCCACGCGGGCCGGAGCGACGGCGGCGGTGCCGGGCACCGGCGGGCTGCTCGCGCTGTGGCTCTCGCCGGACGAGTACCTGCTCGTCGGCACCACCGGCGGGCCGGAGGAACCGACCGGGACCGAGGTGGTCGGGCAGGTGTGTCGGACGGTGGCGGGGACCACGGAGCCTGGGGAGGGTGGCGGGATCGCGACTGCGGCTGTGCTCGACCTGTCGGCCAACCGCACGACCTTCGAGGTCGCCGGGCCCAGCGCCCGGGACCTGTTGCGCACGGGCGTCCCGCTCGACGTGCACCCGGAGGTGTTCGCGGTCGGGTCGGCGTACGTGACGACGCTCGGGAAGGTGTCGGTGGTCCTCCACCGGACGGGTGCGGACACCTACCGGGTGATGCCGCGGAGCTCGTTCGCCGTCCACGTGGGTCGGTGGCTCATCGGCGCGGCCGCGGAGTTCGCGGTCCCGGCCCCACCGAGCTGAACCACGGAGTTCCAGTGTCGGATGTTTGGCGTATCCGGACCTCGAAAACGCCAATCATCCGACACTGGAACCCGGGGAATCTCTCACATCGCCGACCAGCCGCCGTCCATCGTGTAGGAGGCGCCGGTCACGAGTCCGGCGCTGTCCTCGGTGAGCCACCCGGCGAGCGCGGCGACCTCCTCCGGTTCCGCCAGTCGCTTGACCGCGCTCTTGGCGAGGAAGACCTGGTCGAGCACCTCCTCCTCGGTGATGCCGTGGACCTTCGCCTGGTCCGCCACCTGCTTCTCCACCAAGGGGGTGCGCACGTAGCCGGGATCGATGCACACGCTCGTCACCCCGTGCACGCCGCCTTCGAGGGCCGTGACCTTCGAGAGCCCCTCGATCGCGTGCTTGGCCGTGACGTAGGCGGACTTGAAGGCACTCGCCCGGATCCCGTGGACGCTCGAGACGTTGAGCACCCGTCCCCAGTTGCGCGCGTACATGCCCGGTAGTGCCGCGCGGATGAGGAGGAAGGGCGTCTCCACCATGATCCGCTGGATGAGCCGGAAGGCCTCGGGGTCGAACTCGTGGATGGGGGCCACCCGCTGCAGGCCGGCGTTGTTCACGAGGATGTCGGCGTGGAAGGCGGCAGGCCCTTCCGCATCCGCGCGCTCCGCGAGCTCCCGTTCGAGGGCGTGCGTGTCGGAGAGGTCGACGACCCAGGGCTCACCGCCGATCTCCTCGGCCACACGGCCCGCGCCCTCAGCGTCGATGTCCGTGACGATCACGTGTGCGCCACGGGCGGCCATCTCGCGAGCGACGGCCCGTCCGATGCCGCTCGCGGCACCCGTCACCAGGGCCCGCTTGCCCGTGAGGTTCTGATTCCGGCGCTCTTCCATGGGAACTCCTCGCTGTCGGTGGACCTCGTCGTCCGCCCCCATTCTGTGCCAGGTGCCCGCCGTGGCGGGAGGGGCTGTCCATCCCCCGGCACGGAACAGGCCCCGCTCCCGAGGCGCCCTTCCCTCATCCTTCCCCTTTCCACTTCCCTCTCAACTCTCCTCGCACCGGTGCCGCCGGACCCCTAGGGTGTGGGTATGACCACAGTCGTCCTGTTCCACTCCGCACTCGGCGCGACCGAGGGATTCCACGCGATGGCCCGCATCGTCGAGGACGCGGGGCACACCGTCCACACCCCCGACTACTACGACGGGCACGTCTTCACCGAGACCCGTGACGGCATCGCGTACCGCGACGAGGTGGGGTTCGGGAACCTCGCCGAGCACGCGGCCGGCCTCATCGCCGACCTGGAGGGACCGCTCGTCTTCGGCGGGTTCTCGCTCGGTGCGGCGATGGCGCAGTCGATGGGCAAGCGCGACCCACGGGCCGCCGGAGCCTTCCTGTTCCACGCCGGTGGTGTCCCGAAGGACACCACGTGGCCCGCCGGCGTGCCCCTGCAGATCCACCACATGGTCGACGACCCGTGGATCGACGAGGGTGCCCCCGAACGGTTGATCCGCTGTGCGGCGCGGGCCGGGAACACCGCGGAGCACTTCGTCTACCCGGGCTCCGGGCACCTGTTCGCCGACCCGACGGGCCAGGACTTCGACGAGAAGCTGGCGAACGCCATGTGGTTCCGGGTGCTCACCGCGCTCGGGTGAGGTCGGGGCGAACCAGGACCCGGCCACCGGAGAAATCTCTGAGCGGGCCGCGAAACCGCGGCTAGTAGGATGTCGGCGGTACCAACACGCCCGCAGACATCGAACGGACCTCTCTTTGAACGGCTTCCACGACGCCCCCGCCACCGACGTCCCGACCGGGACGGAGGGCTTCACCGCCCCCGAACTCACACGGTCGGAAACGCAGCGGCTCATGGGCGACGGGCGCACGGACACCCCCACCACCACGGAGGTCCCGGGCAACACCACCTTCCGGCACGCCAACGTGTCGCTCCTGTCGATCGCCGAGGTCGAGGCGCCCGTCGCGGTCACCTCCGACTCCTTCGACGACCGCCTCCAGGGAACGCTCGACCGGTTGAGCCTGCCGCGCAACCTGCTCCAGCGGGTGGCCGGCGTCCACGCCCGCCGCAACTGGAACGATCCCGGGGACTTCGTCTCCGGTGCCGCCGAGGCGGGCCGCCGCGCCCTCGACCAGGCCGGTGTCGCCCCCGAGCGGGTGGGCCTCATGATCAACACCTCCGTGACGCGGGAGTCACTGGAGCCCTCGGTCGCCGTCACCATCCACCACGAGATGGGTCTGGCCCCGCAGGCCATGAACTTCGACATCACGAACGCCTGCCTGGGCTTCGTGAACGGGATGACGGTCGCCGCGACGATGATCGACGGCGGGCACATCGACTACGCCGTCGTCGTCGCAGGTGAGGACGCCAGCCGCGTGCAGGACGCGACGATCGAGCGCCTCAACCGCCCCGACATCACCCGGGAGGAGTACCTCGAGGAGTTCGCCTCCCTCACGCTCGGGTCCGGAGCCGTGGCCGCGGTGCTCGGCCGGACCGACCGGCACCCCGAGGGCCACCGCGTGCTCGGGGGCGTGACCCGTGGGGCCACGTGGAACCACGGCCTGTGCGTGGGCGACCACCACGGCATGTTCACGGACACCAAGGGCCTGCTGGAGAACGGCATGGAGCTCGTCACCGCCGCCTGGGCCGAGGCCCACGAGGACGACTGGGACTGGCAGCACATGGACCGCTACGTCATGCACCAGGTGTCGAACATCCACACGAACTCGATCCAGAAGGCTGCCGACCTGGCGCCCGAGGCGATCGCCAAGACCTACCCCGTCCTCGGCAACGTGGGCCCGGCCTCCCTGCCGATCACGCTCGCCCGCGAGACCGACCTCGAGCGCGGTGATCGGATCCTGTGCATGGGTGTGGGCTCGGGCCTCAACACCGCGATGACGGAGATCGTCTGGTGAGGTGGCCGGCCTCCCCCGCGTCCCTGCCCGGCCCGCTCCCCGAGTGGGATTCCACCTGGTCCAGGCTCGTCACCGCGCCCACCGTCGACGGTGACCGCACCTTCCACGTGCTCGACACCCTGCCCGCCCTGCGGGAGGCCGGGATCGAACCGGCCGGCACGATCCTCGCCCTCCACGGCAACCCCACCTGGTCGTACCTGTGGCGCCACCTCGCCGCCGCGACGCTGACGCAGGCCCGGGCAGGCTTCCGCGCCTGGCGCCTGATCGCTCCCGACCAGCTGGAGATGGGCTTCTCCGAACGTCTGGACCACGCCGGGCTGCCGACCACCCACGGTCCCGGCCACCGCCGGATCCCCGAACGCCTGGCCGACTTCGACGCCGTCGTCACCACCCTGCTCGCCGAGGCGCCCGCGGGCGTGAACCACCCGCTCGTCACGATCGGCCACGACTGGGGTGGTGTCCTCTCCCTCACCTGGGCCGCGCGGCACCTCGACGTCGTCGACGCCGTCATGACGCTCAACACGGCCGTGCACCACCCGGAGGGCGAGCCGATCCCCGCACCTCTCCAGGCGGCTCTGGCCGGGCCGATGCTGCCGACCTCGACGGTGCGCACCGACTGGTTCCTGGGCGTGACGCTCGGGCTCGGGCAGGGGCCGCTGTCACCGCAGGTCAAGGACGCCTTCCGGGCGCCCTACCGGACGGCGGAACGACGCGTGGGAATCGGTCAGTTCGTCGCGGACATCCCGGCACAGGAGACCCACCCGTCCTACGACGAGTTGCAGCGCCTGGGCGAGGACATCTCCGGCATCGACGTCCCGGCCCTCATGATCTGGGGTCCCAAGGACCCGGTCTTCGTCGAGCGGTACCAGCGTGACCTGCGGGAACGCCTGCCGCAGGCGGACGTCCACCGCTTCGAGACGGCAAGCCACCTCGTCTCCGAGGACGCCGACGTCGCCGGGACCGTCCTCACCTGGCTCGGCGGGCACTTCCCGGACGTCGACGGAGCGGACGCCCGGGCCGAGGCCGTGACCGGGACCGGTACTGCGCACTCCGCAGGCACCTCGGCGGCGGAATTCCGTCCCGCCTTCGCGGATCTCGACGCGCGGCGTGACCGCACCCTCGCCTCGGTCGACATGACGCAGGACCCGCCACAGGCGGTGACCCGCGCGCAGCTCGGCGCGGTCGTCGACGCGATGGCCCGCGGGCTCGTGGACCGCGGCCTGCGCCCGGGCGACCGGGTCTCCCTGCTCGTCCCACCCGGCAACGACCTCACAGCCGCCCTCTACGCCGTGCTCAAGGCCGGGGGCGTGGCCGTCGTCGCCGATGCCGGGCTCGGACCGGCCGGGATGACGCGGGCGGTCAAGGCCGCCGACCCGCAGTGGATCATCGGGCAGCCGCCGGGCCTCACGCTCGCCCGCGGGGCCGGGTGGCCGGGTCGACGGCTCTCCGTCACGCCGCTGGGCCCCCTGCGCCGGAAGGCGCTGGGCACCGAGACCTCCCTCACCGAACTCGTCCGCGCCGAGGACCGCACCGCACACGTGGCCCTGCCTGCGATCGGGCCGGACGACGACGCCGCCGTGCTGTTCACCTCGGGCTCCACCGGACCGGCCAAGGGCGTGCGGTACACGCACGGACGTCTGGCGGCGCTCGCGGACCTGCTGCGCGAGCGGTTCGACATCCGCCCGGGCGACGGTCTGGTCGCCGGCTTCCCTCCCTTCGCGCTCCTGGGTCCGGCGATCGGCGCGACCTCGGTGACGCCGGACATGTCCGTGACGAAACCCCGGACCCTCACCGCCGCCGCGCTCGCGGATGCCGTCGCCGCCGGCGACTGCACGATGGTGTTCGCCTCCCCGGCGGCCTACCGGAACGTCGTCGCGACGGCCGGGGACCTCACCGCGGAGCAGCGCGCCGCCTGCGCCCGCGTCGAGCTCGTGCTCTCCGCCGGTGCCCCGGTCCCCCTCGAACTCATGGACGCCGTGGTCGGTGGTGGTGTCGCCGAGGCGCCTGCCGGCTCCGTGCCACCCGTCTTCCCGAACGCGGAGTTCCACTCCCCCTACGGGATGACCGAGGGGCTGCTCCTCACCGACATCGACCGGGAGGGCGTGGCCGCCGCCCGCGCTGCGAGCGAGACCGCGGGATCCCGCGACCACGGCGTGTGCGTCGGTGCGCCGCTGCCGCAGGTCCGCCTGGCACTCGCCCCGCTCGGTCCCGACGGAACACCCTCCGAGGACCTCCTCGAAGGGCCGGGGGCCCGCGGGATCCTGGGCGAGTTCGTCGTCTCCGCCGCGCACGTCAAGGCCGGCTACGACCGGCTGTGGGCCACCGACTCCGCCTCGAAGCGGGACACCGTCGACGGACTGGTCTGGCACCGGACGAACGACATCGGGCACCTCGACGCCGAGGGGCGCGTCTGGTTGGAGGGGCGCACACAGCACGTGGTCGTCCCGCCCTCGGGTCCCGTGGGCCCCGGCGGCGTCGAGGCGGTCGTCGACCGTCTGCCGCAGGTCTACCGCTCGGCGCTCGTGGGCGTCGGGCCGGTGGGCACGCAGGCGCTCGTCGTCGTGCTCGAGCCGGAGGACGGCACCGGCCTGAAGGTCGGCCCGGCACCGCTCGTCCTCGTCGACGAGGTGCGGGCCGCGGTCGCGGAGTCCTTCCCGGACCTCGACGTCGCCGCCGTGCTCGTCGCCGGTGACTTCCCCACGGACATCCGCCACAACTCGAAGATCGACCGGCCGCGTCTGGCGCGTTGGGCCGACCGGGTGCTCGCGGGCGGGTCCCTCGGCCGGCCCTGAGAACCAGTCCCGACGCGTCATGTGGTGTGGCCGCGCTATTTGCTCGAATAGCGCGGCCACACCGCACAGCGCGTCGGCACCGAAAGGAGACGACGCATGAAGATCCTCGTGACGGGCGCCTCGGGCCTGCTCGGGTCCTCCCTCGTGGAGCACCTGCTCGGAGACGGCCACCGGGTGACGACCCTCCAGCGGCGGCCCAGCGGGGTCGCGGGTGCCCACGACGTGCAGGGATCGGTCACCGACCCGACCACTGTCGAGACGGCGATGGCCGGGCAGGACGCCGTCGTGCACCTGGCGGCGAAGGTGTCGATGGCCGGGGACCCCGCGGACTTCGTGCAGGTGAACGTCGAGGGCACCCGCACCGTCGTCGAGGCCGCGCAGGCGGCCGGTGTCACCCGCTTCGTCCACGTGAGTTCGCCCTCGGTGGCGCACACGGGCGCCTCGATCGTGGGCGAGGGCGCCGGGCCCGCGGACCCGGACCACGCTCGCGGGGACTACGCACGGACCAAGGCCGCCGGCGAGCGGATCGCCCTGGCCGCCGACTCGTGGCGGTTCCCCGTCCTCGTGCTGCGCCCGCATCTCATGTGGGGTCCCGGCGACACCCAGCTCACCGAGCGGATCATCGACCGCACGCGGTCGGGGCGGATGCCGGTGCTCGGGTCCGGTGCCGCGCTCGTCGACACCCTCTACGTCACGAACGCCGTCGAGGCGCTCGTCGCCGCACTCGACGCCGTGTGCCAGGTGCACGGGGAGTCGCTCGTCGTGACGAACGGGCAGCCCCGTCCGATCGGGGAACTGGTCGAGCGGATGGCCCGGGCCGGAGGTGCCGGGGCGCCCAGGCTCCGGGTGCCCGTCCCCGCCGCGCTGGCCGCGGGAGCGGCCGTCGAGAAGGTGTGGGCGCTCGGGGAACACGAGGACGAACCGCCGCTCACGCACTTCCTCGCCGAGCAGCTGAGCACCGCCCACTGGTTCGACCAGCGCCGGACGCAGGAGGTGCTCGGCTGGACCCCGCGGGTGTCGATCGCGCAGGGGATGCAGGAGCTCGCCGCGCACTACGGCGGGACGGTCTGAGCGCGCCGGTGTCGCCCGGACCTGGTCAGTCGACCGGGTGGTACTCGTACTCGTAGCCCTCGGTGTCGACCGTGTGCGGGACCATCACTTCGATCGGGACGGCCGGATAGCCGACGTATCTGGTCTCGACACGATGCTGCTCGAGCGAGACCTGCCCGTCCCCGGTGAAGATCGACACGAGGTTTTCGTAGGCCGTCGATCCACGCCGGAAGGGCGCGGAATGGGAATCGAAGGGCGCCTCGTCAGCCATGACTCCCTGTGACGGATCCGCGGCATCGTTCCAGCCGGTCTCCACCTGGACGACGTCGTCCTGGAGGTCTGGGTCCGCGCCATGGACGTCGAAGGGCTGGACCCAGTTGATGAAGTCATCCGGAACACTCAGGTTGTAGAGGTCGAGGTCAGGCGCGTTCGTGTAGTCCTCCGAGCCGTCGACCCCGGGGCCCATACCCGCGGAGTTCACGAACACCGCGCGGTCGATGTCCAGGCCGTTCGCCAGGGCGTTCCCGAGGACCGATCCGCCGTAGGAATGCCCCGAGGCCGTCGTCCCGACCCCGTCCGGTAGATGGAGTCCGGAGACGAAGTCGGTGAGTCGTGGGCCGAGGTCCTTCGCGTACCCGGTCGTCGCGGCATCGACATCCTGCGGCATCGGTCCGCCCATCCACGCGATCATCGGGGTGGAACCGACGGGGGCCGCGTCGGTGTGCACGTTCCGCGCCCTGTCGGAGGTCCCGTCGATCGAGGTCATGCTCGCCCCCGTGCCCGGGACCATGACGCCCACGTCCACGCCCTCACCCGTGAAGCTCGGTCCGGGGAGTTCCCCGAACACCTCGGCGAACCGTGAGTTCTCGGGATCGAACAGGATGACCTGGTGGCCGTTCGAGTCGAGGGGTTCCCCGTCGAGTCCGGTCATCCCAGGGTTCTCGTGAAGAAGCTTCTCGTAGAACTCGACGAGTGGCGTGATCTCCTCCACCTCGTCACGCCACCGACCCCTCGCCTCGTAGTAAGCCGCTTGGTTCCCCGGACCGGGATAGTCGCTCCCCACGGGCTCGGGGTTCTCCAGGTCCTGGAGATCGTCGAGTTCCTCGACGATGTTGAGACGGTTCCCGGTGTACCGGTGTTCGGCCGGAATACCGTCGACGTTCGCGAGGTCCGGGTACAGGAGGACGTACCGGCGCATCGCATCGCCGACCGCCGGGAAGGCGCCGGCCGGCGGGTCGTCACCCTGGAGCTCACGGATCCACGCCGGATGTCCCTCCAGGAGCAGCTGCAGATCGGTGGTGGTCAGGTCGGAGGTCGCGGTGCGGATCTCGGTGGCACTCGGATCCTCGCCCAGGTCGTCGATGACGTCACCGATCGCCTCGACGTCGGGCACCTCGGCGTCGGCGAAGGCGAGCTCCGGGCTCACGTCGATCCCGAAGGCGGATTCCAGACGTTCGCAGGCGGCGAGGTATTCGAGCCGGCGACCGATCGAACTCGCATGCTCCGGCGCATCGAGCGACACCCTCTGCAGGTGGTCGAGGACCGGCGCCTCGTCCGCGTCCCCGATCCCGGCCGCCGCGAGTTCCTCCAGGACCCCGCTGAGCGTCCGGTGCAGGTCGGCCGTCGGCTGCTCCAGGTCGCGGAGTCGACGGGCGAGATCCGCGGCCCGTTCCTCGTCGACGTACACCCCGCTCATTCGCCCGCCTCGCTCTCGATCTCGGTGGCACGCGCGGTCGCGGCGAGCGCGAGGGCCAGGAGCGGATACACGTCGAGGTCCAGGGTCCGGGACCAGTGCCGGACGTCCTCGTCCACCCGCTCGGGGAAGGTGCCCTTCCAGGTCTCCTCGCCGGTGTACTCCACCGCGGGGTCCGTCACCGTCGCGATCTCCCCGGACACTTCGACGAGCTGCCGGGCGAGTTCACGCAGGCGTTCGGGTGACGGCTCGGCCACGGTGCTCCTCTCACGGGTCACGGTCCCGGGTGGGGACGCGTTCGCGCTGGGGACAATGCGCGCGGGCAGGGCCCACGCGGGCGCGAACTCGCCCACCGTACCGACATCACCCCTGGTGGGAGACGAAACCGAGGTGTCGGATCGGTGACATCACCGCGAACCCTCACCGGCGCACGAGCGCGGGCCACGCACCGAGAACTGCGTAATTCTTGTACTACAGGGTGTGCAAATCTTGCACCGGACCATGCGTCATTCCTGCACCGGGCACTGTGCAGAAACTGCATCAGGCCATGTGTGAAAACGACATCAGGGCTTCTGACCTGGGTAGACACGAGCGAACGGGCCCGTCCGGGCCGACTCCTGAGGAGCCGGCCCGGACGGACCCGCGGGTCACGTCTTCACGCCCTCACTTCGCGAACTCGTCGCGCAGCTTGTGCTTGAGCAGCTTGCCCGAGGCGTTGCGCGGCAGGACGTCGACGACCTCCAGACGGGTGGGCTTCTTGAACCCGGCCAGCCGATCCTTGAGGAAGTCGTGCACCTCGTCGAGCGTCGGCGGGTCGGCGGGGTCCGTGGGCACGACGATCGCCACGGGGGTCTCGACCCACTTCGGATCCGGCGCACCGATCACCGAGGCGTCGGCGACCTTCGGGTGTGCCGCGACGGCCTGCTCGACCTCGACGGAACTGATGTTCTCGCCGCCGGAGATGATGAGGTCCTTGGCCCGGTCGACGACGAACATGTACCCCTCGGAATCCCGTTTCACCAGGTCACCGGAGTGGAACCAGCCGTCGTAGGTGGACTCCTGGGTCTGCTGGGGCTTGTTCCAGTAGCCGGCCATGAGGCCCGGGCCGCGGTAGACCGCCTCACCCATCACATCGTCGGCCACGTCCTCGCCGGCCGGGTCGACCACGCGCCAGGCGACCGCGGAGATCGGCTTGCCGATCGACCCCATCTTCCGGATCGAGTCGTGGTCGGGCAGGTTCGCCGTCACCGGCGACATCTCCGTCTGCCCGAAGGCCGCGGAGATCTGTGCGTCCGGGAAGGTGTCCCGCATGAGCTGCAGGGTCTCCTTCGAGGCCGGCGAGGCGCCCCACGACAGGGTCTTCAAGGGCAGGTTCCGTTCCTTGATCCCCGGAATCGAGCACAGCGCCTGCCAGATCGTCGGGACCAGGAACATCGAGGTGACCTGTTCCTTCTCGACGAGGTCGGCGAGCGCACCGATGTTCTGCATCACCGAGGGCGGCGCGAGGACGATCCGGGTCCCACCGAAGAAGGCAGGGGTGAGGAATCCGAGCCCGGCGATGTGGAAGAGCGGCACGACGGTGAGGTTGGTCTCCGGCACCTCGCCCGGCGGCTGGGCCGACCGGAAAATCGGGATCATCTGGCTGACCAGGTTGAGGTACGAGAGCATGACGCCCTTGGGCGCCGAGGTCGTCCCGGACGTGTACACGATCATGGCGATCGCCTGCTCGGGCACGTCGACGAAGGTCGGGGTGCCGCCCGCGGCCACGATCCCCGGGACGTCGTGGTCGAAGTGGATGACGTCGATGCCCGGGCCACCCTCGATCCCGGCCGCGACCGAGGCGCCCAGGTCGTCGACGTAGATCGCCTTCGCGCCGGAGTCCTCGATGAAGTACTTGAGCTCGACGGGGACGGACCGGCTGTTGAGCGGCGCGGCGATCGCGCCGATCGTGTTGATCGCGACGAGCGCGGCGATGTACTCCGCGCGGTTGAGCGCCAGGATGAGCACCCGGTCACCTGCGACGACACCCCGTTTCTCCAGATCGGCCGCCATCGCCTGGACACGTTCGCACAACATCCCCCAGGTGATCCGTTCCCCCTTCTCGGAGACGATCACCTCCTCGTCGGGCCGGTCCGTGTTGTGCAGATCGAGCATGTTCATCCAGTGCATCCGCCGGGAGATGAAGGGCTGTTCCGGCGGGAGATCCGGCACGAGGGGGACGCCGGTCTGCATGGAGGGGGTGAATTCCTGAACGGTCATGGTGTGGTGTCGCCTTTCCTGCACGTCGTTGTGCGAGTACCGGGTGCTGCGTGGTGCGTGGAACGCTGCGAGGTCGATCGAACTCTGCGTGGTATGTGGAGTACCGGGTGGGGCCAGTGTAGGAACGTTCAAAACCCCGAACAAGTGTTCGCGGGACTTTGTTCGCGGCGGAACGCGCCCGACCGGAATCATGACCGTGATATGGGGCACAATGTGCCCATGACCGATTCAGCGCCGAATCCATACACCCGCGCCGCCACGCGCGCCGCCGAGGACCCGGAAGGTTTCTGGTTGGAGGCCGCCGAGCTCCTGGAGTGGACCCGGAAGCCCACCCGTGCCGTCGACTCCTCCCGGGCACCCATCCACCGGTGGTTCCCCGACGGGGAGCTCAACGTCTGCCACAACGCCCTCGACCGGCACGTGGCCGCCGGTCGTGGTGACGACACCGCCCTCGTGTACGACTCCCCGGTCACCGGGGACGCGGACGGCAGCCACGTGGAGCGCTTCACCTATGCGGACCTGCTCGACCGGGTCTCCCGGTTCGCCCGGGCCCTGGCCGATCGCGGTGTGGGCCGGGGTGACCGGGTGGTCGTCTACATGCCCATGATCCCGGAGGCCGTGGTCGCCATGCTCGCCTGTGCCCGTCTGGGCGCCGTCCACTCCGTCGTCTTCGGCGGGTTCAGCGCCGCGGAACTGGCGGTGCGCATCGACGACACCGCACCGAAGGCCGTGGTGAGTGCCAGCTGCGGGATCGAGCGGACGCGCACGGTCGACTACAAGCCGCTCCTCGACGAGGCACTCGAGATCGCCACGGCACGGCCCGAGTTCACCGTCCTCGTCCAGCGCCCGCAGTCCCCGGCCACCCTGGTCGAGGGCCGGGACCTCGACTACGCGGAGCTCATGGCGGAGACCACCGAGGGCATCGACTGCACCCCGGTGAGGGCGACCGACGAGCTGTACGTCCTCTACACCTCGGGGACCACGGGCAGGCCCAAGGGGATCGTCCGCGACTCCGGCGGCTACGCGACGGCGCTGGCCTGGTCGATGCCGAACCTGTTCGGTCTGCGCCCGGGTGACACGATGTTCACCGCGAGCGACGTCGGTTGGGTCGTCGGGCACTCCTACATCGTCTACGCGCCCCTGCTCGCCGGCGTCACCACGGTCCTCTTCGAGGGCAAACCCGTGGGCACCCCGGACGCCGGCACCTTCTTCCGCGTGATCGCCGACCACGACGTGAACGTCTTCTTCGCCGCCCCCACCGCCATGCGCGTGATCCGCAAGGAGGATCCGGAGGGCACTCACATGAGGCGGCACGACCTCGCCACGCTCCGGGCCTGGTTCATGGCCGGTGAGCGCCTGGACCCCGACACCTACGCCTGGACGACGGAGAAGCTCGCCACGGCGACCGGTCGGGACGTGCCCGTCATCGACAACTGGTGGCAGACGGAGACCGGGTGGCCGATCGCCACGAACCCCGTCGGCCTGCACCGGTATCCGCTCAAGCCGGGCTCCCCCACGGTGCCGGTGCCCGGGTACCGCGTGAAGGTCGTCGACGCCACCGGAGCCGAGGTGCCGCCCGGGACCGCGGGCCTCATCGTCATCGAGCTCCCACTGCCACCGGGCACGATGGCGACCGTCTGGGGAGACGACGAGCGGTACGTCTCCGGCTATCTCAGTGCCTTCGAGGGGTACTACCTCACCGGCGACGGCGGCTACGTGGACTCCGACGGGTACGTCTACGTCATGGGCCGCACGGACGACGTCATCAACGTCGCCGGTCACCGGCTGAGCACCGGCGCGATGGAGGCGGCGATCGCCGGGCATCCGGCCGTGGCGGAGTGCGCCGTCATCGGCGTGGCCGACCCGACCAAGGGCCAGAGCCCGCGCGCCTTCGTCGTCCTCGCCGACGGTGTCGCCTCACAGGACGACCTGGCCCGGGAACTCGTCTCCCGCGTCCGGAACGACATCGGCCCGGTCGCCGCCCTCAAACAGGTGGACGTCGTCGCCGCCCTGCCGAAGACCCGCTCGGGCAAGATCCTGCGCAAGACGATGCGGGAGATCGCCGACGGGAAGGCCGAGGTCGTCGTCCCCTCGACGATCGAGGACCGCGACGTCCTCGAGGCGCTCCGCGGCACGCTCAGCCGGTGACGATCGACTGTGCACAGAATGGCGTCCGACCTGGGTCGAAACGCCATTCTGCGCACAGTGGATGCCTCCGACCGCGCGTGGGCACATTCAGGACTCTACGAATACGAAAGAGTCCCGATGTAAGCTGCGGCCATGACCGGCACCCCTCAGGCCTCCCCCACCTCCGACATCCACGCCCACACCGACTCCGACCACGCGCACTCCCCCCACGCCGTCGCCTGTGAGTCCGGGCTCCCGCACGTCGAGGCGCCCGAGGAGGCCATCGCCCGTACCGCGGAGGTCTTCAAGGCCCTCGCCACGCCCTCGCGCCTCCGGATCCTCCTCATCCTGTCCCACGGACCCTCGACCGTCACCGGGATCGTCGACCACACGCACCTGTCGCAACCCCTCGTCTCCCAGCACCTCAAACTCATGCGCGGGCTCGGGCTCGTCTCGGTGCTGCGCCAGGGCCGCGAGGCGATCTACTCCCTCCAGGACGACCACGTCGCACACATGGTCGTCGACGCCCTCGCCCACGTCACCGAACACTGACCGACACGAGGACGACACACATGGGACGCAAGCGCCGGGGGAACGCCGGGACGACGGACGCGGACCCGCACTCCCTCCAGGAGGGTGAGTGGGCGACGAGCACCGGCACCGTCCGGCTGGAACGGGATCACCACGCCCCGAACGCGTGGACGGTGTACGTGGGCGGTGTGCCGTCCTCGCACGTCGACCTCGATTCCCCGCAGGAGCTCGCCTTCGAGTACATGCGGTGGATGGCCGCCGTCATCGCAGAAGGCTTCCCCACCGGTCGTGGGCCGGCGCCTCACCTGCGGGTCCTCCACCTGGGCGGCGGCGCCTGCTCGATGGCGCTGTGGGTGCACGCACGGTTCCCGGACGCGCGGCAGGTGGTCGTCGAGCTCGACGGGAAGCTGGTCGAACTCGTCCGTGGATGGTTCGATCTCCCCTCGGCGCCCCTGTTGCGGGTGCGCACGGGTGATGCGCGAGAGATACTGCCGAGCCTGCGGGAGGACACCCGGGACGTCATCATCCGCGACGTGTTCGCCGGCAGCACGACGCCGGAGGCCCTCACGACCGTCGCCTACGCGCAGGAGGCCGCCCGCGTCCTGGAGTCCGGCGGCCTCTACCTGCTCAATGTCGGCGACGGACCGGACCGGGTGAACGTGCGCCGGGAGGCAGAGAATCTCCGGCAGGTGTTCACCCACGTCGCAGCGATCGCGGACCCGGCGATGTTCAAGGGGAGGCGGCGCGGGAACACGGTGCTCGTCGCGAGCGACCGGGAGCTCCCACTCACCCCTGCCCTGACCCGTACCCTCCTGTCGGACCCGCTCCCCGCGAAGGTCGACCCCCACCCCTGAACAGATGTGGCCGCGATATGTGGTGTGGACGCGCTATTTCATCGAATAGCGCGTCCACACCACATATCGCGGCCGGACCGGCGAGGAAGCCTCAGTCGTTGATCTTCTTGGTGAACCGGATGATCCGATCGAGTGCCTCGCGGGTCTTCTCCGGACCGACGGCCAGGGACATGCGGACCCACATCTGGCCGTCGTAGGGATCGAAGTCGAGGCCCGGGCTCAGGGCCACCTCGGCCTCGTCGAGGAGCGCGGCGCACCAGTGCGCGGCGTCGGAGTACGGGCCGAGCACCTCGGCGTCGAGACGGCCCCATATGTAGAAGGCGCCGTCACAGGGGGCGACGTCCTTCCACCCGAGGGAGGGGAGCGCGTCGAGCACCATCTGACGGGCCCGGGCGAACCCGGCCACCGCGGCGTCGCACTCCGCGTAGGACTCCTCGGTGAAGCCCTCGACGGCGGCCCACTGGGAGTTCACGGGCGCGCACAGCTGCAGGTTGCCGCCGAGCGCGATGAGCGTGGGCACGATCGACTCCGGCACGACGACCCAGCCCAGACGCCAGCCCGTCATGCCCCAGTACTTGGAGAAGGAGTTGACGACGATCGCCTCGGGGTCGTGGGCGATGACGGTCTCCCCACGGCTGGGACCGTAGGTGATGCCCTGGTAGATCTCGTCCGAGATCACGCGGATGCCGCGCGCGCGGGCCCACTCGGTGATCTCGTGCAGCTGCTCACCGTCGAGCATGGTGCCCGTCGGGTTGCCGGGGGAGGCGAGCATGATGCCGGACAGGGGCGCCTCGTCGTGGGCGGCGGCGAGCATCTCGACGGTCGGCTGGAAGCGGGACTCGGGACCGCACTCCAGGCCGACGACCTCACAGCCATTGGCCCGCAGGACCGCCTCGTACGCGGTGTACCAGGGACGGGCCATCGCCACGCGGTCGCCGGCGTCGAAGCAAGCGAGGAAGGTGAGTGCGAAGGCCACCGAGGACCCGGCGGTCACGAAGATCCGGTTCGGGTCGACGTCGACGCCGTACCAGTCGCGGTAGTGCCCGGCGATCGCCTCGCGCAGGGGAAGGATCCCCTGCACCTCGGAGTAGCCCAGGTCCGTGCCGTCGCTCATGATCTCCGCCGCCCGATGCCGCACCGGGGCCGGGGCACCCTGCGAGGGCTCACCGATGTTCATGACGATCGGGTCGCGGCCGGCGTCCCGCATCTGCGCCATGCGCGCGTTGAGCGCCATCGAGGCGAAGGGACGGACGAGCTGGGACCGCTCGGAGATCTTGGGATCGCGCAGGCGCAGGCCCACGCCTGACGCACCGGTGCCGGGAACGGAAGTGTGCATCCCACCAGTGTGGACCACCCTCCGACGGGCGACCAAAGCGGCTGCCGGCGGGCCCACGTACCATCGGACCCGCACGTGTCCCCCGACCGGTCCCGGCCGGGGGACCCCGCACATCCCCGAGACCCAGGAGTTCATCCGGTGCCCGCACCCATCGATCCGACAGCCCTCGTCACCGCCGCGCAGACCGCCCTGCCGCAGATCCTCGCCGACATCGAACGCGTCATCTCGATCGAGACGCCCTCCGACGACAAGGAGGCCGTGGCCCGTGGCGCCGCGGAGTTCGCCGACCTCATCGAGGAACGTCTGGGGGTGCGCCCCGAGACGCTCGTGATCGGAGAGACCACCCACCTGCGTCTGCGGTTCGGCGCCGACAACGACGGCTCCGAGGGGTCCGCGAAGGTCGTCCTCGTCAACCACCAGGACACCGTGTGGCCGCACGGCACACTGGAGCGCAAGCCCGTCGAGATCGAGGACGGGGTGCTGCGCGGACCCGGTTGCTTCGACATGCTCACCGGCGCCGTCATGAGCATCCACGCGACCCGCATGCTCCAGGAGCAACTGGGCACATCCGCGCTCGACGGCCTCACCATCCTCGTGACCGGTGACGAGGAGATCGGCTCGACCGACTCCTCCGACCTCATCGTCGCCGAGGCGAAGGGGGCGAACGCCGCCTTCGTCATGGAGGCGAGCGCGCACGGTGCGCTCAAGGTCGCCCGGAAGGGCACCTCGGACTACCGGGTGACCGTGACGGGGAGGGCCGCGCACTCCGGGCTGGAACCGGAGAAGGGCGTCAACGCCCTCGTCGAGCTCGCCCACCAGGTGCAGGTCGTCGCGGGTCTGGGCGACGAGGAGGCCGGTACGACCGTCGTCCCCACGAAGTTCGCCGGCGGCACGACGACGAACACCGTGCCCGCCGAGGGTACCTTCGCCGTCGACGTCCGCTGCCGCACCGTCGCCGAGCAGGAGCGGGTGGACGCCGCGATCCGGGCGCTCACGCCGCAGCTGCCGGGTGCCACGATCGCCGTGACCGGTGGCATCAACCGCCCGCCGCTGGAGAACTCCATGACCGCAGGGCTCTTCGAGCGGGCCGTCGCCGTGTCCGCGGACCTCGGCATCGACGCACCGGAGGGCGTGGCGGTCGGGGGCGCCTCGGACGGCAACTTCACCGCCGCCGCCGGTGTGCCCACCCTCGACGGCCTCGGGGCCGACGGTGACGGCGCGCACGCGGAGCACGAGCACGCGATCGTCGATCAGATCCCGCCACGCACGGCCCGCCTCGCCGCCCTCATCGCCGACCAGCTGGGCTGAATCGGACCCCGCCCGAACCGTCCACTGGGCGCTCGGTCGACTGCGTGCCCCACCTTCGAACGGTTCGACCGCCGCCGAGGTGCCCTGTACGTCGATGCCACGTTCAGGGCGCCTCGGCGGCATCCGGCAGTGTCCGCGCACGAGGTAGGGAGTGCCCTGTCGACGCGAGGGAGTGCCCTGTCGACGGTTCGGCGATGGGGTACCGGGACCGGGCGGCGATCGGCGCAGCGTAAGGTGACTCACATGAAACTCTCCTCCCTCACCCTGCACCGCATCCAACTTCCCCTGGTCTCCCCCTTCACCACGTCCTTCATGACCGAGACGGAGAAGGACTGCTACCTCGTCGAGGCCACCTTCGACACCCCGTCCGGCCCCGTCACCGGCTGGGGCGAGTCCGTGGCGATGATCGCCCCGCTGTACTCCGAGGAGTACGTCGCACAGGGCATGGCCGTCACCCGTGACTTCCTCGCCCCGATCCTCTATGGCGTCGAGGACCTCACGGCGGAGACCGTCGGCTGGCACCTGCGCCACGTCATCGGCAACCCGATGGCCAAGTCCGCCCTCGAGATGGCCGTCATCGAAGCGCAGCTGAAGATGCGCGGGCAGTCCTTCAAGGACTACATGGGTGGCGTCGTCGACACCGTGCCCTCCGGGGTGTCCGTCGGCATCCAGGACACCGTCGAGGACACCGTCCGGGTCATCGGCGAGTACCTGGACGAGGGGTACGCCCGCATCAAGCTCAAGATCAAGCCGGGTGCCGACATCGCCCCGGTGGCGGCCGTCCGGAAGGCCTTCGGCGACGACTTCGACTTCCAGGTCGACGCGAACGCCGCGTACACGCTCGTCGACGCCGCGCACCTCAAGCGCCTGGACGAGTACGGACTGCTGCTCATCGAGCAGCCCCTGGGAGAGGCGGACATCCGCCAGCACTCGGAACTCGCCAAGCTCATGGACACCCCCATGTGCCTGGACGAGTCGATCGTCTCCGCCGAGGCCGCCGCCGACGCGATCGCGCTGGGCGCCGCGGCCGTCATCAACATCAAGCCGGGCCGTGTGGGCGGGTTCATCGAGGCGAAGCGGATCCACGACCTCGCCCGCGCCCACGGTGTCGCCGTCTGGCACGGCGGCATGGTCGAGACCGGCCTGGGCCGGGCGGCGAACGCCGGTTTCGCCTCCCTGCCGGGCTTCACCCTCCCCGGTGACATCTCCGGCTCCAAGCGGTTCTTCACCGAGGACATCACGGAGGAGATCGTCATGCACGACGGCGTCGTCGACGTGCCGACCGGTGTGGGCTTCGGCGTGACCGTCGACCCGGACAAGCTGCGCCGGTTCACCGTCGACACCTGGGAGATCCCCGCTCCCTGAGCCGTCGACCGGGCACTTCCTCACCGTCCATCGGGTGCGACCGTGTAACGATCTGTTTACGCAGGGGAACCTGGGAGGAAGCAGTGTGTACGCTTCAGGGGTGACGCGAGGTGGGACACCCACCACCCGCGTCGTCACCCGTATTGCAAGGAAGCCGTAAACGGAATGGACACCGACATGCGAGTCACAACCCCCGCGCACACCACCCGCACCCGCCGGGCCACCGCCCTGACCGCCTCGGCCGCGGCCGCCGCCCTCCTGCTGTCCGCCTGTGGCGGCGGCTCCGGTGGCGGCGGTGAGAGCGCTGGCGAAGGTGGCGGTGACCTCGACGCCAGCTTCATCACCATCGCGACCGGCGGATCCTCCGGCGTCTACTACCAGGTCGGCGCGACCGTCTCGGAGATGCTCGCCGACAACCTGGGCTCGGACACCTCCGTCCAGTCGACCGGCGCGAGCGTCGAGAACATCAATCTCATCACCAGCGGTGACGCAGAGCTCGCCTTCGCGCAGGGCGACGCCTCGACCCAGGCGATGGAGGGCACCGGCGCCTTCGACGGCAAGGAGCCCAAGGAACTCATGGCCATCGGTTCGATGTACAACCAGTACGTCCAGATCGTCGCGATGGCCGATGCCGGTATCGAGTCGATCGAGGACCTGGCCGGCAAGACCGTGTCCGTCGGCGACATCAACTCCGGGGTCGAGCTCAACGCCCGCACGGTCCTCGAGGCCTACGACATGAGCTACGACGACTTCACCGCCGACTACCTGTCGTACTCCGAGGCGATCGACCAGATGCGCAACGGCCAGGTCGACGCCGCCTTCGTCACCTCCGGTCTGCCCAACTCCGCCGTCCTCGACATCTCCTCGACCGACGACGTGGACATCGTGCCCGTCGACGGCGACGGCAAGCAGACGCTCCTCGACTCCTACGGCTACTTCGGCGACGGCTCGATCCCGGCCGACGTCTACGAGCAGGACGCCGACGTGGAGACGATCACCATCCCGAACGTCCTGCTGGTGAGCACCGAGCTTTCCGAGGACGCCGTCTACGACATCACGGCGACTCTTTTCGACGACCTCGACACGCTCCACGCCTCGCACAACGCCGCCGCCGACATCACCCCGGAGACCGTCACCGAGGGCCTCACGGTGCCCATGCACCCGGGTGCGCAGCGGTACTTCGAGGAGCAGGGCGTCGACGTCGGGTGACACCCGACCGCTCCCGCACCGACCGCCGCACCGTCCTCGTGGCGGCCGCGGCGGTCGGTGCCGGCCTGGTCCTCACCGCCTGCGGCGGATCCCGCTCCCGAGGCGCTCCGTCCCCGTCCGGCACCGGCGGGCAGGGCGCCTCGGCGGCGGGGACCGATCCCGCACCGGCCCATCCCCTGGGGGCACCCACCGCGGGAGCCCCGGTGGTCCGGGTGCGACACCAGCGGACCGGACAGGTCTACGTCGAGGCGTCGCTGCCACGGGACTCCCTCCTGGAGTTCTCCTGGGTCCACTCCGTCGAGCACGAGCTGTGGCGGGAGTTCTACCAGGTGGCCGACGCCCCCGACGGTGACGGTCTGGTGCTCCACCTCGACTGCACCGAGCCCGGTAGCTTCGGGGCCGGCACGCCCTACGAGGCCCCGGAGGTCAGCACCGTCGACGGCCGGGTCCGGTACTGCGGGATGGACCTCGACCTGCCGACCCTCACCTGGATCCACTCGCACGACGTCGACCATCACGCGCTGATCGACGCACAGCCGTTCTTCGAGGCGGCGGACCTGCCCCATCACGAACCCCTGGAGATGCTCCTGGTGGAGCATCCCGTGACAGAGGAATCCCCATGACACCCACCAAGGACCCCGCCGACCCGGCAGGCTCGTCCGGCCCCACGAAGACCGCCGAGCTCTCGCCCTCCGACGAACCCTCGCCCGAGATGCAGGAGCGGCTCAAGGAGCTCGACCGCGAATCCCGGACCCGTGAGTTCGACTCGAAGTGGTTGGCCTGGACGGTCGGCGCGATCGCCGTCGGTCTGTCGCTCTACCACGTGTACACGTCGATCCTCGGGACGCCGCCGACCCTGCTCCACCGGTCCATCCACGTCGCCGTCATCCTCGTGCTCACCTTCGCCCTGCACTACTGGCGGGCCCACGAGAAGGGGAAGGGGATCCCCTGGTTCGACTGGATCCTCATGGCCGCGGCGGTGTCGACCTCCGTGTACCTCGTGATCTCCTACGAGGACCTCGTCACCCGGGGTGGCAACGCGACGACGCTCGACATCGTCTTCGGTGCGATCCTCATCGTGCTCGTCCTCGAGGCCGCCCGGCGTGTCACCGGCTGGTTCCTGCCGGCACTCGCCGTCCTGTTCCTCGTCTACGCGTACTACGGCCGCTCGTTGCCCGGGTTCCTCAAGCACCGCGGCTACGACTGGGACCGGATCGCCACGCACATGTACACCTCCGTCGAGGGTGTCTTCTCCACGGCGATCGGCGTGAGCTCGACGTACATCTTCCTCTTCATCCTCTTCGGCGCGTTCCTGCAGAAGTCAGGGATGGGCAAGTTCTTCAACGACATCGCCCTCGCACTGGCAGGACAGACCCGCGGTGGTCCGGCCAAGGTCGCGGTCATCGCCTCCGGGTTCCTCGGATCCATCAACGGTTCCGCGATCGCCAACGTCGTGACGACCGGTGCCTTCACGATCCCGCTCATGAAGAAGATCGGGTACAACAAGAACTTCGCCGGGGCCGTCGAGTCCGCGGCTTCCGTCGGTGGTCAGATCCTGCCCCCGGTGATGGGTGCCGCGGCCTTCATCATGGCGGAGAACCTGGGCATCCCCTACGGGCAGATCGCCCTCGTCGCGATCGTCCCGGCCCTGCTGTTCTACCTGGGCATCATCATCCAGGTGCACCTGCGGGCCACCTCGCAAGGGCTCGAGGGGATCTCACGCAAGAACCTGCCGGCGGTCGGTGCGGTCCTCAAGGAACGCGGCCACCTGGTGCTGCCGCTGCTGTTCCTCATCTACATGCTGTTCTTCAGCGGCACGACGATCATCTTCTCCGCGATGCTCACCATCGGTGTGACGATCCTGGCCGCGCAGGTCCGGAAGACCACCCGGATGAGCATCCGGCAGATCGTCGAGGCGCTCCGCGACGGTGCCTTCACCGCCGTGTCCGTCGCGATCGCCTGCGCCTGTGTGGGACTCGTGGTCGGCGTCGCCTCGCTCACCGGCTTCGGCGTGAAGCTCGCGAGCACGATCGTCGACATCGGCGGCGGCATGCTCCTGCCCACGCTCCTCATGACGGCTTTCGCCTGCCTCATCCTCGGCATGGGCCTGCCGTCCATCCCCGCCTACATCATCACAGCGACGATGGCGGCCCCGGCGCTCACGCAGATGGGTGTCGAGCCGATCGCCGCGCACCTGTTCGTCTTCTACTTCGGGCTGTTCGCGAACATCACCCCGCCGGTGGCGCTCGCGTCCTTCGCGGCCGCGGGTGTGTCCGGTGGATCCCCGATGACGACCGGGTTCCTGTCGCTCAGACTCGCGATCGCCGGATTCATCGTGCCGTTCATCTTCGTCTACGACCCGGCCCTGCTCATGCAGGACGTGACGGTCGGCAGTGCACTGCTCGTCGTGCTCACGGCTCTCATCGGCATCGCGGCTCTCGCGGCGGCCGCCGAGGGGCACTTCCTCGTGCCGTTGAACTGGGTGTTCCGCATCCTGCTCATCGCGGGTGCCCTCACCATGCTCGTGCCGGGCGTCCTCACCGATGCCATCGGTGTCGGTGTGCTGGCCCTCGTGGTGATCGTGGTCGGCGTCATCGCCCAGCGGAAGGGGCAGCTGCGCTGGTCCGCGGTGTGAGGTAAGGCGGCGCGCGGCCTGAGGTCCGCGGCCTGAGGTGCCCCCACCGCCCCGATATCCTCTTCGGCCCCCGATATGTCATGACATATCGGGGGCCGAACAGCGTATCCGGGTGGGGTTCCGGGGCTGGGGCGGAGTCGAGCACTGCCGGGGCGGTTTCGCGTCCCAGCGAGGAAGGCGAAGGCAGGGCGCCTCGGCTGCGGGATCGGAGCACCGGGATCAGCGTGGGGAATCGCCCCGCGACTGCTCACTCCGTCGCCGCGATGAGGGCCGCCCCGAGGGGGCCGGTACCCAGGTCGTCGACGTCGGGGGTGAAGCCCATGCGCAGGAGGACCATGTCCGCCGAGGGGATGACGATGAGCTCCTGCCCGTCGTGCCCATTGGCGGAGAAGGCGTCCTCCGGGAGCTCCGGCCAGCGCAGGTTCCCGTCCTCGTCGAGCACGTTCGTCCGCCAGCCCATGCCGTAGCCGCCGTCGCCGGTCTCCTCGACCTCGGGGGCAGGCGGCGTGAGGGTGCGGTCCATCCAGAAGGCGGGGAGAACCTGCTCGCCGTTCCACTCCCCGCCCTGGAGTGCGAACTGCCCCACCGTCGCCCAGTCGCGCGGCGTCGCCCACATGTAGGAGGCGCACACCGGTGTGCCCGCGGCGTCCGGTTCCATCACCGCCGACTCCAGGCCGAGCGTGGTGAACAGGGTGGCGCGGGGCAGGTCGGCGCCCAGGCCGGTACGCTCGGCGAGCAGGTCGCACAGCAGGTTCGTGCTACCGGAGGAGTACTCCTGGTAGGTCCCGGGCGCGTGCTCGGCCGGCTGCCCGGCGACGAAGGCGCCCATGTCGTCCTCCAGGTAGAGCATCCGTGTGATGGGGGACCCGAGGTCGTAGGTCTCGTCCCATTCGAGCCCGCTCGTCATACGCAACAGGTGTTCGATCGTGATGTCAGCGCGCTCGTCGGTCCACTCGGGGACGAGGTCCCGGTCGTCCAGGGACACGGTGCCCTCGGCAACGAGCATCCCGGCGACGAGGTTCGTCGCACTCTTGGACATCGACCACCCGAGCTGCGGGGTCTGCGCGTCGAACCCGTCGGCATACCGTTCGGCCACGATCTGTCCGTCCCGCAGGGCCACGACGGCCCGGGTTCCCGGGACGTCCGCGAAGGCCGCGTCGAGTGCGGCGTCCACCGCGTCCGTCTCCTCCGCCGCCGAGGCGCCCTGCAGCGGGTTCACCCCGCCGTCCACCGCCGTGGGATCCGGGAACACCGGTTGCATGTCGGACAGGGTGCAGCCGTAACCGGGAGTGAACCATGCCTGCTGTTCGGCCAAGAGACCCAGGACGGTCGCGGAGGCACCCGGCGTCGGGGCCTCGGTGTCCCTGGCGGAGGTCGCCGACTCACCGTCCGGTGCCCCGAGATCCGCCTCGGCACGAAGAACGGGAACGAGAGGGTTGTCGGGAAGGTCGGACATGACGTCGTCCCGACCCGAGACGTGGGCGAGGGCGCAGGCATTGTGCGCGGCGTACCCGGTCCCGGTGAGCACCATGGGGCGCTGCCACAGGTAAACACCGACGCCGGCGACGAGCGCCACGACCACGAGACCGACGACCGACCGCCACACGAAACGCATGTGCTCACCCTAGCCAGGCGCAGGACGGCCGGAAAGTGCTCGGTGAGACTCCTGGCCCCGTGAATCGGCTCGGCCCCGCTATATGCGGATATAGCGGGGCCAAA
>NZ_JBDIUY010000044.1:0-4763 GCF_040212315.1 Brevibacterium litoralis | reverse complement strand
GGCCGACCGCCGTCATCATCCGGGTCGTGCACATGGCCCCGGGGCCCACACCGACCTTGACGATGTCGGCACCGGCCCCGACCAGGTCGGCCACGCCCTCGGCGGTGACGACGTTGCCGGCGACGACGGGCACCCCGAGGTCGAGGTCGCGGACACCGCGGAGGACGTCGAGCATCTTCTCCTGGTGGCCGTGGGCGGTGTCGACGACGAGGACGTCGGCCCCGGCCGCCACGAGGTCCCGCGCGCGGTCGACCGCCGAGCCGTTCACGCCGATCGCCGCCGCGATCCGCAGCCGGCCGACCGCGTCGAGGTTCGGGATGTAGACGTCGGCCCGCAGGAGGGAGGCCGGGGTGAGGGCACCGACGAGGCCGCCGTCCGCGTCGACGACGGGCGCGAAGGAGAGCCGGGCCGCGGTCATCCGGTCGTAGGTCGCCCCGAGGTCCACGTGACCGGCGGTGACCGCGTGGTCGACCGGTTCCATGACGTCGGCGACCGCGGTGAAACGGTCGACCCCCGTGAGCGAACCGGCGGCCACCGTCCCGACGACCACGTCCGCGTCGTCGACGACGACACCGTGCCCATGGGAGCGCTTGGGCAGCAGGTGGAGCGCCTCCAACACGGTGGCCCCGGGAGACACCCGGACGGGGGTCTCGTAGAGGGGGTGGCGGTCCTTGACCCAGCGGATGGTGTCCGCGGCGACCGGCAGCGGGATGTCCTGCGGGAGCACCGCGAGGCCACCGCGGCGGGCCAGCGTCTCGGCCATCCGACGGCCGGAGACCGCCGTCATGTTCGCCGCGACGACCGGAGTGGTCGAGCCCGTGCCGTCACCGGCGGACAGGTCGACGTCGAACCGGGAGACGACGGCGGAGCGACGGGGCACGAGAAAGACGTCGGAATAGGTGAGGTCCTGGGCCGGGGTGTCGGTGACGAACTCCATGGGTTCCCGCTTTCGGTCGAGGGTGGAAGGGTGGGTGACACGCCGGTGACCACGAGGGACCGGCACCGGAGCGAATGCTGCCAGAGGTCGGACACACCGGGCCACCGGCGTCTCCCGGGGCGGGTGTTCCGTGAGGGGCACCACAACCCTGAGGTCCGCTTTGCGTACCTTTGGCCGGTCGACCCGACCTGCCCGTCGTCCCGCGCGCGAATTCCGGGGTCCGGAGGTATTAGGCTGACCCCGACGTCCGAAGCTCCGATGTGGAAAGAGGCGAACATCGCCGTGTCCGTGAACACACCCGACCGAACCGCCGAGGATTTCGGCTCGAACGAGTGGTTGGTCGAGGAGATGTACGAGCAGTACAAGGCCGACAAGAACTCGGTCGACCCGGCCTGGTGGCCCTACTTCGAGAAGTTCGGTGACCGGGCCCCGTCCGGTCAGGCCGCACCGGAACAGGCGCCGAAGGCCCAGGCCGCCCCTGCTGCACCCGCGGCACCTGCGGCACCCGTGACCCCGGTCAAGCCGGCGGCAGTCTCGCAGAAGGGCGTCACCCCGTCGGTGACGGAGTCGGAGACCCCGAAGGCGGAGACGAAGACCGTCGCGTCGAAGAAGGCGGCGACCACCTCTGCCGCCCCGACGGACGCCCCCGACGCGGAGGACGAGGTCGTCAAGCTGCGCGGCCCCGCCAAGGCGATCGCGACGAACATGGACGACTCCCTCACCGTCCCCACCGCGACCTCGGTCCGCGCCCTGCCCGCCAAGGCGCTCATCGACAACCGCATCGTCATCAACTCGCACCTCAAGCGCACCCGCGGTGGCAAGGTGTCGTTCACGCACCTCATCGGCTTCGCCGTGATCCGGGCGCTGAAGAACTTCCCGAGCCAGAACGTCTACTACGAACTGCGTGACGGCAAGCCGACGATGATCAAGGCCGGCCACGTGAACTTCGGGCTGGCGATCGACGTCCCCAAGCCGGACGGCTCGCGGTCGCTGCTCGTGCCGAACGTGAAGAAGGCGGAGACCCTCACCTTCAAGCAGTTCGTCGACGCCTACGACGACCTCGTGGCCCGCGGCCGCGAGAACGCGCTGACCGCCGAGGACTTCGCCGGCACCACCGTCTCGCTCACCAACCCCGGCGGGATCGGCACCGTCCACTCGGTGCCGCGCCTGAGCAAGGGCCAGGGCTGCATCATCGGTGTCGGCGCCCTCGACTACCCCGCCGAGTTCCAGGGCGCGAGCCAGGAGACGATCAACCGCCTGGCCGTCTCGAAGGTCCTCACGCTCACCTCCACCTACGACCACCGCGTCATCCAGGGTGCGGGTTCCGGTGAGTTCCTCAAGCTCGTCCACGAGTACCTGCTCGGCAAGGACGGCTTCTACGACGAGGTCTTCGAGTCCCTCCACCTGCCCTACGAGCCGGTCCGCTGGGTCCCCGACGTCGACGCCAACGACCAGGACGACATCAACAAGACCGCGCGCGTCATCGAGCTCATCGAGGCCTACCGCAACCGCGGCCACCTCATGGCGAACATCGACCCGCTCGTGTACCGGCAGCGGTCGCACCCCGATCTCGACATCAACGAGCACGGTCTGACGCTGTGGGACCTCGAGCGCGAGTTCCCCACCGGCGGGTTCACCGGCCGCCCGGTCAACACGCTGCGCAACATCCTCGGTCAGCTGCGCGACTCCTACTGCCGCACGCTCGGCATCGAGTACATGCACATCGCCGATCCCGTGCAGCGCCGCTGGTTCCAGGCCAAGCTCGAGGTGCCCCACGCCGCGCCCACCCGCGAGCAGCAGAAGCACATCCTCGACCGGCTCAACGCCGCCGAGGCGTTCGAGACCTTCCTGCAGACCAAGTACGTCGGCCAGAAGCGCTTCTCGCTGGAGGGTGGCGAGTCCGCCATCGTCCTGCTCGACACAGTGCTCGAACGGGCCGCCGACAACGGGCTCGCCGAGGTCGCCATCGGCATGGCCCACCGTGGCCGCCTCAACGTGCTCACGAACATCGCCGGCAAGTCCTACGCCCAGGTGTTCCGCGAGTTCGACGGCATGCTCGACCCGGAGTCGATCCAGGGCTCGGGCGACGTGAAGTACCACCTCGGCACCGAGGGCTCCTACACCTCGATCTCGGGCAACACGACGAAGGTCTACGTCGCGGCCAACCCCAGCCACCTGGAGACCGTCAACCCGGTCCTCGAGGGCGTCACCCGGGCCAAGCAGGACGTCCTGCACGGGGACACCCACGACTACCCGGTCCTCCCGGTGCTCGTCCACGGCGACGCGGCCTTCGCCGGGCAGGGCGTCGTCACGGAGACCCTCAACCTCTCCGAGCTCTCCGGGTACCGCACCGGCGGCACGGTGCACGTCATCATCAACAACCAGGTCGGCTTCACCACCTCCCCGGCCTCGGCGCGCTCGTCCTTCTACAGCACGGACGTCGCGAAGTCGATCGGTGCCCCGGTCCTCCACGTGAATGGTGACGACCCGGAGGCCGTCTTCGAGGCCGCGCAGCTCGCATTCGAGTACCGCCAGGCCTTCAACCGGGACATCGTCGTCGACCTCGTGTGCTACCGCCGCCGCGGTCACAACGAGGGCGACGATCCCTCGATGACGCAGCCGGTCATGTACTCGCTCATCGACGAGAAGTCGTCGGTGCGCAAGCTCTACACCGAGTCGCTCGTCGGTCGTAAGTGCATCTCCGAGGAGGAGGCACAGGAGGCACTGCGGGACTTCCAGGCGAAGCTCGAGGCGGCCTTCAAGGAGACGAAGGAAGCGGAGAACCAGGCCGGTTCCGGCGGTTCCGGGTTCGCCGTCCCCGGCGCCCACACCCCCGCCCCCTTCGGGTACACCGACCGGTCCACCGCGATCGGGCAGGACGTCGTCGAGCGCATCGGTGACGCCCATGTCGAGATCCCGGAGACCTTCACGGTCCACAAGAAGCTGCGCAGCCTGTTGCAGAAGCGGCAGGAGATGGCCCGCTCCGGCGGCATCGACTGGGGCTTCGCCGAGCTGTTGGCCTTCGGTTCCCTCGTCATGGAGGGCGTACCGGTGCGCCTGGCCGGGCAGGACTCCCGACGTGGCACCTTCACCCAGCGCCACGCGGTGATGGTCGACCACGAGAACGGCAACGAGTGGACCCCGCTGTCCAACCTCACCGACGACCAGGCCTCCTTCGCCGTGTACAACTCGCTGTTGAGCGAGTACGCCGCCCTCGGTTTCGAGTACGGCTACTCGGTGCAGCGCAAGGACGCCCTCGTCCTCTGGGAGGCCCAGTTCGGCGACTTCGCCCAGGGCGCGCAGTCGGTCATCGACGAGTTCATCGCCGCCTCGGAGATGAAGTGGTCGCAGACCTCCGGTGTCGTCATGCTCCTGCCCCACGGCTACGAGGGTCAGGGTCCCGACCACTCCTCGGCCCGCATCGAGCGGTTCCTCCAGCTGTGCGCCGAGCAGAACATGACGGTCGCCTACCCGTCGACCGGCGCCTCGCACTTCCACCTGCTGCGCCGCCACGCGCTCACCGAGGCCAAGCGTCCGCTCGTCGTCTTCACCCCGAAGTCGATGCTGCGCAGCAAGCAGGCGGCCACCGAGGTCGCGGACTTCACCACCGGTTCGTTCGAGCCGATCGTGCTCGACACGGACGTGGACGCCGCACAGGTCGACCGCGTGGTTCTCGTCTCCGGCAAGCTGTACTGGGACCTCAAGGCGGCCCGTGACAAGGCCGGCGACACCCACACCGCCCTCGTCCGCGTCGAGCAGCTCTACCCGCTCGACGAGGCCGCGATCGCCCGGGTGCTCTCGACCTACCCGGACTCGGCCCGCTTCG
>NZ_JBDIUY010000043.1:0-44147 GCF_040212315.1 Brevibacterium litoralis | reverse complement strand
CCGGCGACACCCACACCGCCCTCGTCCGCGTCGAGCAGCTCTACCCGCTCGACGAGGCCGCGATCGCCCGGGTGCTCTCGACCTACCCGGACTCGGCCCGCTTCGTGTGGGCCCAGGAGGAGCCGGAGAACCAGGGTGCCTGGCCGTTCATGGCGCTCAACCTCACCGGTCTCCTCGGCGACCGGGAACTCACGGTCGCCTCCCGCCCGGCGGCCGCCGCCCCGGCCACCGGCCTCAAGAAGGTCCACGACGCCGAGCAGGCCGCTCTCGTCGAGAAGGTCCTCGCCCGGTGAGCCACGACCGGGTCCCCGCGATCGCCGTGGTCGGTGGCGCACACGTCGCCGGCCACGGGGACGCCCGTGGTCTGGGCTGGGTGGGTCGCGTGGCACTGCGCACCCTCCCGGCCCTCCCGGCCGCCCGGTTCTACCCTCTCGGTGTGCCCGGCGAGGACTCCGCGGGTCTCGGGGCCCGGTGCATGCCCGAGGCGTCCCTGCGCTTCGGGCCGGACACGGAGGACCACCTCGTCCTCGCCCCGGGTATCGCGGACACCGAGTCGGGCCTGTCGACCGCCCGGTCCCGCCTCAACCTGGCGAACGTCCTCGACGCGGCGCTCTCGGCGGAGGTCAAGACCTTCGTCGTCGGTCCCCCGCCGACCGGGGACGCCGCGCTCGACTCCCGGGTCGCCGATCTCTCCGCGAGTTTCGCCGACGTCGCCCTGCGCCGCGGCATCACCTACGTCGACACCTTCACCCCGCTCCACGAGCACGAGGTGTGGCGCGCGGAGATCACCCGCTCCGGCACCGGCCTGCCGGGCCAGGAGGGCTACGGGCTCCTCGCCTGGTTGGTCCTCCACCGGGGCTGGTTCGACTGGCTCGGCATAACAGACCCCGAGGCCTGACACGGGGCGCCACCTGCGTTGTCGTCGCTCGAAGTACCAACCCCACGTCCTCCTTCGCTCCTCCGCCTTGGTGGCGCACCCGTCTCAGGCATCGGGAGGCCTGAGCGCGTTTTTGCCGCGTGGGACCACCTGTGGAAGAATCGGCAGGTCCCGTATGCGGGAGTCCCGAACGAAGGAGGAGCAGCGATGAGCAGCAAGCGTGCACGCAAGAAGAAGGACCGCAAGCGCGGTGGGGCCAACCACGGCAAGCGTCCCAACGCCTGAGCGGACCCCCTGACATATACGAGAAGGGCCCTGCGGAGGATCTCCTCCGCAGGGCCCTTCTCGTGTCGCGCTCACCCCCGCGGGCGGCGCACCACCGTCACCTGCTGCAGGCGGGCGACGACTTTGTCCCGCAGGTCGCTCGGGGCCACCTCGTCGGGCTCGGGGCAGGAACGGCGGACCAGTTCCTTCACTGTCGTCGTGATCCGCACCTCCTCCTCGCACTCGGCGCAGGAGGTGAAGTGCTCCTCCGCGACGCCGGTGAGGTCCGGCGGCAGCTCACCGTCGACGTAGTACTGGATCCGCCGCAGGCTCTCGCGGACCACGACGGTCTCCTCGTCACCCGTGGGCGTCATTCCCTGATCCGGTCGGTCCGTCACCGCCGGTCCCCCTTCTCCTCGCGCCCGTCCGTGTCCTCGGCGGCGTAGAGCCCGCGTTCGGCGGCGTAGTCCTTGAGCATGTCGCGCAACTGGCGACGTCCGCGGTGCAGCCGCGACATCACGGTACCGATCGGGGTGTCCATGATCCGTGCGATCTCCTTGTACGGCAGGCCCTCGACGTCGGCGTAGTAGACGACCATCCGGAAGTCCTCCGCCAGGCGACCGAGCGCCTCGGTGACATCGGAGTCCGGCAGGTGGTCGAGCGCCTCGAGCTCGGCGGAGCGTCCCTCGGAGGAGGTGTGTCCGGCGGCGCGGGCGATCTGCCAGTCCTCGATGTCCTCGTCGCTCGACTCCAGGGGCTGCCGCTGCTTCTTACGGTAGGTGTTGATGAAGGTGTTCGTGAGGATCCGGTACAGCCAGGCCTTGAGGTTCGTGCCGGGCGTGAACTGGTGGAAGGCCCCGAAGGCCTTGGCGTAGGCCTCCTGGACGAGATCCTCCGCATCGGCCGGGTTCCGGGTCATCCGCAGGGCAGCCGCGTACAGCTGGTTGACGTATTCCAGGGCGTCCGCCTCGAACCGCGCCGTCCTCTCGGCCGGCGTCTCCTCCGCCGGGTCGAGGCCGGTCCGGTCCACAGGTCCCGGGAGCGCCTCGCGCACCCCGGTGTCATCAGTCGTGTCCATCGGTGGCGATTCTACGCCGCCGCCCGCCGCCCGCCAGGTCCTCATACCTGCGGGCAACGCCCGGTTCACCTCCGGTATTCCCGCTGTGCCTCACACCGCCCGCACCCCGGCACCCCACCGATCCCTCACACCGCCCGCACCCCGGCACCCCACCCTGCCTTGCGGCTATGCTGGCGGGTGCGCAACCCGTCATCACCCGTCGAAAGGGAAACACCGTGCCGTTCAACCCGGTCCGCCTGCTCGCCCGCCCCATGCTCGCCTCCGCGTACATCGGCAACGGGATCGCCCGTGTGCGCCGCCCGCAGGCCACCGCCTCCGCGCTCCAGCCCGCCCTCGACCTCGTGAAGAAGAAGGTCGACCTGCCCGTCGACGCGACCCTCGTCGCGCGTGCCACGGGTGTCGCACAGGTCGCCGCGGGTGCGCTGCTTGCCGTCGGGAAGTTCCCCCGATTCTCCGCCGGCGTGCTCGTCGGCACCTACGTCCTCGACGCCGTGGCCGAACAGGTCTCCCCGGACCGCACCGACGCGGGACCCGGTATCATCGCCAAGACCTCGATGCTCGGCGGCGCACTGCTCGCCACCGCCGACACGGCCGGTCGTCCCGACCTCGCCTGGCGCCTGGCCTCGGCCAAGGGCCGTGCCGTCGACGGCCTGGGCCGCCTGGAGAACGCCGCCATCGGAGCCCTGGAGTCGACGACCAAGTCCCTCGAGGACCTCGCCTCCTGAGCATGCCCGCACACCCCGCACCCGCTCGCCCCGTGCCCGACTCCTGGACCGCACCCCGTCGCTCAGGCCCCGTGCGGGCGAGCGTCCGGGTGCCCGGTTCGAAGTCGCTGACCAACCGGTTCCTCGTCCTCGCGGCACTGGCCGACGACGACTCCGTCATCCGCCATCCGCTCGATTCACGGGACACCCGCCTCATGATCGGCGCACTGCGGTCCCTGGGTGCCGCGGTCGACGACTCCGACCAGCAGCACCTCGTCGTGTCTCCGGTCCCGGCGGGCGCCACGGCGGCGGACGGAACGGTCCCCACCGTCGACTGCGGTCTCGCCGGGACCGTCATGCGCTTCGTCCCACCGCTGGCCGCGGGACTCGGGAGCCGGGTGCGGTTCGACGGCGATCCCGAGGCGCGTGTCCGTCCCATGGACACCGTCCTCGGGGCCCTGCGGTCCCTGCACGTGACGGTGACCGGGGACCAGGACGCCACTGCGGGGGAACCCGACACCCTCCCCTTCGACCTCGACGCGCGGGCCGGCGTGCGCGGCGGGCACCTGGACATCGACGCCTCGGCCTCGTCCCAGTTCGTCTCCGGTCTGCTGCTAGCCGGGTGTGCCTTCGACCTCGGACTCGACCTACGGCACACGGGGGCCCTGCTGCCCTCCCGCCCGCACATCGACATGACGCTCGAGGTGCTCGCCGACGCCGGCGTGCTCGTCGAGGAGCCGGAACCGCACCACTGGGTCGTCGAGCCCGGACGGCCCCGTGGCCTCGACGTCGTCGTCGAGCCCGATCTGTCCAACGCCGCGACCTTCCTGGCCGCCGCCCTCGTCACCGGGGGCACGGTGCACGTGCCCGACTGGCCGGTGCACACCACACAGGCCGGCGACGCCTTCCGGGACATCGCCCAGGCCTTCGGCGGCAGCTGGGAACTCGACGGCCGGGGTCTCACGGTCACCGGACCCGACGTCCTCGTGGCCGTCGACCTCGACCTCGGTGCGGTCGGTGAGCTCACCCCCGTCGTCGCCGCCGTGGCCGCCTGCGCCCGCGGGACCTCGAAGCTCCGCGGGATCGGCCACCTGCGGGGGCACGAGACCGACCGCCTGGAGGCCCTGCGGGCCGAACTCACCGGGGCCGGCGCCGAGGTGGAGGCCGGTGACGACCACCTCGTGATCCACTCCCCCGCGCAGCACGGACACCGCTGGCGGACCTACAAGGACCACCGCATGGTGATGGCCGGGGCCGTGCTCGGACTCGCCGTCGACGGGATCGTCCTCGACGACCCGGGCACCGTCGCCAAGACCCTGCCCCAGTTCCTCGACCTCTGGGAGGACATGGTCGCCCAGGACACCGGGGGCGAGGACCTGCGTGGGGGCGGGGCACGGTGAGCGGCCGTTACCGCCACTTCACCGAGGAGGACTACCGACCCCGGGCCCACAAGTCGGGCACCCGACCCCGGACCAAGAACCGGCCGGCCCACGCCGACGCCGAGGAGGGCATGGTCGTCTCCGTCGACCGCGGGCGGTACCGCGTCGTCATGAGCACCGAGCTCGCCGACGTCTCCGCGGGCTCCCTGCCGGTCGTCACGTGTGTGCGGGCCAAGTGGTTGCGCCGCACGCCCGTCGTCCCCGGTGACCGCGTCCGCGTCGTCGGCGACACCTCGGGGAAGGAGGGCACGCTCGCCCGCCTCGTCGACATCGTCGAGCGGGACACCGTCCTGCGCCGCAGTGCCGACGACACCGACGCGACGGAACGCGTCATCGTCGCGAACGCGGACCAACTCGTCGTCGTCACCGCCACCGCGGAACCGGACCCGTCCTGGGGTCTCATCGACCGGGCCCTCACCGCCGCCTTCGACGCCGGGATCCGGCCCGTCCTCGCCGTGACGAAACTCGACCTCGCCCCCGTCGACGAGGTGTACGACCGTTTCGGTTCCGTCGACGTCGAGATCGTCCCCTGTGGGTTCGACCCCGCCGGTGTCCCCCGGGTCGACCGGCTGCGGGAGGTCCTCACCGGGCACCTCAGTGTCCTCCTCGGACACTCCGGGGTCGGCAAGTCCACCCTCATGAATGCGCTCGTCCCCCAGGCACAGAGGGCCACCGGCGCGGTCAACGACGTGACCGGCCACGGACGGCACACCTCGAGCTCCGCGGCGTGTCTGCCCCTGCCGACCGGCGGGTGGATCGTCGACACGCCCGGGGTCCGCAGCTTCGGCCTCGCCCACGTCGACGTGGAGAACGTCGTCGCGGCCTTCGCGGACCTCGTACCCGCGACCGCCGACTGCCCCAAGGGCTGCACCCACCGGACGGACTCCCCCGGCTGCACGCTCGACTCCTGGGTGGCCACCGGGCAGGCCGGGGAGGCCGGGGCCGCACGCCTGGCCTCGCTGCGCCGTCTCCTCGACAACCTCGCCGACCGGGATCCCGCGGCCTGACCCGCCCGGTGCCCACCCCGGCATCCCACCACCCGCCCGGTGCCCACCGGCGTCCACGAGATGACATCCGGGGGCCGGGCACCGGCACCGGCGCACTAGGCTGCGGGACATGACCGATCCGTCCTCCCCCTCCCCCGATTCCGATCTCGCACACGACTCCGATCTCGCACTGGCCCTGGACCTGGCCGACCGGGCCGATGCCCTCACGCTCCCGGCCTTCCGCGCTCAGGACTTCACCGTCGACGCGAAACCCGACCTCACACCGGTGACCGATGCCGACCGCGGTGTCGAGGCGATGATCCGTGAGGTCCTCGCCGATACCCGTCCGACCGACGGGGTACTCGGAGAGGAGTTCGGCGAGACCGGCGACGGGACCGGCCGTCGCTGGATCGTCGACCCGATCGACGGGACCAAGAACTTCGTGCGCGGGGTGCCCGTGTACGCGACGCTCATCGCCCTCTACGAGGACACGACACCCCTGCTCGGCGTCGTCTCCGCCCCGGCCCTCGGCCGGCGGTGGTACGCGGCGGCCGGTGAGGGGGCCTGGGGTGTCGAGGAGGGCAGGGCACCTCGGCGGCTGGCGGTGAGCGGGGTGTCCGACCTGGCGGACGCCTCCCTCTCCTTCGCCTCCCTGTCCGGCTGGGCCGACCTGGGGATCCGCGAGGGCTTCCTGGCACTCACGGACGCCGTCTGGCGCACCCGCGGGTACGGCGACTTCTGGTCGTACATGCTCGTCGCGGAGGGGGCGGTCGACCTGGCCGCGGAGCCCGAACTGGAGCTCTACGACATGGCGGCCCTCGTCCCCGTCGTCACGGAGGCCGGTGGCACCTTCACCTCCTTGGCCGGCGCACCCGGCCCCTTCGGACCGAACGCCCTGGCCTCGAACGGCCTGCTCCACGAATCCGCATCGGAGTTCCTGCGATGACCACACCCTCCCACCCCGACGTCCTCCGCGCCGACCGCTGGCACCGCATGGCGGCGGCCGCCGGCCTCGTGCGGGCCGACGGTTCCGTCGGCGAGACGATCTTCGGTCAGATGACGAAACTCGCCGCCGACCACGGGGCGCTGAACCTCGGGCAGGGGGCGCCCGGGACCGACACCCCGGAATTCCTCGTGTCCGCCGTCACCGAGGCGATGGCCCAGGGCTTCAACCAGTACGCTCCGGGACAGGGTCACCCGGTCCTCCTCGACGCCGTCGTCGAGCAGCGCGGGCGGGTCCACGGCCAGCACGTGACCCGGGACCACGTCCTCGTGACGGTCGGCGCGACCGAGGCGCTCACCGCGGCCGTCCTCGCCCTCGTCCCGCCCGGCGGCACCGTGCTGTTGTTCGAACCCTTCTACGACGGGTACCCGGCCGCCACCGCGGCCGCCGGTGCCGACGTCGTCACGGTGCCCCTGCAGCCGGCGGACGACGGCACGGGGTTCACGCCGGACTGGGAGGTCTTCGACGCCCACGTGGCCGCCGGGATCGACCTCGTCGTCGTGAACTCCCCGCACAACCCGACGGGCACCGTGTTCTCCCCGGAGACCCTGCTGCGGATCCACGCCGCCGTCGTCTCCGCCGACGCCTGGCTGGTCACGGACGAGGTGTACGAGTACCTCACCTTCGACGACGTCCGGCACCGTCCGGTCGCCACCCTCGTCGACGACCCGGCCCGGATCGTCTCGGTGTCCTCGGCGGGCAAGACCTTCAACGCGACCGGTTGGAAGGTCGGGTGGCTGGTGGCCGAGCCGGAGGTCCGCGAGGCGATCCAGGCGGTCAAGCAGTTCCTCACCTTCACCGCCTCGGGACCGTTCCAACCGGCCGTCGCCCGCGCACTCACCGAGCACGACGCCTTCGGCTGGGAGAACCGGGACTCACTGGCCGCACGCCGGGACGTCCTGCTCGCCGCACTGCGCGACCTCCCCGGGGTCGAGGTCCACGCGCCCGCGGCCGGTTACTTCACGCTCGTCGACTTCGCCGCTCTCACCGACGCGCGCGCCTTCACGCTCAACGAGAGGCTCACCCGCGAGTACGGGTTCACCGGGATTCCCGTCGCGGGACTGTGTCGGCCGGGGTCCGAGACGGCCGCGTACTTCGACCGCACGATCCGCTACTCCTTCTGCAAGGGACCCGCGGACGTCGATCTCGCAGCCGAACGGATCCGTGGTCTCGCGGAGGACCTGCGCAGCGGGCTGCGGTTGTGAGTGGTGCGGCGGTCGTGAGCGGTGTGGCGGTCGTGCGCCGCCCTGCATCCGTCACCGGTCCGGAGTGACCCACGGCACTCGTTTTGCACGGTCTTTCCCGGGGTGTGTAGTGTTCTACGAGTCGCCGCGGGGTGGAGCAGTTCGGTAGCTCGCCGGGCTCATAACCCGGAGGTCGGAGGTTCAAATCCTCCCCCCGCCACCAGGGTCCGCGCAGGACACGAGAAGGCCCCTACACGAGAGTGTGGGGGCCTTCCTCGCATTCACCTTCCCGCTCAGCTCCCCGTGACCTCGCACACGTGTGCGCGGGCGGGACCCATGAGCCCGGCACGCAGCTCGTGGAACAGCTCGATGCTCCGCGACCCGGGCCAGTCCGCCGGGAGGACACCCGGGGGCAGACCGGGATCGACATAGGGGATCACCCGCCAGGTGTCGACGAGACGGACGTAGGCACCGAAGGCGTCCGGACCCGAGAGTGTGCGTCCCGCGTCCGTCCCATCGGACACGGCTTCCCCCTCGGACACGACTCCTCCCTCGGACACTGCCTGGAGGAATGCCGTGTGTTCAGCCCGAAGCGCCTCGAGGTCCCACCAGTCGGCGACGGCACCGGCCAGGTCACCGGCCACCCGGGGCGTGTCGGTGAGGAACAGCGTCGCAGCGTCCCGGACCCCGAGGTCCCCGAACACCTGGTCCACCTCGTCGATCAGGTGCCCCGGGGCGATCCACAGACCCGCCGACACCGTTCCGCACCCGATCCACTGCAGACGTCGTCGGATCCGGTGGCGGACGTCCCGGCTGTCCTCCGGGAGCGAGAAGGAGACGAGACACCACGGGTCGCCGTCGGTCATCCGACGGTCGGCGAAGATCCTGCGGTCACCGCGGACGAGCATCTCCTCCGCCTCCGGCGCGAGCACGGAACCCGGACGGTCCCGGGTCCGGGCCACGAGCAGTCCCCGCCGACGGACGCGGTGGAGCGCCGTCCGGGTCCGCGGCGCCTCGACACCCACCACGGCCATGAGATCCACGAGGTCGTCGGTGGCGATCCACCCTCCGAGGTCACGCAGGTACAGGCCGACGAGGGTGCGCAGCAGGGACACCGCGCTCCCGGGCCGGGCCTCGACGTCGTCCGGGACGGTACTCATCCCGCGGCAAGCTCCCGGGCGACGGCAAGGGCGCCCTCGACCGCCTCCACGTGGGAGGTGCTCAGGGGCGACAGTCCGAGCCGGATGCCGTCCGGCGACCGGAAGTCCGGGACCACCCCGGCCTCCCACAGCCGGGACACTGCCGCCCGCGCGCCCGGATGGACGACGGTGACGTGCCCACCCCGCCGCGCGGCCTCGCGCGGACTCGCCAGCCGGGCACCGACAGGCGCCATGCGGGCGTCGAACACCTCGACGACGAGATCCGTGAGACTCCGGGCCTTCTCCTGGACCACCGGCATCCCCGCGTCCTCGAGCAGGTCGAGCATGCCGGCCATGGGTGTCATCGCGAGAACCGGCGGGGTGCCACTGATGAACTGGCGGAGGTCCTCGGCGGGTTCGTAGGTCTCGCGCATACCGAAGACGTCGCGGGCGCCCATCCATCCCTGGACGGGCTGCCGCAGCCGCCCCTGGTGCACCGCTGCGACATAGGCGAAGGCCGGGGCCCCGGGGCCACCGTTCAGGTACTTGTACGTGCACCCGACTGCAAGGTCGACCCCGCAGGCGTCGAGGTCGAGCGACACCACCCCGACGGAGTGGCAGAGGTCCCAGAGGACCAGTGCACCCTGTGCGTGGACGGCCGCCGTGAGTGCGGCCATGTCCGCCACGGCCGCCGACCGGTAGTCGACGTGGCCGAGCACCACGAGGGCGGTGTCCTCGGTGACGACTCCGGCGAGGTCGTCGACGCCCACCCCGTGGACGGGATCGGCCTCGAGCCACCGGACCGTCCTCCCCGTCTCCGCGGCGATCCCCTCGACGACGAACCGATCGGTCGGGAAGTTCGCGGTCTCGATGACGATCTCGGTGCGGTCGGGACGCGCCGCGACGGCCGCGCGCACGAGTTTGTACAGGAGCACCGTCGTCGAGTCGGCCACGACCGTCTGCCCGGTTGCGGCACCCAGGCACACCCGCCCGATCCGGTCACCGAGGGTCAGGGGCAGATCCATCCATCCGGCGTCCCACGACCGGATGAGTCCGGTCCCCCACGCCCCGGAGACGAGACGGTCGAGGTCCTCGGACGTCCGGCGCAGGGGCCTGCCGAGGGAGTTCCCGTCGAGATAGGCCTCCACACCGGGGGCCGGCGCGAACCGGTCCCGGTACGGGGCCAGGGGGTCCCCGGAATCCAGGGCCCGGGCGCGGGCGAGCAGGTCGGCATCTGTCGTCATCGGTGTGTCTCTCCTTCGAGGATCGCCGCGGTGAGGCGCTCGGCCCCCGTGACGTCGGCATGTGTCGGGGATGCCCGGGGCAACCACACGGCGGGTGTCCCCGGCGGGTCGTCCTCGGTGAACGGGGCGGGGCTGAGCGCGGCGAACACCGCGGCCGCGTCGAGACCCGCGGCGTGGAGACCCTCGATCTCGCGGGTGTCGAGGCCGAGCGGCAGGGGTCCGTTGCCCAGGTCGGTCCCGTACCGCACGATCCCGCCCGCGGTGTGGAACCGCCGGAGGTTCTCCACCGCGATCCCGTGCTCGGTCGTCGGGTCGCCCCAGCCGTGGATGTCGAGGGTCGAGATCCAGGTCGTCGAACCGGCCAGGTACTCCACCAGATCCGCGGGGAGCACTTCGGAGTGTGGTGTGTGGGCGAACCGATCCACGCCCAGTCGGGCGACGTGCGAGACGACCCCGGGACCCTCGGCGTGGACGACCACGGGAAGACCCCGCGTCCGGGCCGCGGCGACCACCGCCCGGTGGGTGTCGTCCCCGAGGAGCGGACCGGCCGCCGCGTTCGCCGCGATCTTCACCGCCGAGGCGCCCGCCGCCGCCATCTCCGCGACGACCGGTGCCGCCTCCTCGGGTCCCGTGAGTTCGCGGTAGGTGGCCGCCGGGGCCCAGTCGCGATCGACGGGATATCCGCCGGGTGCGGTGAGGAAGGCACCGGAATGGAGCACGGTGGTCCCCGGCAGAGCGCCCGGCACCCGGAGATCCGTCAGCGTCGCGGGATCCCCGCCGAGGTCGACGACCCGCCTCAGTCCCCCGCGCAGCAGTGCACCGGCACGGAGCGCCTCGGCGTCGAGCAGGTGGAGGTGGACGTGGTGGTCGGTGAGTCCGCGCGCCACGAGTCCCGGCAGACGTGGGACGGCCGTGTCGGCCTCCGGGCCGAGCACGAGGCGCCCGTCCCCGAGCGCCGTGGCCGTTCCCTCCCGGCAGGTCCCGTCGGGCTCCAGGAGGGTCACGCGGGCGATCACGGGGCACCGATCTCGGTCCGGACCGCGTACAGCTCGGGGAAGAAGGTGAGGTCGAGCGCCCGGCGCAGGAAGCCCGCTCCGCTCGATCCGCCGGTGCCGGTCTTCATGCCAATGGTCCGGGTCACCGTCCGGAGATGACGGAACCGCCAGAACTGGAAGGAGTCCTCGATGTCGACCAGTTCCTCGCAGGCCTCGTAGAGGTCCCAGTGATTCCCGGTGTCCTCGTAGATCTCCCGGAACACGGGGACCAATCCGTCGTGCGCCCGGTAGGGCGTGGTGACGTCGCGGTCGAGGATCTCCCCGGGGACCGGCAGGCCCCGGCGGGCCACCAGCCGGAGGAACTCGTCGTAGAGCGTCGGGCGCTCCAGTTCCGCGCGCAGGAGACCCTGGGCCGCCGGATCGTCGGCGAACACCCGGAGCATGTCCGCGTTCTTGTTCCCCAGCGCGAACTCGACGGCCCGGTACTGCACCGACTGGAAGCCCGAGGAGTTCCCCAGCGCACCACGGAATTGGGCGTATTCCGTCGGGGTGAGCGTGGCGAGCACGGACCACTGCCGGGTCATGACGTCCTGGACATGCTTGATGCGGGCCAGACGCTTGAGTGCGGCGCGGAGATCGTCCCCGGCCAGCAGTCCGCGGGCATCGGCCAGCTCGTGGAGCACGAGCTTGAGCCACAGTTCGGTCGTCTGGTGCTGGATGATGAACAGCATCTCGTCGTGGTGGGCCGGATCGCTCACCGGGCGCTGCGCCCCGAGGAGTCGATCGAGATCGAGGTAGCCGCCGTAGCTCATCCGGTCGGAGAAGTCGGTGACGACCTCCTGTTCGACCGGCCGCAGGTTGCCCGTCGTGTTCGTGTCATCGGTCACAGTGCAGGAGAATATCACTTCTCTGACGCTCGTCACCACTGTGAAACTCCTCTGCCGAGGCAGGAACCACGGGACTCGCCGCCCGGTATGAATCGACCCGGTCCCGTGAGAAGCGCGCCTCACGGGACCGGGTCTATTCACGGGAGCCGAGCTCGCCGCCCACGCACGGAAGAGGAGAGGACTCAGACCTCCTTGAGGACCTCGACCTCGATGACGAGCTTGATCTTGTCGGAGACCAGGAGCTCGCCGCCGCCGAGCGCGACGTCGAACTTCATGCCGAAGTCCTTGCGGTTGACGGTGGCCTGGAAGGAGAAGCCGGCCATCGGGTTGCCGTCGGGGCCGTTGGCCACACCGTTGAACTCACCGGAGAACACGACCTCCTTGGAGACACCGCGCATGGTGAGGGTGCCGCGCAGGTCGAACTCCTCGCCGTCGATGTTCTCGAAGGCAGCCGACTCGAAGGTGACCTCCGGGTGCTCCGAGGCGAGGAAGAAGTCGTCGGACTGCAGGTGGCCGTCGCGCTGCTCGTTGCCGGTCGTGATGGACGTCGCCTGCGCCTTCGCGGACACGGTGGTGGACTCCAGGTCCTCACCGACGGTGAGGACACCGGCGATGTCCTCGAACTTGCCCTTGACCTTCGAGACGCCGGCGTGACGGGCGACGAAGCCGAACTCGGAGTGGAGGGCGTCGAGGTTCCAGGTGCCGGAGGTGAGGCCTGCGAAGAGTGCGGTCATGGTGATCTCCTCAGATGTGGGTACGGATGTCGGGCGACAGCGGTGGTGCCACCGCCCGAAGTGATTCAGTTTTTAACTACATGGATGACTGTAGTTGAATATTGAACTAAGACGCAAGCGTGATCCACCACTCACATGGTTCTCACAATCCGTGCCGAGGTCAACGGATCGCAGGTGAATACGAGAAGGCCCCCACACTCTCGTGTGGGGGCCTTCTCGTGTCCTGCGCGGACCATGGTGGCGGGGGGAGGATTTGAACCTCCGACCTCCGGGTTATGAGCCCGGCGAGCTACCGAACTGCTCCACCCCGCGGCGACAGAGACAACTCTACGGGGTCCGGGAGGTGAACACCAAATCAACGATAGGTGATCTGCCCCACGTCCTCGCAGGTGAGCCGCGTGTCGCTCACACCACCATCAGGTCGACGGCACGGTCACTCCTCGGGCGCCTCGGTCGCGGTGTCCTCGGCGGGCTGCGTGGGCGCCGTCGTGACGCCCTCCTCCGCGAGGGCCTCCTCGATGGCCGTCTGCAGGCGCTCCTGGGCCTCGCCGTAGGCCGCCCAGTCACCCTCCTCCAGGGCCTCCTGGGAGTCCTCCATGGCCTGCTGGGCGTCCCGCAGCGGGTCACCCGAGCCACCGGTCGACCCGGTGTCCGTGGAACCGGTGTCGGTGGAGCCCTCCTCCGTGCCCTCGCCGGAGCCGACCTCGGTGCTGCCCGTCGCGCCTTCCTCGTCGACCTGACCGACGGAATCGGCGTCACCGGCACTCACACCGGAGTCACCGCCGAAGACCTGGTCGAGCGCCTCGTCGAGCGTCGGGGCGAACCCGATCTGCTCACCGAAGGCCACGAGCACCCGCTGGAGCACCGGGTAGGAGGTCTCGCCGGCGGACCGGACGTAGACCGGCTGCACGTAGAGCAGACCCCCGGCGACCGGCAGGGTGAGGAGGTTGCCGTTCTCCACCTCGGACTCGCCCTGCCGCAGCAGGTTGAGGCTCTGCTGGATCTCCGGCTCGGTGTTGAAGTTGTTCTGCGCCTGGCCGGGACCCGGGAAGGTCGTGTTGCGCGGCAACTGGAGCAGACGGATGGTGCCGTAGTCCTCGTCGATCGTGCCGGCCTCGCTGCCCGCGTCCGCATTCGCCGCGACGAACCCGGTGAGGTTGTTGCGGGTCTGCCCGCTCGTGGGACGCGGGATGAACGAGGAGGTCAGCGAGAAGGCCGACTGCTCCTGACCGGGCATCCGTAGCGTCAGGTAGTAGGGCGGCTGCGGGAAGGTCTGCTCCCCCGAGATCGTCGGATCCGAGGGGTTCGTCCAGAAGTCCTGGCCGGTGTAGAACCCGTTGGCGTCGTCGACGTGGTAGCGGGTGAGGAGCTCGCGCTGCACCTTGAAGAGATCCTCCGGGTACCGCACGTGGCTCATGAGATCCGCGCTCATCTCGTCGACCGGGGTGAAGAGATCGGGGAAGACCTTCTGCCAGGTCTGCAGGATCGGGTCCTCCTCGTCCCAGGCGTAGAGCTCCACGGACCCGTCGAAGGCGTCGACGGTCACCTTCACCGAGTTGCGAATGTAGTTGACCTCCTCCGGCGGCAGTGCCTGCACGGCACCGGTGGTCTCCGTGTTCGAGTCGGTCGTCGCGTCCTGGAGCACGCTCGGGGTCGAGTACGGGTACTCCGCCGAGGTCGTGTAGGCGTCGACGATCCACTGGATCCGTCCGTCGATGACGGCTGGGTACGGGTCACCGTCGACCTCGAGGAAGGGGGCGACCTTCTCGATGCGTTCCCGCGGGTGCCGCTCGTAGAGGATCTGGGACTCCTCGTTGACGGCGTCGGACAGGAGGATCTGCTCGTCCTGGAACTTCAGGGTGTAGAGGAGGCGATGGAAGTACGAACCGACGCCCGGTCCGCCGTCTCCGGTGTAGGTGGTGAGCACCTGACCGGTGCCGTCCGCACCGTCGGCCGGGTAGTCGATCTCGCGCGGGGCCGTGCCCTCGGGAGCACCGACGATCGAGTACCGCGGCGAGTTCTCACCGAAGTAGATGCGCGGCTCGTAACCGTTCTCGTCGAGACCCGTGAGCTCGCCGTTCGGCGGGATGTTCTCCTCGAGGAAGTCCGGCTGGCCGTCCTCGCCCTGGCGGTTGCCGTAGGCGGCGACGACGCCGAACCCGTGCGTGTAGACCGTCGCCTGGTTGACCCAGGAGGCATCGGCCTGCGAGGCGGGGTTCAGCTCGCGCAGGGCGATGACGGTGTCCTGGATCTCGCCGTCGATCTCGTAGCGGTCGACGTCCAACTGCTCCGGGAAGGAGTAGAAGGCACGCTGCTGCTGCAGCTGACGGAAGGTGTCGGACACGAGGTTGGGGTCGAGCAGACGGATGGACGCGGCGGTCTCCGCGTCCTCCCGCAGGGCCCCGGTCTGCCCCTGGGTCTCCGGGCTGTAGCTGATGGTCTCGACCTCGTCGATCCCGTAGGCGTCCTTCGTCGCCTCGATGTTGCGCTGGATGTAGTCCGCCTCGAGGCTCTGCTCGGATGGCTGGACCTGGAACTGCTGGACGACCATCGGCATACCGATGACCGAGATCGCGCCGAGCACGGCGAGCATGACGACCGAGATGATCGACAGCTTCCAGGTGCGGGCGAAGGCGTTGGCGGCGACGATGCCGGCGACGACGACGGCCGCGACGGCGATGATGAGCAGCGCCGGCTGGGTCACCTTGTCACCGGTGTAGGTGACACCCGTGACGATCCCGGTGGAGTCGGTGAGCGCGCCGAACCGGGCGAGGAAGATCCGCCCGGCCTGCACGAGCACGAGCACCGCGGCCGTGATCGCCAGCTGCACCTGGGCCGCCCGGGTGAACTCGATGCCCTTGTGCTCGCCGGGACGGATACCGCCGTAGAGGTAGTGCGCGACGAGCGAGGCGAGGAAGGTGAGAAGGGCGACCATACCGAGGTAGGCACCCGCGCCCTGGAGCATCGGCAGGGTGAAGACGTAGAACCCGATGTCGAGACCGAACTGTGGGTCGGTCCGGCCGAACTCACTGGCGTTGAGCATGAGCAGGGCGTCCTGCCACCCCGCCGAGAAGGCGACCGCGCCGAGCAGACCGACGACCGCGGGGATCGCGAGGGTGAGCACCCGGCGCAGGGGCTCGAAGGCCTCCCGGTACCGGTCGAGGTTCTCCTGCCGAGCGGTCGTCGGGGCGTAGACCGGACGGGCGCGGTGGGCCCACCACAGGCAGAACCAGACCGGCAGCGCCATGAGGACGAGACCGACGAGGAACAGGACGCCCCGGGTCAGCCACTCGGTCGTGAAGACCGCGAGCACGTCGAGATGACGGAACCACATGACGTCCGTGTAGATCTGTGCGAACACGACGAACAGCCCGAGCAGGATGACCACGCTCACGATCGTGAGCAACAACGGGGAGGGACGTCCCGACTTCCGGGGCCCGGAGGCCGACGGTGGGGAGGAGGTGAATGTCACGCAAGGTCCTTTCGACTCACGTACGCGGTCTGGTCAGGCGTCGCCACAGGCCGGCAACGCGTCCGTCTCCCCCGTGGCGATCGACTCCACGGCAACACGTGCCCCGGGGAGGTCGTCGACGCGGACGACGGTGAGATCAGGGAAGGCGGCGGCCGCGTCGACGACCTCCGCGCAGTTGTCCGTCGGGGACAGGAAGTGCTCGGCGGCCGCCCGGTCCTCGGTGGTCGTCGCGGCCGCGACGACCTTCTGCCGGGCGCCACCGATCGGGGACACCGTGCCGGCGGCGTCGATCGACCCGGTCCCGGCGATCGGGACCCCGCCGGTCAGGTCACCCTCGGTGAGCGCGTCGATGAGCGCGAGGGCGAAGATCGTCCCGGCCGAGGGGCCACCGATCTCGTCGGCCACGTCGAACCGGACCTCGAAGGGGAAGTCGTAGCCGACGTCCATGACGATGCCGATCCGATGCCCGTCGGCCGAGGCCTCCGGGACGACCTCGACGGTCTGCTCACTCCCCCGACGCTCGATGCCCAGTTCCACCGGGGCACCGGCGGACTCCGCGACCGTGGAGGCGACGAGGCGGGCCCCGTCGTCGCCGGCGGTGAGATCGGTCCCGTCGACGGTGAGCAGTCGGTCCCCGACCTCGAGGACGCCCGCGGCCGGGGAGTCGGACTCGATGTGTTGCACGGTGACGGAGAGCGGATGGTCTATCCCCAACTCGCCGAGCGCGGCCGCCACCGCGAGGTCCTGCGAGGAGGCCATCTGCGCCTCGTTCGTCGCGGTCACCTGTTCCCGGGTGGTGTCGAGCGGGTAGAACGCCTCCTCCGGCACGACGGTGTCGGTCGGGTCGATCACCGACCCGATGATCTGGTCGGCCCGCAGGTCACGGCCCGGTCCCCCGGCGACAGAGACGGTGAGGAGGTCGAGCTGACCGGAGGCGGCGAAGGACTCCGTCCCGGACACCTCGACGACGTTGTCCCCGGCCGGGATGGTGTTCACCACGGGCCCCGGCATCTGCACCATGTAGGGCACCGGGGTCACGAGCGCCAGCACGACGAGTCCGTAGGTGGCGAGACCGGCGAGAGTCCCGGCGACCGGGGTCGTCCGGCGTCCGCGTCCAGGGGTGCTGCCCACAGTGAGTCCTTTCGTTTCCACCGAGTGGGCAGTCTACCGGACCGGGGGGCTTTCGCCTCCTGCGAACACCGGGGGTCCGGGGCGGCTTCCGGACGATTCTCACGGGTCGGGTCGTTACCCTGAACATCCACGCACACACCCGCCTGCGGACACGTCGGTGTCCGGCGGGTGACGTCCACACCGGGAGGTAGCACCATGACCGACAGGAACGACAAGGAACCCGAGGGCAACGACCCGTTCGGGGACATCTTCGGCATGTTCTTCGGTCCGAACGCTCAGTTCGGTGGTGCCTTCGGTGCCGGTGGCCCGAACGGGGCACAGGGCGACCGGGGCCAGGGTCCCCAGGGGCTGCCCTTCGACCCCTCGATGCTCGGCGGGATCATGTCCCAACTGCAGGGCATGATGTCCGGCGGTGGGCTCGACCGGACCGCCCAGCAGTCGGCCGGCCGGACCATCCCGACCCCCGACCCCGCGGTCGGTGACGAGACCACCCGTGCCACCCACGACGCGTTCCGGATCGCGGAGCTGTGGCTCGGGAACGTCACGGATCTCAGCCCCGTGGGCTCCGAGCCGGTGGCGCTCACCCGCCGGGACTGGGTCGAGCGGTCGCTGCCCGGCTGGAAGAAGCTCGTCGAGCCGGTGAAGTCGAACATGTCGACGGCGATGACCGACAACCTGCAGGAACAGGCCCCCGAGGAACTGAAGCCCATGCTCGCGGGCGCCGGACAGATGATCTCCGCGATGGGCGACTCCATGTTCGGGATGCAGTTGGGCGAGGCCCTCGGCGCGCTCTCCGGCTCGGTGCTCAGCGGCACGGACACCGGCCTGCCCCTCCTGGAGCGCACCCCGGCGATCCTCGAGGCGAACATCACCGGGGCGGCCGCGGAGATGGGCGTCGACGCCTCCGAACTGCGCATCTACGTCGCCGTCCGGGAGCTCGCCCTCCTGTGGCTCTACGCCCGCGCCCCGTGGCTGGCCGGACACGTGACGACGGCCCTGGCCAAGTACGCCGCAGGCATCGAGATCGACATGTCACGGATCCAGGACCTCACGGCGAACATGGACCCCTCGAACATGGAGAAGCTCTCCGAGGACATCCGTGACGGCCTGTTCACCCCGCAGCCGACCGAGGCCCAGGAACAGGCCGAGCAGTCACTCGTCACGGTGCTTTCCGTCGTCGCCGGGTGGGCCGACGTCGTCGCCCACGAGGCCTGCGGGAACCTCACCCACCGGGAGGAGATCCGGGAGGCCCTGCGCACCCGTGCCGTCACCGAGTCCGAGGCCGACCGCACCTTCGCGGGTCTCCTCGGGATGAATCTGGCGCCGGTCCGTCTGCGTGACGCCGCCGCCCTCTTCACCTTCCTCCAGCGCTCCGAGGGTGCCGAGGCCCGGGACGCCGTGTTCACCCATCCCGACCTCCTGCCGACCGTGCAGGACCTCGACGACCCGCTGGGGTACACCGAGAGGCGGAAGCAGGACTGGTCGACCGACTCCTCGATCGACGAGGCGCTCGCCAAGCTGCTGGCCGAGGAGACCGGGGGCACCGACGAGGGACCCACGGACGGCACGGGTACCACGGACGGAGAGGACCCCGACGAGGGCGGCTCCGGCCCCGCACGGGATGCCTGAGCCCACCGGGCCCGGGCACACCGTTCTCCGTCATCGCTCGATCGGCCCCGACCACGACACGGTGAGCGTCCTCGTCGTCGACGCCACCGGTACCCGCGTGTTCCTCCACCGGCACCGCCGGGCCGGGACCTGGGGCCAGTTCGGCGGGCACCCTGACCCCACCGACGCGGACCATCGGGCGGCCGCCGCGCGCGAGCTGCGCGAGGAGGCCGGGATCGCCGCACCCGCCGGGGCACTCCGGGGTCCCGTCGAGATCACGGACCTGCCGGGTTTCGGTGCCTGCGGCACCCACCGGGACCACCTCTACGTGTTCGTGCACCCGAGTGCCTCGCCCGCCGCCGAGGCGCCCGCCGCCGGCGAGTCCCGTGACCTCGCGTGGTTCCCGGGCCACGACCTCCCGGCCGACGTCATGCCCGACCTGCAGGAGCGGATCCCCCGTCTCCTCGCCGGACTCGGTCTCCCCACCGGACCCGACCTCCCCGCGGGACCCGACTGAGCGGCGCTCCCGCTGCGGGCGCCTCGACGGCGTACGTCGCGGGTACCCGCTCAGCGGTGGGCGTAGGCCTCCCCGGCCGCGAAGCCCGCGAGGAAGTCGTCGGCCCGCGCGGTGTGCGGGTAGCGGGCGGTGAGCGCCCGGAACCGCGGACCGTGGTCGGCGACGCGCAGGTGCGCGAGTTCGTGTACGAGGACCGCGGAGAGCACCCATTCGGGCACGTGCCGCAGCCGGTGGGAGATCCGGATGGTCCGGGCCGAGGTCGTCGTCGACCCCCACCGGGTGTTCTGGTTCGTCACCCACCGCACGCTCGCCGGGCGGATCCCATCGTCGAAGTACGCGGCGTCGAGTGCCGCCGCGAGGGCCTCCAGGTCCGCGTCACCGCGCCGGGCGCTCCGGGCACGGTCCTCCATCCGGGTGATGAGGCGGGCCACGGAATCCGCCTCCTTCACGAGGTCGTAGGACGCCGGGACGGACAACACGAAGGTGTCACCCTCCAGGGCCACGGAGATCGTCTTCCGCCGCCGGGCGGACCGCTTGAGTCGGATCGTGCCGTCCTCGACGGCGGCCACGACGTCCTGTGCCTGCACCGCGTGTTCCTCCTCGTGTCGAACGTCCCCCGCGTGGGGCCCGCACGATCGTACTCGTTCGGCGTGTCGTCCCCCGCCCGGTCCACAGGACCGAACCGGTTGCCCACAGGCTGTGACCTCCGGTCCACAGGTTGCCCACAGATCAAGATCCCCTGACGCACCGGTCGTCCTTGACGTCCTTCGCGAGGGCCGCATAGCTTGGCTCGTCGAGTCCCCGGAAAACCCGGGTCCACGAGCACGGGGAAGGTCCGTGGGACCCGAGCGCGGCTGGGGACCGAAGCACGGACGGGGCGTCGTGAGGACGCCGGAGGACCACGTCGTCCCCCGGCCGCTCTCGCGACGCCCCGCCCGTGTCCCGGTCCCGCCACGGGTGCTACCCGGCGGGGTTTTCCACAGGCACGAAGAGACCCTTCCACCCGGACCGGACCCCGACTAGGCTCGCGGTCACCACGCGGGTCCGGAGCGGACCCACGGGCCGGGACACGCCGGTCCGGTCCAGGGACGAGCGGGAGGGTCCATGTATCAGTTGTACCGATCGGTCCCCGTCGTGTGGCGCTCGGCCCGGTGCCTGCAGCTGGGGATCGACGATCCCGCGCTCATCGACGGGCTCGCCCCCGCCGACACCGAACTCGTCTCCCTCGTCCGGATGGGAATCGAGGTCGAGGACTTCTTCGACCGCGCCGAGAAGCTGGGCGTCGACGCCTCCCGTGCCGCCTCCCTGCTCGCCATCCTCGACGAGGCCGGCGCGCTCGTCCCGCTCGACACCGAGGAGGCGACCCGCCCGGACCCGCTCCCGACCGCACACACGGACGCCTGGGCCGCCCGGGCACACACCTCGCCGGCACGGGTGTCCGCCCGCCTGGCCGCCCGCACCGTGTACGTCACCGGGCCCTTCCGCGACGACCTCGCCGTCCTCCTCACCGCGGCCGGCCTGGTCACCCGGGTCGTCGACCGGGTGGAGGACGTCCCCGACGACCCCGGCGTCCTCGTCGTCCTCACCGCGGTGTGGGCCGCCGACGCCGTGGCCGCCGGATTCCTCGCCGAGGCGGGCCGGGAGCACCTGCACGTCGTCGTCGGGCAGTCCCGCGCGGAGATCTCCCACGTCGTCGTCCCGGCCCGCACGCCCTGCACCCGGTGTGCGTTCCACCACCGTGGTACGGAGGACCCCGACTGGATGGTCGCCTGGCGCAGTGTGTGGCGGGAACAACCCGCTGCCGGCCGCACCGATCCGGTGCTCGCCCACCTGGCCCTCGGTCACGCCGCCGAGGCGGTCCGCTCCCACGTCGTCCACCCCCGTGAGGTGCCCACCGACCTCGAGGTCGCCCTCCCCCACGGAGCCGTCACCGAGCTCGTCGCGGCCTTCCACCCCTCCTGCGACTGCCGCCTGCCCATGACCCACATCGACGACCGCACCGATCTGTCCGCCTGAGGGCGGAGACTCCGGCGCCACCGGCGAACTCGTAAGCTCGAAGTACCAACCCCACGTACTCCTTCGCTCCTCGGCCTTGGTGGCGCACCCGTCTCCGCCCTCAGGAATCGGTCGGTGGGGCATTCACCAGGTCGAGGATCTGCCGTCCGTAGAGTTCCAGTTTGTGTCCGCCGATCCCGGGGACCCGGGCGAGTGCGGACGGCTCGGTGGGGCGCAGTTCCGCGATCGCCTCGAGGGTGGCGTTCGTGAGCACGATGAAGGCCGGGGACGCATGGGCCGCCGCCACCTCTTTGCGCCACCGCAGGAGCCGGGTGTGGAGGTCCCGATCGATGTCCGCCGGGCAGGCCGCACACCGCCCCAGTGCGATCTCGACACCGGACACGAGCACCGCGCCGCACTGTCGGCACCGGTGGACGGTCCGCGGTTTCCGGGCCCGGTCGTGCGGGCGCGTCTCCTCGACCGTTCCCGGGGAACCCGTGGGTGCCGCGTGCCGGGAGGCCCGGGTGTTGCCGGACGGCCCGTCGGGCAGGCCCGAGGTGGCCGAACGGCCGGCGGACCCCACCGGGCCACGGGCGGCGGGGCGGGCCCGGCCGCGGACCTCGGCGAGGAACCGCGAGGGTGTCCGCCTGCTCCCGCGCCCGCCCTGCCGGGCCTGGGACCAGTTGAGGGTGAGCGTCGTGCGCGCGCGGGTGAGGGCGACGTAGAACAGGCGTCGCTCCTCCGCGACGGCGGCCGGGGTCTTCGCGTAGCCGATCGGCAGCAGTCCCTCGGTGAGCCCGACGAGGTGGACGTCCTCCCATTCGAGACCCTTGGCCGCGTGGACCGAGGCGAGCGTGACACCGTTGACCTGCGGGGCGAACTGGTGTTCGGCCCGGTCGGCGAGCTCCTCGACGAACCGGGTGAGCGGGACCGGCAGCTCCTCACCGTCCTGCATGTCCGCGGCGAGGTCGACGAGAGCGTTGAGCGACTCCCACCGCTCGCGCACCGCGCCGGTGCCGGCCGGGGCCTCCGGCTGCCACCCGATCCCGGACAACACGTCCCCGACGACCTCCCCGAGGTCGCCGGGTTCCCGCCGGTTCGCCTGGGCCCGCAGGAGGGCGACGGCCTCCTTGACCTCCCGGCGGGCGAAGAACCGTTCTCCCCCGCGCAGCACGTAGCTGATGCCCCGGGTGGCGAGCGCCTCCTCGAGCGCACGGCTCTGCCCGTTCGTCCGGAACAGGACGGCCACGTCGGCGGGACGGCGGCCGGCGGCGACGTCCGCGGCGATCCGGGCGGCGACCCCCGCGGCCTCGGCGGCGTCGTCGGGGTACTCGGTGTACTCCGGGGCCGGGCCGGTGCGTCCGGTCGACCGCAGTACCAGCGGCTCGGGTCCGGTGTGGGCGAGCACGTTGTTCGCCGCCTCGACGACCTCGGTGGTCGACCGGTAGTTGCGCACGAGCGACACCGTCCGGGCGCCCTCGAACCGGTGCCGGAGGGTGCGCAGGAAGGAGTCCGTCGCACCGGCGAACCCGTAGATGGTCTGCGCCGGATCACCGACGACACAGATGGTGTCCCGGTCGCCGAGCCAGCGGGTGAGCAGGTCGTACTGGAGGGGCGAGACGTCCTGGAACTCGTCGACGACGAAGTGCCGGTACTGGTCGTGGACCTTCGCGGCGATGTCCGGCCGGGTGGCGAGCACCCCGGAGAGCACCGCGAGGACGTCCTCGAAGTCGAGCAGCCGCCGTAGGGTCTTGATCTCCGCGTAGGACCGCATGATCCGTTCCATGCCGGCCGCGTCGATCCCCTCGGGCAGGGGCCGGTCACCCGCACGTTCCGCGTACCCCTCGGTGCCGATGAGGGAGACCGCCGCGTGCTCGATCTCCGCGGCGGTGTCCCGCACGACCTCGCGTTCGGCCTCGTACCCGCACTCGGTCATCGCCCGGGCGACGAGTCCGGCCTTGTGGGTGACGAGTTCGGGGAAGGGACCGTCGGCCACCGCCGGCCAGAAGTACCGCAGCTGGCGCAGGGCGGCGGAGTGGAAGGTCCGGGCCTGAACCCCGGGCACGCCGAGGTCCCGCAGGCGGGCCCGCATCTCCCCGGCGGCCTTCGCGGTGAAGGTGAGTGCCAGGACGTCGTGCGTGCCGAAGGCCCCGGTCGCGACCCCGTAGGCGATCCGGTGGGTCATCGCCCGGGTCTTGCCGGTCCCGGCCCCGGCGAGGACGACCATCGGGCCGTTCAGGCCCTCGGCCACCTCTCGTTGTTCCGGATCGAGTGCGTCGAGCAGCGCCCGGGCCCGGGCGTCCGCCGGTCGGTTCATGCCTCCCCGTCCAGCCAGGCATGGAGGATCTGACCGGCGATCGACACCGTCCCGGGGGTCCACACGGTGCGGGCTTCCTGCTCGGCGCGCAATTCCTCCCGGGTGAACCAACGGACGTGTGAGATCTCCTCCAGGTCCGGGTCCGTCGTCATGTCCGCGGTGCGGGCCACGAACCCGAGCATGAGCGAGCACGGGAACGGCCAGGGTTGGGAACCCAGGTACCGCGGGTCGGTCGCCAGTACCCCGGTCTCCTCGTGGACCTCCCGGATCACGGCGCGTTCCAGGGTCTCCCCGGGTTCGACGAATCCGGCGAGCAGGGAGTACCGGTCGTCGGGCCACAGGGCATTGTTGCCCAACAGGATCCGCTCGGTGCCCTCCGCGTCGGTGTGGACGACGGCCATGATGACGGCGGGGTCCGTCCGCGGGAAGTGTTCGCTGCCGGTCTCCGGGTCGGTCCGCACCCACCCGCCGGCCGCCGGCACCGTCGGGGCGCCGTTGCGGGGTGACCGGGTGTGCGCCCGGTGCCAGTTGCCCAGGGCCACGATCTCGCAGGCGAGGCCGACGTCGAGGTCGTCGAAGGCGAGGCCGACGTCCCGGAGGTGGATCCACGCGGGCACCGCGACGTCCACGCCGGTGGCCGGGTCGTCGAGCTGGGGTTCCGCATCGGTGTCGAGGTCCCCGGCCAACCGGGTGTCCACCCGTGACCGGGCGGCGTCGTCGAGGTCGAGACCCACGTAGTCCGTCCCGTCCTCGGCCCGCCCCAGGTACACCCGGGTCGGCCCCGTCGCGGGGTCCTCCGGCAGGAGATCGAGACCGTCGAGGTCGTCGACGGTGAAGCGGACGAGGTGCCCCCGTGCGGTGAGCACGGTGCCCCGGTGGGCGAGGACGACCCGGGTGGTGCGCCGGGCCAGGACGTCGGCCAGCGTGCCGTCGGTCCCCCGGTCACGGTGGTTCCGGTGGACCGCGCTGCGGGCCAGGCTGGCGGGTGGGAGCGGGGCCATGGGTTCCATGTGTTCCACAGTAGCCGCCACGACGGACACCGGAATCGGCCCCTGTCGACCCACCGATCGGGTCCGTCCGGGATGCCGTTCCCACCCGTGGCGGGCCACAGCGGCTAGATTCGGGTACATGGACGCCGCAGGAGCAGATCGGACCGTGAGGACGGACACGCAGAAGGCCCTCGACGTGGTCGCCCGGGCGGCCGCACACACCGAGGACTTCGAACCGCGCACCTGGACGGTGTTGCCCGGGCTGCCCGGTACCGCCGTCCTCCTCTCGGACGGGTCCCGTGACCTCGTCGCCTCGATCACCACCGGGGCGCCCGCCGTCACGGCCCGGGCCCGGGGACATGCCGGGGCCGTCCTGCGCATGGTGCTCCCGGACACCGCGGTGGCCTTCTGCCGGACCGTCACGGAACGGCCGCTCGACGACGACGCGTTCCTCCAGGTCCGGGAACCCCTGCCCGGCCGGCCGGCCTCGACTCGGGACTTCCTCGACTCCCCCGCCCTCGTCGCGGATCTGGCGTCCTTCCTCGCGGCCCTCCACGAGGCCGACCCCGGTCCCGTGGCCGATGCCGGCCTCGTGGTGCGCGACGCCCGGGAGGTCCGGGACTTCCTGCTGGCCGAACTCGACCGCGCCGCTGTCACCGGCGAGGTACCCGCCGTCCTGCTCGACCGGTGGGAACACGTCCTGGAGACCGCCGGACACTGGCACTTCCTCGCCGGTCCCGTCCACGGTTCGCTCTCCCTGGAGGCGCTGTGGGTCTCCGACGACCGTCTCACCGCTCTCGACGAGGCCGACCGTCTCCGGGTCGGGGACCCCGCCCTCGACCTCGCCGCGGTCGGTGACGTCCTCGGCCCCGACCTCTTCGAGGACTTCTTCACCGCCTACACGCAGGCGCGCTCGAACCCCGACGTGGCGCTGCGCGACCGCGTCGACTTCCTCGCGGAGTTCGCCGTCCTCGACTGGTTCCTCACGGTCTCGGAGTCCGGCACCGACCCGGAACGCGCCGAGGCGCTCGCCATGCTCCGCGACCTCGCCGCCCTGTACTCGCAGGACACGGAGTATTCGCCGGACGAGGAGCACTCGCCGGAGAAGGAGGACACCCCGGAGATGGAGGGCACGCCCGACGGGGCGCACCCTGTCGACCGGAAGGACTCCCCCGGCCACCGGGACTCCCCGGGTGATCCGATCGACGCCGATCGCGCCGGATTCCGCCCGGCGGCGGCCGTGGAACTCGGGTCCGACGGGACCGACCCCGAGGCCCCCACCCGTCGTGACGCCGACCGGTGACCCCGCCCGCGCGCCGGTGACCCGACCCCCGGGCGGGTGACCCGGTCCACAGGAAGGGAATCAGTCCGCGGCCGTGAGGGCGGCGACGAGTCCGGCCTCGTCGTGGAGCTGTTCGACACGCACCTCCTCGTCGGACCCGAAGAAGCAGAACACACCGGTGATGTCGCCGGCCCCGGCGAACTCCGGCATGCCCCGCAGCGCGAGCGCGTAGACGGAGAGCTGCACCGTCATGTCCGCCAGGTCCGCGTCCGAGGGCTTCCGGCCCGACTTCCAGTCGACGACCTCCAGACCGTCCTCGGTGGCGAACACCGCGTCGATCTTCCCGGGCACGTGGAGGGTACGGCCCCCGGGACGGGTGAGTACGAGTTCGAAGGAGCGTTCGACCGCCATCGGAGTCCGGTCGGCCCACCGGGAGGCGAGGAACCTCTCCTGCAGCGTCGCCAGACGTTCCCGCATCTCCTCCGGCAGTCGCCCGGTCGCTCCCGCCCCGTCGACCCCGGCCCACAGATCGGGGTCGCCGAGGGTCGACTGCCCGTACCGGTTCTCGATCCAGGCGTGGAACTCGGTGCCCAGTGCCGCCGCCGGGGTGGGACCCGCCGGCATGGGACGCCGCCGGGACCGGGCGAAGGCACGGGGGTCGCGATGCAGGTCGACGAGTCCGGTGGTCGACACCCGGTCCGGCCACGCGAGTGCCCGGGCCCGGGCCGCACGGATCTCCTCGAGGTGGTCGAGGGCCCGCTGCGCGGAGACCTGGACGGCCGGCACCCGGGAGTCCCGGGCGAGGGACTCCAGGGTCACCCGCCGGTCGCTCCGGGCCGCGAGCACGTCCAGGCGCCGGGCCCGCGCCGCCTGCAGGTCGGGGTCCTGGGGCACCGGCCAGTCGACACCGGTGGGCTCCTCCGCGGCCCGGGGGTCCTCCACCTCCGGGAGGCCCACCTCTCTGCGGCCGAGTGCGGCCGCCGCCTCGGTCCAGAACTCCGAGACCTCGTTCGCCGACTTCCGCCCCGACCACGTCGAGGCCCCGAGCCACAGGAACGACCGGGCCCGGGTCATCGCGACGTACATGAGGCGGCGTTCGCTCATGAGGTGGGCCGTGTCGAACTCCTCCCTCCGGGCCGCCAGCAGGTCGTCCAGGTCGGAGCCCGCGGTCAGTCGTTCCCGGGTGAGGTCGAGGCGTGGCAATGTGCGGCGGTCCCCGCGCAGGGCCGAGGGCAGGGACCCGCCCGGCAACCATCCGCGGATCTCGCGGTTCCCGGTCGGGAAGTCCCCGCGGGTCATGTCCGGCAGCGCCACGGCGTCGAACTCCAGACCCTTCGAGGCGTGGACCGTCATGAGGGTGACGACGCCCTCGGGGGCCTCCTGCTCCGGACGCTTGAGCGCGTCCTCGGCCTCCATGACCGCCAGCCAGTCGAGGAACCCGCGCAGGTCCGTCTCCGGGTGGGCGGCGACATGGGCGTTCACGAGGGACAGGAAGTCGTCCACGGCCCGGCGGTGGACGGTGAGTTCGATCCCGGTGAGCGCGCCCACCTCGGCGTCGACGTCGAGTTCCCGCAGGACGTCCCGCACCAGACGCGGCACCGTGGTGATCCCGGTGCGCAGGCGGCGCAGGGCGAGTCCCAGCCGCACGAGGCGGCCCGTCACCTCCTCCGTCAGACCGGCCCGCCGGCGGTCGGCCTCGACTCCGGCGGTGTCCTCCCCGTCCCCCGCCCGGGCGTTCCGCGCGCCGGTGAGGGCGTCGATCGCCTCGACGGTGCCGGGACGGTCCGCGGCGTCCGGGGTGTCGACCCGGGCGGCGCGCAGACGGGTGAAGGTGTTCAGACGGCGCAGGTCGGCCGCGCCGAGCCGGACGGCCCGCCCGCTGAGCAGGCGCATGAGGTGGTCACCGGCGCCGGGGTCGGCCACGACGTGCAGGGCCGCGTGGACGTCGGCGACATAGGGGTCGTCGAGCGCTCCCGAGGCGCCGACGACCGCGACCTCGAACCCACCGGCCCGCACCGCCGCCGCGAGAGTGCCGAAGGCCGCGCGTCGTCTGCTCAACACGGCGAAGGACCGGGCCCCGGCCCCGCGGGCCTCCTGCAGCCAGGACACGAGGTCGGCGTACTGGTCGGACCCGTACCCGGGGTCCGACTCACCCGGCGTCGGACGGAACACGACGGTGCCCGGCCCACCCCCGGGACGGAGGACGAGGGCGTCGGCCGGGTCCTCCCCCGGCAGACCGGCGGACACGCTGTTCGCCGCCTTCAGGATGTCCTCGTCGTTGCGCCAACTGGTGCGCAGTCCGGCCCTGCCGGCCACCTCCCCGTCGCTGCGTCGGAAGGCCTGGGGAAAGCTCTCGATGTTGTCGGCACTGGCGCCCCGCCAGGCGTAGATCGCCTGGCGGGGGTCGCCCACGGCCATCACCGGCATCCCGCCGAACAGGTCGGCCAGCAACACCGTCTGGGAGGACGAGGTGTCCTGGTACTCGTCGAGGAGCACGACGTCCCAACGGGACCGTTCGGCCACCCGGGCCTGTGGGTCGGCACGCAGGGCGGCGACGGCGTAGGCGACCTGGTCCGAGAACTCCAGGGCTCCGGCCTCCCGTTTGGCGGCGAGGTAACGGTCGGCGAGGACGGCGATCCGCCGCTTGCGGCGCAGCTGTCCGAACACCTGCCTCACCTGTTTCCATTTCGTGGGGGGCAGGTGCTTCAGCAGGTGATCGAGCAGGGCCTCACGGGACGCGGGATCCGTCGCCCGCAGGCCACTCACCCCGAGTCCCGCGGCGGCGGCGAGTTCCTCCGCCCGGGCGAGTGCCGCCGCCCGCACCTCCTTCCACGTGTCGCCGGGGTACTCCGCCTTCGACGGATTCCGCTTCTTCCCGATCGCTGCGAGATACGAGGAGTACATGTCCCCCCGCAGGAGGGCGTCGAGGCTCGCATCGACGTGGTCGACGACCGCCTGCGGATCGGTGAGATGTTCATTCACCTGCCCGGCGAGGGCGAGCACGTCGTCGACGAAGGTGGTCCGGGCGCCCTCGGTGGGGACCTCGTGGGGTGCGGCCGCGTCGACGACGGTCCCGGCCAGCTCCCGGGCGATCGCCGCGTCGAGGACCCGGGCGTCGGGTTCGACCCCGACGGCCATGCCGTGGTCACGGACGAGCGAGGCCGCATAGGAGTTGTAGGTCGACACCGTCGGGACGTCGAGGCCGGTGAGCGCGGTCGCCGCGGAGGGTCCTCCCGGGGTGTCGCCCGATCCCGCACCCGGGGCCGGATCCTCGGCGTCACGCCGCAGTTCCTCCTCGGCCCAGTGGAGGGCGAGCGCCTGTGCGACGTCGGGGCGGACCGAGCGGAACCGCGCGAGCAGCCGCCGGATGCGGTCGGCGAGCTCGCCGACGGCCTTCCGGGTGAAGGTGAGACCGAGGATCCGGTCGGCCGGCACCCAGCCGTTGGCCACGAGCCACACGACCCGCTGGGCGAGCACCGTCGTCTTGCCGGACCCCGCTCCGGCGATGACGACGAGGGGTTCGAGATCGGACTCGATGATCCGGGCCTGTTCCTCCGTCGGCGGGAACAGGTCGAGCATCTGGGCGAGTTCGTGGGCGGAGAACCGCACCGGGCGGCGGGTGGTCATTCCGCGTCCTCCTCGTTCGTCGTCATGATCGCCGGGCACGAGGACCGCACGGGGCAGGTGCGGCACACCTCCGGCGAGGGGGTGGCGGTGAAGACGGAGCGTCGCATGCCGCGGGCCGTCTCGGTCACGAGGTCGAGCGCCCAGTCCGGGTCCGCCGACTCCCGGAGCCCCGGTTGCTCGCGGAGTGAGCCCTTCCGCAGGTACACGAGTTCGCCCCCGCCGGGGTCCGTCGCGGCCACCTGGTCCCCGTCGGCGAGGACCGCCCCGGTCATGCCCAGCGCGACCTGGTAGGTGCCCAGCTGCGGGTTCTCGGCGACCTCGGCGACCGGCGGCACGTTCTTGCCCGTCTTGTAGTCGACGACCCGCAGTCGCTCGGTCTCCTCACCCGTTTTCGGGTCACGGACCGTGACGACTTCCAGACGGTCCATGCGGCCGTACACGTTCCACGGTCCGCCGCGCCCGGGGTCCGGTTCGGTGGCGTCGACGGCGGCCTCGGCGGCGACGAACCGGGCGCCCGCCGCCCGCCGGTCCGCGAGATAGGCGTCGAGGCGTTCGATCATCCGCAGACCCTCCGCGTGTTCCCTGTCGCGTTCCCAGTCCGAGGCGAAGGAGATCTCCGCGAAGCCTGTCTCGAATTCGGTGCGCATCGCCTCGAGCCCACCCTCCGGATGGTGCTCGGCGACCGCGTGGACGAGGTTGCCCAGGTCCTGGGCCCGGGAGGAGGTCGACTGCCCTCCGTGGGTGGTGAGGAACCAGCGCAGTCCGCAGTCCGTGAAGGTCTCCACGGCCGAGGGCCGCACCGGCACCGTCTCGTCGGCGGCGTAGAGCGGACCGGTGTCGGAGACAGCCCACCAGCCGGTCCAGGTGGCCGGGTCGGCCTCGGGGACACCGGCGGCGCGCAGGGCGAGCAGCAGATCGGCCCAGGCCTCGACGACCGGCCCCGGGCCCGTGGACCCAGCGGTGTCCGACTCAGTGGTGTCGGACCCAGCGTTGTCGGACCCAGCGGTCTCGGGGTCCGGATGCCCGTCCGCGGGGCCGGCACCGGGCACCGGGGAGAACTCCGCCCGGGCACGACCGGCGATCTCCCGCAGTGACAGCGGGAACCGGGGACCGCCGATCACCCGCTCGTGGTGGTCGGGGATCGTCTCCCCGGGGTCGGCCCGGAACCGGGCCGCGGCCTCGCGGACCGTGTGGAAGAAGACGCTCGGGGAGTTCTCCGCGTCGTCGAGGGCCGTGACGACCACTCTCTCCCGGGCCCGGGTGAGGGCGGTGTGGAAGACCATCGCCTCGTCCTCGACGACCGCCCGCCGGCGCCGACGCAGGACCCGGGGGTCACCGACCGAGGGTTCCCGCCCGTCGAGGACCTCGACGAGGTCGTCGAGGCCGAAGATCGTGCCGCGGACGCGGGGGTCGGGCCAGTGCCCCTCGTCGACATCGGCGACGACGACCCGCCGGAACTCCCGGTGGGCGAGCGCGGCCGGCGAGTCGACGACGACGAGGTCACGGTCGGCGGTCCGGGCCAGGGAGTCCTGAGCGAACTCCTGGTCGAGCACGAGCCGGGCGAAGGAGTGGGCGCGGTGGGTGTCGCGGGCCGCGAACTTCTCGGCGAGACCGAACAGCCGGACCACCGCGTCGAGGCGGTCGTTCGCCGCGGCCCGCGGGTCCGCCAGGCCCTGTTCCTCCCATTCGTCCGCGACCCCGGTGGCCTCCCACAGTCGCCACAGGGCGGTGTGCGGGTCGTCGAGCCGGACCGTGGCGGCCCGCTCGAGCAGACGGGCCACCACCCGCAGACCGGCGGGCAGACGGGTCGGGTCCACCCGGTCGAGGGCCGCCGCGAACAGGGCACCCCTGCCACCCACCGGCGCGGCGAGACCCTCCCGGACGAACAGGCCGCGCACCGTCCGGTCGAGCGCGGCGAGCGCCAGGGAGTCGAGCCCGACGTAGACGCCGCCGAGGAGGTCGAGGACGAGCCCCGTCCGTTCCGGGTCGACGTCCGGTGCGGACTCCTCCGCGACACCTGTCTCCTCCGGGCTGCCCGGGGGCGCGAGTGCCAGGAGTCGCAGAAGGGGGAGGGTGGCCGGGTCCTCGGCCAGGGGCAGGTCCGTGGCGGCCACGGGCACCCCGAGGGCGTCGAGTTCCTGGCGCAGTCCGTTCGCGGTCCCCGTCGAACGGGTGATGACCGCACAGTCCGCCCAGTCGAGGCCGAGGTCGTGGTGCCAGTACCGCAGACGACGGGCGATGTGCCGGGAACGCTCGGCCGGCGAGTCGAAGGCCAGGCATTCGACGGCGGTGTCCGCCTGCTCCGGTGCTTCCCCGCCGTCCTCGAACACCGCGAGGTGCTCGTCTAGCCCGGGTCCGCCGTGCTCCGGCGGGATGTGTGCCCGCCACTTGACCCGCGAGGTCCGGCGTGCGAAGTCGTGGACGACCCGGGCACCGGCACCGCACACCCGCGCGGTCGGTGCGTGCCCGTCGAGCACCTCGATCCGCGCGGTCCGGCCCGGCGGGACGAGGGACGCGTCCGCCGACCACGCCGCGTCGAGAAGCGCGCCCCCGGCACCCCGGAACCCCTGGGTCACGGTGTCCGGCGACCCGAACACCGCGAGCGTCGTGCCGAGTCCGACGAGGGCCCGCACGAGTGGGAGCGCCGCGTCCGGGAAGTCCTGGGCGGCGTCGACGAACAGATGGGTGGGGACGTGGGCCGCCGCGAAGCTCCAGCGGTCACCGGCCCGGGTGCCGTGGGTCTCCCCCTCCTCCCGGACCCGGGCGGCGGCCTCCGCGAGCACGCCCGCGGTGTCGATCCCCCCGAAGCCCGGGACGGCCAGGAGGTCCTGGTAGTCCTGGAGGACCTCCGCGGCCACCCGCCACTCGGCGCGTCCGTGGTCACGGGCCAGCCCGGCGACGGTGGCCGGGTCGACGTCCCGCTCGACGAGTCGGTCGAGGACGTCGCGCAACTGGGTCCGGAACTCCCGCGTGCCCCGGACCTCGGGGGTGAGACGTCCCGACCAGGTGGGCACCGTGAGGCCCCGTTCCGCCGCGTGGTGCTCATAGCCGTCGAGGAGTTCGGCGAGCAGGGCGTCCTGGTCCGCCCCGGAGACGAACCGACCGGTCTCACCGGTGTGCGCGGCGTTGACCGCGGAGACGATCCCGAAGGCGTAGGAATGGAGGCTACGGGCCGGACTCGACGACCGGACGCGCCCGGCGGGGGTACCGTCCGCACCGGACGGTCCGGCGGGGCCGGTGAGGGAATCACGCAGGACGTCCGCGTGGTCCCGATGCGGGGCCAGCACGAGCACGTGATCGGACCCGAGGCGCGACTCGACGAGGGGGTGGACGGCCCCGAGCAGACGGGTCTTCCCCGTCCCCGGGCCGCCGACGACCGTCACCGGTCCGTGGTCGAGCAGGTGCGAGGCGAGGGCAGCGGGGAAGGCGGGGTCGGCCGGGCTCACGGGCTGCAGATCGTCCATGCCCCTCATCCAAGCAGACGGCTCGGACACACTTCCCGGGTGCACCGTGCGCCTCCCTCCCCTGTGACGCGGTTCACGAATCGGGCACGATACCGGTGACATTTCGTCACATGCACGTGCTGCCGCACCACATCTCGTCCTCCCTGGTCACATGGGCGGAACCCACAGGTTTCCGAGAGGAAGTGACAAGTCCGCCTGCTCTCCGCAATGTGATCGAGACCGTTCCGTGACCTGACGTGCAGATCTGGCACACGACACGCCGCGACGGTGTCGTTGCCCATTGATAGCTTGACCGCCATGTCACGCACCCATACCTTCCGGATCCCGCGGATGCCTCGCCGGATGCCCCGGGCACAGCGCCGGGAGCAGCTCATCGAGGTCGCCACCGCCGTGTTCGCGGACAAGGGCTACCATCTCGCGTCCATGGAGGACGTCGCGGACGGTGCGCGGTGCTCGAAGCCGGTGCTCTACCAGCACTTCTCGTCGAAGAAGGAGTTGTACACGGCCGTCATCGACCATGCCGCCTGCCGCCTCGACGCCGTGCTCGAACCCGCGCTCGCGGTCGACGACGCCCGCGCCCGCACCGAACGGACGGTCGCCGCCCTCATGGAGTTCGTGGTGAGCGAACCCGCCACGTACCTCACCCTGCACTTCCGCGACAACTACGACGAGGACGTCCGTGAGCGTGTGCACCGCACCCGCGACCTGTTCGTCCACCGACTCGCGCGGGGCCTCACCGAACGCACGGGACTGGCCAGTGGCTCGGCCCTCGTCGCCGCGGCCGCGGTCGCCGGCGCCGCGGACAACGCCGCTCTCTACGTCCACGAACACCCCGAGGACCTGTGCCCCGACCACATCGCCCTCGTCACGTCCCTCATGTGGAACGGGGTGAGTGCACTCCACGACACTCCCCCGGGACCGGCACCCCACGACGCGGACCACACCACCGAGGCCGCGGAACTCGCCGAGGTGTCCGAGTCGCCGTCATCCGCCGTAGAGTGATGCCGTCAGGTCGGGACACCCCTCGGGTCCCCGACCGCCGACCGACGAACCACGACGTGAAGAGGACAGACATGGAAATCAAGATCGGTGTACGCCAGGCGCCCCGCGAACTCACCATCGAGGTCGAGAGCACGGCCGCCGAGGTGGCCACGCAGGTGGACGAGGCGATCGAGAAGGGCTCCGTCCTCTCCTTCACCGACGACAAGGGCCGCCAGGTCATGGTCCCCGCCTCCGCGCTCGCCTACGTCGAGACCGGCACCGAGAACCACCGTCCCGTCGGCTTCGGTCTCGTCTGAATCGGACGCCGCCCGGACTCCGGCACCCCACCGCAGGGTCCGACACCGCCGGAGACGCCGCAGGCCCGGTCCCACCACGAGGTGGGACCGGGCCTGCGGCGTCCGGCCGTCGCGGCTCAGGCCACGAGGCCGAGCCCGCTCATCCGCTTCGAGTGGGCCGTCATGCACGACTGGGTGATCGACACGACCCGGTCCTCCGGTACGCCCAGGAGCTGGACGAGGAGGACACGGCCGCGGGTCATCGCCTCGGCGACGAGGCGCCTGCCCCACAGGGCCAGCCGCGCGGCCAGTGCCGGATCATCGGCGAGAGACCGGGCCAGGCGGTCCCGGAGGTGATCGGCCCGACGTGTATCATCGAGGGCAGCAGAGACGACCCGAACACTCGTGGGATCGAGGTCCTCGAGGGCCGCCCGACTGAAGTCCTTCATGATTCCGTCGAGCACATAGCCCTTCATGAGGCTCTCGTACCAGTCCCCCGGTCGGGTGCGCTCGTGGAACACGGAGAAGGCCCGTGCCGCGTCCCGCATCCCCTCGACGACGTCCCCGCCCAGCTCCTCCACCCGGGCAGAGATCGCCCGGAAGTGATCGAGGCAGTGTCCGGCCACGAGGGCCAGACCCACCTCGTCCTCGACGGAGGCCGCGCTGCGGGCGTCCTCGGCGGACTGTTCGAACGCGGTGAGTTCACCGAAGGCCACCAGGGCCAGGGTCGTCACCTGGGTGATCGGATCCGTCATGACTGGGTCCGGCGAGGTCGGGGACTGGTCGGCACACATGTGCTCCAGACTACCGCCGCCCGCACCGTGCGTGCTCCTCCGACGGGAGCACCGTGAGGAGAAGAAGTACACACATGACAGACACCGTCACCAGCCGGACCGTCGACCCCGACGTCACGGTCGAGGACCTGGCACAGGACACCTTCGCCGACTTCGGCGTGTCCGGCCCCATCGTCGCGGCACTCGCGAAGAAGGGCATCGAGCACCCCTTCCCCATCCAGGCGCTCACCCTCCCGGTCGCCCTCACCGGCGCCGACATCATCGGCCAGGCGAAGACCGGTACCGGCAAGACCCTGGGCTTCGGTATCCCGCTCCTCCAGCGTGCCACCGCCCCCGGGGAGCCCGGCTTCACGGGTGAGGCCACCGGCCGTGCACCGCAGGGCCTGGTCGTGGTCCCCACCCGCGAGCTCGCCAAGCAGGTGGCCCAGGACCTCGTCACCGCCTCGACCGAGCGTGACCTCTCGATCGTGACGATCTACGGCGGCAAGGAGTTCGAGCCCCAGATCGAGGCGCTCAAGGCCGGTGCGGACGTCGTCGTCGGTACCCCCGGCCGCCTGCTCGACCTCTACGGGCGCCGGATCCTCAAGCTCAACGCCGTGCGCACCGCCGTCCTCGACGAGGCCGACGAGATGCTCGACCTCGGCTTCCTGCCGGACGTCGAGCGGATCATCGCCGCACTCCCCCTGGCCCGCCAGACGATGCTGTTCTCGGCGACCATGCCCGGTGCCGTCATCACGATGGCCCGCCGGTACATGTCGAAGCCCACCCACATCCGGGCCCAGGACCCCGACGACGAGTCGACGACCGCCCGCAACGTCGAGCAGTTCGTCTACCGCGCCCACTCGATGGACAAGTCCGAGCTCGTGGCCCGCGCCCTCCAGGCCGAGGGCCGGGGCAAGACGATCGTCTTCGCCCGGACCAAGCGCACCGCCGACCGCCTGGCCGAGGAGCTCGCCGACCGCGGCTTCAACGCCCGCCCGCTCCACGGTGACCTCAACCAGCAGGCCCGCGAGCGCGCGCTGACCCAGTTCCGCGAGGGCAAGGTCGACATCATCGTCGCCACCGACGTCGCCGCGCGTGGCATCGACATCGACGACGTGACCCACGTCTTCAACTACCAGTGCCCGGACGACGAGAAGACCTACATCCACCGGATCGGCCGCACCGGCCGTGCCGGCAAGACGGGTGTGGCCGTCACCCTCGTCGACTGGGACGACATCCCCAAGTGGCGCCTCATCGACAAGGCCCTCGACCTCGGCAAGCCCGAACCGGAGGAGACCTACTCGACCTCGAAGCACCTCTACGCGGAACTCCACATCCCGGAGGGCACGAAGGGCCGCCTCAAGCGGCGCAAGCCCACCGCGGGCGAGGACGCCGAGGAGGGCCGGGGACGGCGTTCCGGCTCCCGTTCCGGTGGCCGTGACCGTCGTCGTCCCGCGTCCGAGGCGCCCTCCGGTTCCGGCCGCGGCCGCGACGCGAAGGACGCCGAGAAGGACTCCGGCCCCCGCAAGCCGCGCCGGCGCCGCCGCACCCGCGGCGGCAAGCCCTCCGGCGGGGTCGCCCGCTCCGAGCAGGGCGGCCACGAGGAAGTCCCCGCCACGGACTGAGGCCCGTCAGCACGGCCAGGGCTGCGTTCTCGTCGCTCGAAGTACCAAACCCACGTACGTCTTCGCTCCTCGGCCTTGCCCTGACCGCACTGCCGGACCTCAGTGAGATCCGTCAGCACGGCTCGTGACGACGAGGGCCCCTGCACTCACCGGAGTGCAGGGGCCCTCGTCCATGTCATCCACTGACGGCTCGGAGGCGTGGTCAGTGCAGGTACTCGACGCCGGTGGCCCGTGCGGCGATGCGTTCGAGCATCTCCGGGGCGGTGTGGTGCTCGCCGAGCCGGTTCGGCTTCCCCGTGCCGTGGTAGTCGCTGGAGCCGGTGACGAGGAGGTCGTGGGCGGCGGCGAGCGCACGCAGGTCCTCCCGGTCGGCCGGCGGGTTATCGCGGTGGTCGATCTCCAGGCCGTCGAGCCCGGCCTCGATCATCGCGCGCATGCCGGTGTCCGGGACGACCCGGCCGCGGGCCGAGGCGCGCGGGTGGGCGAACACCGCCACTCCCCCGGCGGCGTGGACCATCCGGATCGCGTCGAGTGCCGAGATCACCGGGGTGGGCACGTAGTACTTGCCGCGGCTGCTGAGGATGCCCTCGAAGGCGGCCGAGCGGTCCGGGGCGAGCCCGGCGGCGACGAGGGCGTCGGCGATGTGCGGGCGGCCGATCGTCGAGTCGGGCCCGGCCTGGGCGAGCACGTCGTCGTAGGTGAGCGGGAAGTCCGCGGCCAGGCGTTCGACGATGGTCCGGGCGCGGGTCTCGCGGGACACGCGCGAGCCCGTGACGGCCTGCATGAGTTCCTGGTCCGCTCCCGGATCGTGCAGGTAGGACAGGAGATGGACGCTGATCCCCTCGTACCGGCAGGAGATCTCCATCCCCCGCAGTAGGCCGATCCCGTGGGCGGCGGCCGCCTCGGCGGCCTCGGACCAGCCGGCGGTCGTGTCGTGGTCGGTGAGTCCGATCACGTCGACACCGCCCTCGGCCGCCTCGGCGACGAGTTCCGCAGGGGACTGCGTGCCGTCGGAGAACCGCGAGTGCGTGTGGATGTCGATGACCATGCCCTGATCCTAGCCGCACCCCTCCGGCCCCTAAGCTGGAGGCATGACGGAATCCACCGACGCACAGTCCACCGCGCAGTCCACCGACCAGGACCTGGGGAACCGGGTCAACAACCGTTCCCGCCGCCCGCAGTCCAAGGCCTTCCGCGAGTTCGTGGCCTCCGGGTGGGACCACCGCCCGCAGACCGACGTCGCCCCGTTGGAGTCCGCCGCGTGGACCCCGGCCCGCCGCGCCGCACTGTCCGCGCAGTTCCCCGGTGAGCGTCTGGTGATCCCCGCCGGCAACTTCAAGCAGCGGTCGAACGACACCGACTACCGGTTCCGCGCGCATTCCGCCTTCGTCCACCTCACCGGCCTCGACCAGGACCAGGAGCCGGACTCCGTGCTCGTCCTGGAGCCGAAGGAGGACGGCGAGGGCCACGAGGAGACCTTCTACTTCCGTCCCCGCGCCGGAGCCGACACCGAGGAGTTCTTCTCCGACGCCACCTACGGTGAGTACTGGGTCGGTCCCCGCGCCGAGCTGGAGACCATGGCGACGCTCATCGGTGTGCCGACGGACAACATCGCCGTCGCCGCCGAGGCCGTGACGAAGGATCTGGGCAGCACCTCGGTGCGGATCGTCCGCGGGGTCGACTCCTCCCTGGAGGCACAGGTCGACCTCGCCCGCGAGCAGGTCGCCGCCGACCTGGAGATCTCCCGCAGCGGCGACGACGAGATGGCCCAGTTCCTGTCCGAGCTCCGCCTCGTCAAGGACGACTACGAGATCGAGCGCATGCGCGAGGCCGTGTCCATCACCCGGTCCGGCTTCGACGAGGTCGTGCGTGCCCTCCCCGCGGCCGTCGGACACCGGCGCGGCGAGCGCGTGCTGGAGACCTCCTTCGAGCGGATCGCCCGGACCGAGGGCTACGGCCTGGGCTACGACACGATCGCGGCGTCGGGCAACCACGCCTGCACGCTCCACTGGATCAAGAACGACGGCGTCGTCGCCGAGGGTGACCTCGTCCTCGTCGACGCCGGTGCGGAGACGGACTCCCTCTACACCGCCGACATCACCCGGACCCTCCCGGTGACCGGCACCTTCACCCCCGTCCAGCGGAAGATCTACGAGGCCGTCCTCGAGGCCTCCGACGCCGCCTTCGCCCGCGCCGCCGAGCACGTCCACCGCGACGTCGAGTTCGGCGAGATCCACGACGCGGCCATGGAGGTCATCGCCCGTCGCCTCGAGGAGTGGGGTCTGCTGCCGGTGACCGCCGAGGAGGCGCTCGCCCCCTCCGGCCAGCAGCACCGTCGGTGGATGGTCCACGGCACCAGCCACCACCTGGGCCTCGACGTCCACGACTGCGCCCAGGCCCGCGCCGAGATGTACCTCGGGGCGAAGGTCGAACCGGGCATGGTCTTCACCATCGAGCCGGGTCTGTACTTCAAGGAGGAGGACCTCCTCCTGCCCGAGGAGTACCGCGGTATCGGCGTGCGCATCGAGGACGACGTCCTCGTGACCGCCGAGGGCGTCGAGAACATCTCCGCGGGCTTCCCCCGCACCGCCGACGAGGTCGAGGCCTGGGTGCAGGGCACCCGCTGAGACACCTGCCGCGAGTCCGGTCGAGAACCGGGTCGAGAACCGAGGAGGACCCCGTGCCCCATCTGCCGCTGGGAACACTGCGCCGCGGTGCCGGCGTCACCGAGGTGCCCGGGGTCCGTCTCGGCCACCACACGCGGGACACCGACGGGGCGCTCACGGGGGTCACCGTCATCGTCCCACCACCCGGGACCATGGCCGCCGTCGACGTGCGCGGCGGCGGCCCGGCCGGTCACGAGACCGGCGTGATCGAACCCGGCACGCACCCCTACGGCGCCGACGCGATCGTCCTCACCGGCGGCAGCGCGCACGGCCTCGTCACCACCCACGGGGTCATGGAGGGGCTCATGGCCGACGGCCGCGGGTTCCCGGCCCCGGGCGCGGCGGGTGCCGCCGGGGTCACCGTCCCGATCGTCCCGGCCGCCGCGCTCTTCGACCTCGGGCGGGGCACCGCCCCCTTCGCTCCCCCGCTCGCCGCGCACGGGCTGGCCGCCTATCGCGCCGCCGCCGAGGCGCCCTCCCCCGCTCCCGGGAACGTGTCCGGACATGCTCTCGGGCACGCGTCCGGGCTGCGGGGCTCGCTCGGTGCCGGGACCGGGGCGTGGACCGGTCGCGGGCTCACCCGCGGCGGGCTGGGCCAAGCCGCCCTCACGACGCCGACCGGCCACACCGTCGCCGCGGTCGTCGCGGTCAACGCCATGGGGTCCCTGCTCGACCCGACCGGTCGGTTCCACGCCGGGACCGTCCTCGCACAGTACGGATACGCCCCTGGTGACGCGCCCGGGATCTCCGGCCGGTGGGAGGAACTCGACCGGGCCGCCGAGGAAACGGCCCGGAGAGAAGACCAGGGCGCCTCGGGAGCGGGGGCCGACGGTGCGCGGAACACGACGATCGCGTGTCTCGTGACGGACGCGGCACTCGACTCGGCACAGACGCAGCGGTTGGCGGCGAGTGCCCATGCGGGGCTCGCGCGGGCCGTCCATCCCTCGCACACGCTCTACGACGGGGACACGGTCTTCGCCCTGTCGACGCAGGCGTCACCGATCGCCCCGGGCGACCTACCCGAGGTCCTCGTGGGGCTCAACATCGCCGCGGCGGACGTGCTCACGGCCGCGATGGTCGACGCGGTGTTCTCCGCGACGCCGTCCGGAGTGCCGGGGGCTCCGCCGGCACTCGGTGAACTCGCGCCCGAGGCCGCCGCCGCCTGGGCGGCTCTCCCCTGAGCCGACCGCGGCACAGGCGGCCCGCTCAACACGACCTGCCCACGCGTCACATCCTGGCCAGCGCCTGCCGCGCCTCGGCGACGCGGTGCGGAGGGCACACGATCTCGTAGGACCCGGCGAGGATGTTCGGGACGGTGACGACCGAGCCCTGGCGCCGACCGAGCGCCTTGACGCCCAGGCTCGCGAGGACACCCACGCCGACGCAGACGAGGACGGTCGGCGCGAGGGTGGCGGTGAGCAGCTGTTCCTGTCCGCCGAAGAGCGCGTACCCGAGTCCCAGAAGCATGCCGATCCATGCCCCGCTCACCGCGCCGCGCCAGGCGGCCGCGCCCCAGGACCGGGCGCCGGCGACCGCTTCGACGAGGTAGACGTTCGACCCGACGATCGACAGTTCCGTCACGGGGAACCCGGCCCGGGAGAGGTGCCGCACGGCGTCCTTGGCCGCCTCGTGGTCGGGGTAGGAGGCGAGGATCTCGCCGTGGGGCAGCTGGGTGAGGGGCTTGGCGACCATGACCCAAGTATCGCGTGCGGGCCGCGGGTCCGTCACCTGCGCGGCCCCCCGTACTAGGGTGTGGGCCGTGGCAGGTACTTCCGATCGCGTGTTCGTGGCCCGACTGGCCGGAGTCGCCGTCTTCGACCCCCTGGGTGACCAGGTGGGCAAGGTGCGCGACGCCGTCGTCGTGTACCGGGCCACCATGCGCAGGCAGCCCAAGGTTGTCGGACTCGTCGTCGAGGTGCCCGGCAGGCGGCGCGTGTTCGTGCCGATGACACGCGTGATGAGCATCGACGCCGGGGCCGTCATCACGACCGGTCTGGTGAACATGCGGCGGTTCGAACAGCGCTCGACGGAGACCCTCGTGCTCGGGCAGATGCTCGGACAGGAGATCGTGCTGCGCGGCGAGGGTGCGCAGGTGCGCATCGAGGACGTGGCGATCGAACCGCAGCGGAACAAGGAGTGGGAGGTCGTGCGCCTCTACGTGCGTCGGCCCGCCGCCCGCAAGCACGCGCTCGACCCTTTCCGCCGGCGTGGCGAGACGCTCCAGGTCGAATGGTCCGAGGTCGACCACCCGACGACCGGCAGCGACCACCAGGAGGCCACCCAGCTCATCGCGGCCTACCAGGACACGAAGGCCGCCGACCTCGCCGACGCCCTGCGCGACCTGCCGGCCAAGCGCCGGTTCGAGGTCGCCCGCGAACTCGACACCGAACGTCTGGCGGACGTCCTCCAGGAGCTGCCGGAGACCACCTCGATCGAGATCGTCGGCGCGCTCGACACCGAGCGCGCCGCAGACGTCATCGAGGCGATGGAACCCGACGACGCCGCCGACCTCCTCGGCGACCTCAGCGACGAGGAGGCCGAACGCCTGCTCGCGGCCATGGAGCCGGACGAGGCGAAGGACGTCCGCACCCTCCTGTCCTACGAGGACGACACCGCCGGTGGTCTCATGACGACCGAACCGGTGATCCTCTCCCCCGAGACGACCGTCGCCGAGGCGCTCGCCCACGTCCGGCGCCAGGAGCTCGCCCCGGCGCTCGCCGCCGCGGTGTTCGTCTGCCGCCAGCCGCTCGAACCCCCGACGGGCAAGTACCTGGGGCTCGTCCACATCCAGGCGCTGCTGCGCGAACCGCCCGCGGAGGCCGTCGGGGCGATCCTCGACGACGAGGTCGAGGCGCTCCCGCCGACCGCCCCGGTGAGCGAGGTGACGAAGCTGCTGGCCGCCTACAACCTCGTGTCGGTGCCGGTCACCGACGAGAACGACCACCTGGTCGGTGTCGTCACCGTCGACGACGTGCTCGACGAACTGCTGCCCGACGACTGGCGTCTGGGCGAGGACGACATCCGGACGGAGGTGCCCCGTGGCCGCTGACGAGCTCGACACCCCCCGGGCGGCCCACCGCCGCAAGATCCGCCTGTTCTCCCCCGAGGCGTTCGGAGCCGGGGCGGAGGCATTCGCCCGGTTCATGGGTACTCCCGGGTTCCTGGTCGGGATGACGATCTTCTGTGGCGTGTGGTTGGCGTGGAACTCCCTGGCCCCGGAGGCCGCACAGTTCGACCCCAAGGCCCTGAACTTCACACTGCTCACGCTCATCCTGTCCCTCCAGGCCTCCTACGCCGCGCCCCTGCTGCTGTTGGCCGAGAACCGCAGCGCCGACCGCGACCGGGTCGAGTTCGAGACCGACCGCAAGCGGGCCGAGCGCAACCTCGCCGACACCGAATACCTCACCCGGGAGGTCGCGAGCCTGCGCATCGCCATGCGCGACATCGCGACGCGTGACTTCATCCGCTCGGAACTGCGCGATCTGTTCGAGGAGATGGAGGAGCAGCGGGAGAAGGACCGGGCCGAGCAGGAGGCCCGGGAGGCCCGCGAGGCCGAGGAACTCCGCCGTCTTCGCGAGACCTGGGAGGGCGGGGCCTCCGGATCGGGACCTGAATCAGGACCGGGTGCGGCACCGGACTCCGGATTGGGTTCCGCGGGGTCGATCGACGACAATGGGACGGATACCCCGGACCGGTCCTGACTCCCCTTCGCGGAGAGTGCGACCGAGCGCTTCGACGCCGATCCGCCCGCCGGGGTGCAGACCCGACGGAGAGGACGAGGACGATCCGATGACACTGCCCACCGAGGAGAAGATCCACCAGGCGCTGGAAGGCGTCATGGACCCGGAGATCAAACGGAGCATCGTCGAGCTCGACATGGTCGACTCCATCGAGGTGGGCGCGTCCGGTCACGTCACGGTCACCGTCCTCCTCACGGTCGCAGGCTGCCCGCTCAAGGACACCATCACGACCGACACCACGAAGGCCGTCGAGTCGGTCGAGGGTGTCACCGGGGTGACCGTGAAGCTCGGCACCATGACGCCCGAGCAGCGCCAGGCCATGCGTGAGAAGCTCCAGGGCGCCGGCTCCTCCCGGGAGATCCCCTTCAACCAGCCGGGCTCCCTCACCCGCATCTACGCGATCGCCTCCGGCAAGGGCGGCGTGGGCAAGTCCTCCGTCACCGCGAACATGGCCGTCGCCATGGCCCAGGAAGGTCTGCGGGTCGGTGTCATCGACGCCGACATCTACGGCTTCTCGATCCCCGGCATGCTCGGGGTGACCGGCAACCCGACCCGCGTGGACGACATGATCATCCCGCAGGTCGCCCACGACGTGAAGGTCATGAGCATCGGCATGTTCGTGCCGGCCAACCAGCCGGTCGTGTGGCGTGGACCCATGCTCCACCGGGCACTCCAGCAGTTCCTCACCGACGTCTTCTGGGGCGACCTCGACGTCCTCCTGCTCGACCTGCCGCCCGGCACCGGCGACATCGCGATCTCCGTCGCCCAGTTGCTGCCCACCTCCGAGCTGGTCGTCGTCACGACCCCGCAGCAGGCCGCCGCCCAGGTCGCCGAGCGGGCCGGTGCGATCGCCGTGCAGACCCGTCAGCGGGTGGCCGGCGTCGTCGAGAACATGTCGTGGCTGGAACTGCCGGACGGCACCCGCATGGACGTGTTCGGGACCGGCGGCGGCGCGAAGGTCTCCGCCAACCTCGAGCGCACGCTCGGTACCAAGGTGCCGTTGTTCGGTTCGGTCCCCCTCGACCCCGAGGTCCGCACCGGCGGCGACTCCGGCACCCCCGCCGTGCTCGCCAACCCGGACTCGCCGGCCTCGAAGGCCATGGCCACGGTCGCCCGCGACCTCGGCC
>NZ_JBDIUY010000042.1:0-8302 GCF_040212315.1 Brevibacterium litoralis | reverse complement strand
GCCGCCACTCTCGTGACCCCGATCCAGCGGTACCAGGAGCAGGCGAGCCGCCGGGACGCCACCCGCCCGGCCCCCTTCGACCCCGACGCGACCTGAGCGGGGGCCGTCTCCTTCCGCACCTCACCCGAGATCACGGACTCCCGCGCAGATCACGGGTTCCGTTCCACGGCATCTGCACCGAACTCCGTGATTCCGAACCGGGCCAGGCTGTCGAATACGAAATCACGGCCGTGTGTCGTTCTCACGGTGTTCCACCACCGTGAGAACGACACACGGCCGTGATTTCGTATTCGACAGCCTGGCCCGGTTCGGAATCACGGAGTTCGGTGCAGATGCCGTGGAACGGAACCCGTGATCTGCGCGGGAGTCCGTGATCTCGGGTGAGGTGCGGAAGGAGACGGCCCCCGCTCAGGTCGCGTCGGGGTCGAAGGGGGCCGGGCGGGTGGCGTCCCGGCGGCTCGCCTGCTCCTGGTACCGCTGGATCGGGGTCACGAGAGTGGCGGCGGTGGCTCCGCCGGCGGCCTGGGCACGGGTCGTGCCCCCACGGGCCGCGCGCGTGGCGGTCTCCTCCTCCTGGAGGGCCTCCCGCACGATGCGTCGGGGGTCGTACTGGCGCGGGTCGAGCTTCTGCCAGTCGACGTCCTCGAAGTCCTCGCCGAAGTCCTTCTTCACACTCTCCTTGGCCTCGTCGGCCCGCCGCTTGAGGGCGCGCACGAGGTCCCTGAGCTGTTGTGCGTACTCCGGGAGACGCTGTGGTCCGATGACGACGAGCACCACGACGAGAAGGACGATCATCTCCGAGCCGTTGATGCCGAACATGTTCACGGATTCTACCGCCCTGCCCTCCGCCCCGCGTCCACCCGGACCACCCCACCCCGCGGCCACCACCTGCACCGACATGGGAGACCCCTGTGTCAGAATCACCCCCATGGACGATCTGCGTGCCGAGCTCGTGCTGCGGGCCGCCGAGTGCGTGCCCGCGGGCCGTGTGGCGCCCTACGGCATGCTCGCCCGGGTGACCGGCACGCACGCCCGGTTCGTCGGCCGTGTGATGGCGACCTACGGCTCCGGGGTCCCGTGGTGGCGGGTGACGAACGCCCGCGGTGAACTCCCCGCCCCGATCGCGGCCCGGGCCCGGACACACTGGGAGGACGAGGCCATCCCGCTGCACGGGGACGGAGTGGCACTGCGCCGCGTCCTCGCCGACGAGGACGCCCTGGTGGGTGCCTGGGAGGCCGCGGTCGCGGATCTGGTCGAGGAAGAGGAAGGTGAACAGGCGGTATGAGGAACAGGGACTTCGGCGCACTGGCACGCTACGCGGACCGGTGGAACCCGGAGAGCGACGAACTCGTCGCCTCCCGCCAGATCGCCGCCGAGTACGAGGTCGAGCCGACGGCACCGACGACGGCCCGGACCTACACCTTCCTCACCCGCCTACGACAGCCGGCCTCCGTCATCGAGGTCGGCACCGGGACCGGTACCGGCACCCTCGCCCTCATGGCCGGGATGCCCCGGATGGGCGTCCTCACCTCCGTCGACACCGAGGCGGACCGCCAGTCCGTGGCCCGTGAACTCCTCGACGTCGCCGGAGTCGGACGGCACCGGGTCCGGATGATCACCGGCCGGGGCGAGGACGTCCTCTCCCGCCTGGCCGCCGGCGGGTACGACATGGTCGTCCTCGACGCCGACCCGACCTCCTACGACCGACTGCTGCCACTCGCCGCCGACCGGCTGTCCGCCGGGGGTCTCCTCGTCATCGACCGCGCACTCGGCGGCGGCGCCGTCACCGAACCGACGGACCGTGAACCACGCACCCGGGCTCTGCGCGACATGCTCTCCCGCGCCCGGGACCGGGTGGACCTCCACGAACTCCTGCTCCCCGTCGACGACGGCCTCCTCGTCCTGTCCAAGGGTGACGCGCACTGAGCCCGACGCCGCCCCGGCAGTGCCCGACGCCGCCCGGACCCCGGCACCCCACCTCTCCTGAAGGCCACCACTTCTGAAGACCCGACGCCGCCGGAACGCACTGCGGGCCCCGGACGAAGGATCGTCCGGGGCCCGCAGTGCGTGAGGGGATCGAAGAAGCGTAAAGGAGTGGGGACTCAGCCCTCGGTGGGGTGCCGGGGTGTGGGCGGCGTCGAAATCAGCCTTCGACGGCTGCCTGCAGCACGTCGCGCAGTTCGGTGGCCTCGTCCGGGCTCACCTCGATGACCAGGCGACCGCCGCCCTCGACGGGAAGTCGGAGTACCAGGCCGCGACCTTCCTTGGTCACTTCCATCGGTCCGTCGCCGGTGCGCGGTTTCTGTGCAGCCATGAAGTCATCCTTCCGGTGTCCGTGGCCCGGGGGATCGTCCCCGGAAGCCCTACCGTGTCCATTATCCACTATTTCCGCTCCGGCATGTAAACCAGACCACATCCGCGCGCCGTGTCGTGATGGACCCGGCATCAATCAGGCGGGCCCGCGGGTGGAGACGGGTATCTCGGCAAGGCGGACGAGCGAAGGAGTACGTGGGGTTGGTACTTCGAGCGAGGACAACGCTGCCGAGGTGCCCGTATCCGCCCGCGGATCACGGTGGGAGGTCGGAGGGTGGGGTGAAATGCCACAGATATCCGACCCACACGATCTGGAGGAACACGCAGGCGACGAGCACACAGGCCCGGTGCATCCAGGACCGGGACCACGCGAGGGTGAGCGCGAGCGGGAACAGCGGCAGCAGAAGGCGCAGGGTCGAGGTCTGCGGGAAGAAGAAGAGCAGGATGTAGATCATGTACGCCAGGCAGAAGTGCTGGAGCGTGCGCCCCATCTGCCGACCCGCCGGTGAGTACACGAGCACGAGCATGAGGGCCACCACCGCGAACAGCAGCACCGGTCCCCACCCGCCCACGAGGGAGTTGGCCTGCTGGAACCACTGGACGACCACCCGTCCGTGGCCCCCGCTCCAGGCCGCCTCGGTCCGCGTGTAGGCGGTGATGTCACCGGTCCGCAGCCAGGCGTGGGCCGGGTGGACGAGGGCGGCCGCACAACTGAGCACACCGAGGGTCCAGGACCGCACGACCTCCCCGGCCGGATAGGGCACCACCCGCCGCCGCCGGATCCGGTCGATCAGGTGGATGAGCATGAAGAACGCGAAGGCCACCCCGATCGGCCGCGAGAGGTCCATGAGGAACACGACGGGTATCGCCAGGAGGTACCGCCGCTGCACGACGAGCAGGAGGGCGGCGGCCTGGAGGAGGAGGGTGAGCGCCTCGGCGTAGCCGGTCGAGAGGACGGCGGCGGCCGGGAAGACGAACACGAAGGCGAGCCCCGTCACCGCACGTCCTTCGGTGGTGTGCCGCCGGAACAGGTGGAGGATCAGCACCGCGGCGCAGGCCCCGCACACCATCGAGACGACCGGGGCCAGGTACCAGTAGTCAATCCGGGTGGCCCAGGCGAGCGCGCGGACGATCCACGGGAAGAGCGGGTAGAACGCCCACTGGTTCTGCTGCACGGCGCCGGACTCGTCGGTCGGCAGGACGTCCGGGTACCCCTCGACGGCGATCGTGCGGTACCAGTCGGCGTCCCAGAACATGAGGAAGTCCGCGAGCGTCGTCGCCTGCCCGTCGCGGGTCCACAGGACCGCGACCTGGCGGCGGACGACGGCGGCGAAGATCGCCAGACTCACGAGGCGGGAGGCCGCGAAGACGAGCACCGCCTGGAGCCACACGGGCAGTGCGAGGAACCGCTGCGTCAGGTCCCCGACGCGGGACCGGGAGAACAGCGTGGACAGGAGGACGGGCGCGCCGTCGTACCCGGACGGCGGGGTCGGGACCGGTCCCGTCACCGTCCGGTCCCCGGTGCCTCACCCACGTCCGCGCCCGAGGCGCCCTGCCCGGACTCCCCGGACGTGGCCGGGGCATCCTCGCGGGCCTCGTACTCCGCGAGCCGGGCCGCGAGCACCGTGATCACCCGGTCGACGTCCTCGGCCCGGTACCCGCGCAAGGCCGGTGGGAAGCGCAGTCCGTCGAGATCGGTCGACCGCACGTCCGCCGGCAGCGTGGTCCGCCGGAGGTCGTCCCCGGGGTCCGTGGCGACCTCGTCGAAGCGGTCGGTGAGTGGGGACGCATCGAACAGTCCCCAGGCAGCGGCGACGACGACGGCCATGACGAAGACCGCCGCGCACACCCCGAGTACGAGCCAGACAGACATGGGGTCATGTTCTCACAGCGGCAGGGGCACACATCGTCAGGGCCACACCCTCGACCCTGCGGGGCCGGACCCTCAGCGCAGGCCGCGGACGGACCGGCGGGGATCCCGGAGTCCGCGCACGGCGAGCACCATGTCGATGGTCTGCACCGACGCCGCCGTGTCGTGGGCCCGCACGAGCGCGACACCGGCGTCGATCGCCAGGGCCGTCGCGGCGACGGTCCCGGCCAGCCGGTCCGCGGGGTCGGCCGCTCCGGTGGCCTCCCCGACGAAGTCCTTCCGCGAGATCGCGAGCAACACCCCGTGCGGACCGGCACACAGGTCCGCCAGCCCGTCGACGACGGCGAGCGACTGCCGGGTGTTCTTGCCGAAGTCCGGGGTCGGGTCGACGATGATCCGGTCGTCGGGCACGCCTGCGGCCCGTGCCCGATCGACGAGCATGTCGAGGCCCGCGCGCACGGCGTCCCGGACGTCCGTGGACACCTGTCCGTAGGAGTTCCGGTGGGCGTCCGTCCGCGGCGGCAGTCCCCCGGTGTGCGAGCACACGAGGGCGACACCGTGGGCTCCGGCGACGCGGGCGAGATCGGGATCGGCACCGGCCCACGTGTCGTTGAGCAGACCGGCGCCGGCGGCGGCCACGGCCTCCCCGACCTCCGCCCGCCAGGTGTCGACACTCACGACGAGGTCGGGGACACGGTCTGCCAGTGCCGTGACGACAGGCCGGACGAGGTCGATCTCCTCGGCCACGGACACCTCCGGTCCGCGTCCGGCGCGGACTCCCCCGATGTCGACGACCGCGGCACCCGCCTCGTGGGCGGTTAGTGCGGCCTCGACGGCCCGCTCGGTCGAGTCGCTGGAGACGTAGAAGGAGTCCGTCGAACGGTTGATGACGGCCATGACGCCGGGATCGCCCGGCCCGAAGGTCGCCGTTCCACCCCCGACCGTCGGCAGCACGGTGGTGGTCCGGGCCTCCCTCACGCCCGGGCCTCCGCGGGTTCCTCGCCCGGACGGGGTTCCGGCGTGAGGTCGCCTGCGGGCAGGGGTTCCGAAGGTCCCGTCCCGGACCGGACGTGGGCGACGGTTTCCTCGACGGAGTCGGTCACGTGGAACAGGTCGAGGTCACCGGCGGAGATCGTGCCGCGGGCCAGCAGGGTGTCCCGGATCCAGTCGACCAGGCCACCCCAGAACGCGGTGCCGACGAGGACGACGGGGAACCGGGTGATCTTGCCGGTCTGGACCATCGTGAGGGCCTCGAAGAGTTCGTCGAGCGTGCCGAACCCGCCGGGTAGGACGACGAATCCCTGGCTGTACTTGAGGAACATGGTCTTGCGGACGAAGAAGTACCGGAAGTTGATGCCGAGGTCCACGTAGTCGTTGAGGCCCGTCTCGAAGGGCAGTTCGATCCCGAGCCCGACGGAGACCCCCTCCGACTCCGTGGCGCCGCGGTTCCCGGCCTCCATGATCCCGGGACCACCGCCGGTGATGACGGTGTAGCCCGCCTCGACGAGACCGACGGCGATCCGCCGGGCCGTCTCGTACTCCTCACTGCCCTCCTGCAGGCGGGCGGACCCGAAGACGGAGACCGCGGGACCGAGTTCGGCGAGCGAGCCGAACCCCTCGACGAACTCCGACTGGATGCGCAGGACCCGCCAGGGGTCCTCGTGGACCCAGGCCGTCGACCCGCGGGTGTCGAGCAGGCGCTGGTCGGTGGTCGTCGTGGGTACGAGCGACCGCCGCAGCGTCACCGGACCCTTCTGGTAGGTGTCCTGCTGGGGAGCGTCCTGTGCGCCCGCCTCGTCCGCCATGCGTTCGCCCGTCATGCGTGCTCCTCCTCGTTCCGGTGCTCCTGCACCGAGACCCCTGGCACCGGCACTCCCGGCTCCAGGTACGCCGCGAGTGCCGCGACGGAAGCGTGGACCTGGTCCGCGGGCACGTGTTCGTCGGCCTTGTGGGCGAACAGCGGATCACCCGGGCCGAAGTTCACCGCGGGGATGCCGAGGGCGGAGAACCGCGCGACGTCCGTCCACCCGAGTTTCGGCGCGGGGTCGGCCCCGACGGCCTGCACGAAGGCCCGGGCCGCCGGGCGGTCGAGCCCGGGCCTGGCGCCCTCGGAGGCATCGGTGACGACGACCTCGTGGCCTGCGAAGAACTCCCGCAGCCACGCCTCGGCGCTCGCGACGGTCTTGTCGGGGGCGAACCGGTAGTTCACGGTGACGGTGCAGGCGTCGGGGACGACATTACCGGCCACTCCCCCGTCGATCCCGACCGCCGACAGGGACTCCCGGTAGTCCAGCCCGTCGACGGTGACGGTCGCCGGGGCGAAGTCCGCAAGCTCCTGCAGGACGGCACCGGCCTTGTGGATCGCGTTGTCGCCCATGAAGGCACGGGCCGAGTGGGCACGGACACCGTGCAGCCGGACCTCGACGCGGATGGTGCCGTTGCACCCGCCCTCGATCCCCGCATTGCTCGGCTCCCCGAGGATCGCCAGGTCGCCCGTGATCCAGTCCGGATGGTTCCGGGTGACCCGGCCCAACCCGTTGAGGGAGGCGTCGACCTCCTCGTGGTCGTAGAAGACCCACGTGACGTCCCGGACCGGGTCCCGCAGCGCTGCGGCGACCGCCAACTGCATGGCAACACCGGCCTTCATGTCGCAGGCACCCCGGGCGTGGATCACCTCGACCCCGTCGACGACCGACCGGGAGTGCGGCACGTTGTCCTCGATCGGCACGGTGTCGAGGTGCCCGGCCACCACCACCCGCTCCCCCCGTCCCAGCCGGGTCGCGGCGACGATCGTGTCACCGTCCCGCCGGATGTCGAGCGCGGGGCCGGCACCTGCGGAGACGTGCGCCAGCGTCGCCTCGACCGCGTCGGCGAGTGCCGCTTCCTCCCCGGAGACCGAGGGGATGTCGCAGAGGGCGGCCACGAGGTCGACGGGGGACCCGAGGGATTCGATGAGGGAGTGTGACGAGCTCATGTCCCCACCCTATCCAGCCGCGAACCCGCCACGGATAGTCTTGGACCCATGACAACTCGATTCGTCTCCGCAACCGGACTCGCCACCGTCCACGGTGAGCAGACCCTCGCCGTCTGGTACCCTGCCCCCGTCCTCGCGAACACCGCCGAGGCCGCCGCCACGCAGGCCGCAGCCGCCTTCGACCGCACCGCTCTCGCGGCGCTCGTCGCCACCGACGAGGCCCGCGGCACCCACACCGAGGTCGTCGACCTCACGATCGACCTCGACGCCGCCCCGGAGTCCGTGGCCGACGTCTACCTGCGCCTCCACGCGCTCTCCTACCGACTCGCCCGCCCCAACGAGCTGAACCTCGACGGCATCTTCTCCCACCTCGTCACCGTCGTGTGGACCTCGCAGGGCGCCTGCGCCGTCGAGGGCTTCGAGGCCACCCGCGCGAAGCTCCTGGCCCGCGGAGCGGTGGCCGTGTACGGCCTCGACAAGTTCCCCCGCATGACCGACTTCGTCACCCCCTCCGGCGTGCGCATCGGCGACGCCGACCGCGTGCGCCTGGGCGCCCACCTCGCCGAGGGCACCGTCGTCATGCACGAGGGCTTCGTGAACTTCAACGCCGGCACGCTCGGCACCGCGATGGTCGAGGGCCGTATCTCCCAGGGTGTCGTCGTCGGCGCCGGGTCCGACATCGGTGGTGGCGCCTCCATCATGGGCACGCTGTCCGGCGGTAACAGCCACCGCATCAGCATCGGCTCGGGCACGCTGCTCGGCGCCAACTCCGGTGTGGGCATCTCGATCGGCGACGACAGCATCGTCGAGGCGGGCCTCTACGTCACCGCCGGCACGCCCGTCTCCCTCGTCGACGAGGGCGGGAAGGTCGTCAAGGCCAAGGAGCTCGACGGCGCCTCGAACGTCCTGCTGCGCCGCAACGGCGCCACCGGCGTCGTCGAGGCGGTCTCCCGCACGGGTTCGGCCATCAAGCTCAACGACGCATTGCACTGAGTCCCCCCAACGCGCACGAGGCGCCCTGCACTTCTTGGGTTCTAACGGTCGTTGCAACACTCTCCATCCGAGAGGTTGCAACGACCGTGCCGTATTCACCTTCCCAACGCCTCCACCTGACACAGCAACTCAAAGAACTCGTCGACACGAAG
>NZ_JBDIUY010000041.1:0-81368 GCF_040212315.1 Brevibacterium litoralis | reverse complement strand
GAAGCACCCCCCCCCCACCCGCGGCCCCACCGGCCGTCCATCCCCGGGCCCTACGACAGGCCTGCGACGGCCCCGGCCCGGCCCTCGGCACCCGAGCCGGCCCCTAACGCGGCCCCCGCCCGTACCACCCACCCCACTCCATGCGGTTCCGGCCCGATATCACAAGGGAAACGAAATCGTTATATCTGCCACGAGTATGTCGATCTCTCAACACTTCTTGTTCGGCGACAGGGCTGTTCCTATTGTTGTCGGGTCCCGACGGTCCCGTGACCAGCATCGATGTCATCCCGAATCACGGAGGTCCCGTCCCGGGTGGCCCGTGCGGATCGCTCCCTGGTCCGCAAGGCGGGAGACCACGGCGCCGGGCCAGGGGATGGCACATGAACAAGGAGTAGAACCGTGAATGATTTCGACTGGCAGGGAATCCTGCTCAAGGTCGTCTTCGCCGTCCTCATCCTGCTCGCGACGTGGATCATCGCATCCCTCGTGAGCTGGGCTGTGAAGAAAGTCGTCAACCGTGTCCCCGCCCTGCAGCGTCAGGGCAACGACGGCCAGACGGTCGGGGCGTCGATCGGCAAGGTCGCTTCGCTCCTCGTGTGGCTGTTCGGTCTCATCGCCGTACTCCAGCTGTTCTCCCTCGACCAGGTCCTCGCACCGCTGCAGGGCCTGCTCGACGGAATCTTCGGCTTCCTGCCCAACCTCATCGGCGCCGGGTTCATCTTCTTCATCGGCCTGGTCCTCGCCAAGGTGGTCCGCCAGCTCGTCTGGGCACTCCTCGGCCCGGTCGACGTCTACGGCTGGATGGTGAAGTCCAAGCTACGCAAGCCGGTGGAGCCCGAGGTCGCCCCCGGTCAGCAGTCCGTCCCGCCGCAGGCCGTCGCCCAGCAGGAGAACGGCAAGCTCCTGCAGCTGATCGGCAACGTGCTGTTCGGCGTCATCATGATCGTCGTCTCGATCTCGGCTCTCCAGGTGCTCGGCATCGCCGCGATCTCCGAGCCGGCCTCGGCCATGCTGGCCCTGTTCCTCGACGCCATTCCGGCGATCATCGCCGCCGCCGTGCTCCTGTTCATCGGCGCGGTCATCGCGAAGTTCCTGGGCACCCTTCTCGAACAGATCCTGTCAGGCCTCGGTCTCGACGGCTCGGTCGCGAACCTGAACATCCTGCCCGAGGGCACCCGCGCCTCGACCGTGGTCACCCGGATCGTGCAGACGGCGATCATGATCTTCTTCGGCATCATGGCCGCCAATATGCTCGGCTTCCCGGAGATCACCGCGATCCTCGACGAGGTCCTGGCACTCGGCGGCAGCGTCCTGTTCGGCGGTGCGATCATCGCCGCCGGTTTCCTCCTGGCGAAGATCATCGGCTCGTTCATCACGAACGACGTGCTCAGCAAGGTGCTGCGCTACGCGACGATCGCCCTGTTCATCGCCATGGGCCTCAACTACATGGGCCTGGCCGACTCGATCATCAACATGGCCTTCGGCGCCGTGGTGATCGGTGGCGCCCTCGCCGCCGCCCTGGCCTTCGGGCTCGGTGGTCGCGAGGCCGCGGCCCGGACCCTGCAGAAGCTGGAGGACAAGGCTCCGGCCGAGACCTCCGCATCCTCCTCGACGACGGGTACCACCCGGACCGATGAGGACCCGCTTACCGGTGGTCATGGCATCTGATGTACATTCGTCGGTGACGACCACATCATCGTCCACCGGGTCCCGGTAGAGCTCGCTCCTGGGTCCCCACGGCACGATCGTCGCGGGCCCCGCACCTGTAGGTGCGGGGCCCGCGTCGTTCCCGTCCATGTCATGGATCAGTAGTGGCCGTGGCCGCCACCTGTTCCCCGCCGCCGAGGCGCCCTGTCCTTTCCGAGCTCAGTCCACTCCGTGCTCACCGCACGGCGACGAGCCGTCCGATCTCCTCGAGGTCCGCGGCGTACCGGTCGTCGAGGCGGGCGGCATCGTCCTCCGGGACGAAGGTCGCCGGAGGGTCGTCCGGGGACTCGACGGCCTTGAGGAATTCGGTGAAGGGCGTCCTCTCCTCCTTCCGCAGGCGGGGGAGGATGTCGACGGCCAACTCCGCCATCCGCTGTGTGTAGCGCGTATTCACCCGCCCGGCCACGGACTCGTCGGTCACGAGTCCCTCGGCGCCCAGATGTGCGAAGGCATCGTCGAGAAGCTGCCGGACGAGGGCGGGGGAGTCGGTGCGATCGCGGTCTTAGTCGTAGATCACGACGTTCTCGGCGCCGAACGCGTCGACCAGGTCCTGCACGATCGGCACCCACGACACCTCGGGGTCGAGGGCCGAGTGGAAGTCCTCGAAGGGCATCGCCGTGCCCTGCTTGAGTTTCTGGATGTAGGAGGACTCGAGGAATCCCACATGCGAGCGCACCGTGAACTGGACGAGACGGTCGAACTCCGTGGTCGCCCGCGCGATGGCCTGGATGTTCTCGGTGAAGTACGGGTACAGGGCCGGTTCCGGCGGGGCGAACATCGTGCCGACGTTGCTCTCGCTGGAGTAGAAGACGCCGTTCACGCCCTCGCCGTACTCACCCTGGATGAGGGTGTGCAACGCCTCGCCGCTGCCCGGGTTCTTCACCTCGTACCACCCGCCCAGGGCCTTGCGGATGTCCGGCTGTGTCGTGAGGGTGGCGATGCCGTGGGTGGCGAGCTCCGCCTTGTTCTGGCGGCACCACCGTTGGGCCGCCGTCGTGCCAGTCTTCTGCGACCCGAGGTGGAGGGTGAGTGGCCGGGGGGACCGATCGGTCGAGCGGAACAGTCGGGAGAATCCGGTGCGCAGTGCGTCCAGCGCCATCGTCGTGTCGGTCCTTCGGTCGGCGGTGCGCGCGGGTCCCGTCCGGTTCCGGACGACCGGATGCCAACTGGAGGACGACCGGACGCCGTCCGGCGGACCACCGGATCCGGTGGGCCCCGTGCACAGGGGTCCGACAGACCCTAGAGGCAGGGCGGCCTGCCGTCACGACGACGCGCCGATTCCCCGGGGAACGCACAGGTGACCACAAGCCGACTTGCTACTCACGGGGAGCGTGGGCAAAGAGGCGCCTGCGCTCAGAACACCGCGGTCGCTCAGAACACTGCGGTGAGGACGATGAGGACGGCGGGCAGGGCGACGAACACCCCGAGAACCCACACGGCGGCGATCCAGGTGCGGCGGGCGGCGAGCCCGGCGAGCCACGCGGCTCCCCGCAGGGGCAGCTCCCGGACGACGGGGATCCCGAAGACCACGAGCGTGGCGCACAGGTTGAACAGCAGGTGGACGACGGCGACCTGGAGGCCCAGGACCGCGTCGACGCCGCTGAGACCGAGGGCCGCGAGCAGGGCCGTGATCGTCGTGCCGATGTTCGCGCCGACGGCGAAGGGGTAGACCTGGCGCAGGGAGAAGGTGCCGGAGGCCGCGAGTGGGACCATGAGGCTCGTCGACGTCGAGGAGGACTGGACGACGGCGGTGACGAGGGCACCGGCCCCGATCCCCGTGACGGGACCGCGGCCGATCGACCCGTGGAGGACCGCCTTGGCCCGGCCGACCATCAGCGTCTTCAGGAGCTTCCCGAGGAAGCCGATGGAGAAGAAGATGAGGACCACCCCGAGCAGGACCATGACGACCCCGCCGAACACGGAACCCAGCGGGGACGCGAGCGCGCCGAGTCCGTCCTTGAGTGGCGAGGTCGCGGCGCCCACGAGGTCGAAGGAATCCGTGTCGACGCCGTTCCCACCGGGGAGGGCCGTGGCGATCGCACCGGAGAGGTGACGGAAGAAGCCGGTGAAGTACTCCAGCGGCAGGAAGACGAGGACCGCGATGAGGTTGAAGAAGTCGTGGACCGTGGCCGCGGCGAAGGACCGCCGGAACTCGTCCTTGCGGGTGATGGAGCCCAGGGCGACGAGGGTGTTCGTGAGAGTCGTGCCGATGTTCGCCCCGAAGATGATCGGGATGGCGATCTCGAGCGGCAGTCCGCCGGCGGCCAGTCCGACGGTGATCGAGGTCGTCGTCGAGGACGACTGGAGAGCCGCGGTCGCGAGGATGCCGACCATGAGTGCGACGAGCGGGTTCTCCGCGAAGGCGAACAGTTGGGGCGCGTGGTCGCCGGTCGCCGTCTTGAACCCGGCACCGATGACACCGACGGCGCTCACGAGCACGTACACCGCGAGGACGACGGCCAGCCAGTTGACGACGCTCCGGGCCGGGCCGGGTGCCAGGAACCGGTCGAAGGGGCCCTGCGGGGTCGCAGGTTCGGTGGCCACGGCACTCGGAGCCGCGCCCTCTGCCGCCGAGGCGCCCTGCGGGGTGGCCACCGAGCTGTCCTCCAGTGGCGCGGTCGACGTCGGGTCGACGAGAGGTGCTCCGTCGATCGCGGTGGTGACCGCGGGGTCGTCGGAGGAAGGCCGGAGTGTGTGCGTGGACGGGGCCGCCGTCGGGCTCTCAAGCATGTGCGCTCATCTCTCGTTGTCGGTCGACAAGGACATTCCACAGCCCGAAGGTGAATCGAAGGTGAACAAACGGAACATCGGACGAAAAGTACGGGTCCCTACGGTGTGATCTTGATTGCGTCCTGTGTGTCGGATTGCATCCGGGTCGCCTCGCCTGTGGCGATGGTCACCCCGCTCGCTCCCCGTAGGGTTGGGCCCATGAAGGCGTTCGGATTCCTCAGTTTCGGCCACCATGGCACCGGCGCGGGCCCGGAGGACCCGGGAGCCGGCGAGATCCTCCGGCAGGTGATCGACCTGTCGGTCGCCGCCGACGAACTCGGCGTCAACGGCGCGTACTTCCGGGTCCATCACTTCGCGCGACAGGGCGCTTCGCCGATGCCCCTCCTCGCGGCGATCGCGGCGCGCACGGAACGGATCGAGGTCGGCACCGGGGTCATCGACATGCGCTAAGCGCACTCGCTGAGATACGTTCGGACCTCCCTAATCTTGGCAGCCTTCGACGTGCTCGCGAACTTGAACACGTGACTGAAGTGCATTCGGACTGACTCACAATCTACGAAGCCATCACAGGAAGCGAGTCGGCCGTGCGTGATGATCGTATTGACTTCGAGGTAGTTGGGCATGCTGCCCGGGCACGCGAAGCCGGCCGGGACAACGTCACTGGCGACCCCTCGCCCGGCGACTGTCCAGGTCACATCATCGGTCAACCATGCGGTCATGGCCTCGGCGTCGCTCTTCGCCCAGTTAGTGACGAACTCTCCGACTATGGCGATTCTCGGCGCATTCCCGCAGTCCGTGGGAAGAACGATTTTCATATGCTCACCTGTCCTTCATTTGCGGTGACCGGCAATGCAACCTCACATCGCGGCACCGAGTCTTGGTTGTCGGGTGTGTAGATTTCTCGAGGCGGTCCCGCATGGGCGAAACCGAGTTGACGAGCACGCATCTGGACCGCTTCGAACGCCGCGAGAATCCTGGGGAACTGCACATCCTCGGAAACGACGCGCGTGAACAGCTGCAAATGCTCCCGTTCCACTCGATGGGCACGCTCCACGTCGCGGAGCGGCACACAGACCTCGATAGGCCCGTCGGACTCCCAGCCGACTTGGCCGTGGTAGATCACGACGAGCCCACCGCTTGCACCGCCGCGTCCGTCCGCGAGCTGCAGGAGTCTCGCTGCACTGGAGCGAATGACATCAGGCAGCTCGCGGGCGGACGTGTGCCGGGTCGATGTCAGAACTGCGCTGTCTGGAACGGTTCGCTGCGACACCTCAAACTGGGAGGATCCAGGCTGGCCGTCTCCGTCCAACGAGCCCTCTGCGACCGCGTGCTCGATGAAGCGAGCCAGGGATTGGCGACGCGTGTGCCGTTCCGCTTCGGCTTCCCGATAACGCGTTACAAAGGCTGCTCTTTCGTCTTCAGGCAGTCCCAGCAGCTCCCTGATCTGGCCAAGAGGCATGTCGATGCGCCGGAGCATGGTGACGAGACGGGCGACTTCGATCTGAGAGTGGCTGTACTTCCGATAGCCGTTGAACGGATCGACCGCATCGGGCGAGAGGAGGCCGTTCCGGTCGTAGAGCCGGAGCGCCTTCGGCGACAGCCATGTGGCCGCCGCGAACTCTCCAATCGTCATTAGATCGGCCATGCCCCTCCTCAGGAGTCCAGTCTATCGAAGGCTCTGCGCGCTCAGACGGTCTTGAACAGCAGATCGGTGACCCACTTGGAGGGGTCCGGTTCTTCCGCGGGATCGGTAAGGAAGTGCTCGGCGTGGCCGGTCCACAGTCCGCCGTTGTCGTCTTCGAGGACGTCGAGGCGATGCCCGTTGGCCTCGGCCCATTTCTTGGCCTCGCTGTGTGCCGCCGGGATGGCATCGGGCGCGCCAACATGACGGCCGACGACGTAGGTGCCTGCCGGGAGGGCACCGAGAACGAGACCGTCTGTCGGCTTGACCGGTCCGGCGATCGGCACCGCGACGGTGAGGTCAGCCGTGTCATCACTGTTTCCGATGTGACGGTAGACGTAGAGAGGCCCGCCAAGCGGCGTAACCTGGTGCTCGCCCAGCCACTGATAGATCCGCGGGATCGCCTCGTTGGGGCCGCCGGGCGCGCCGAACTCCGAGAATCGGGCGCTGAGGGGAATGCCGATATAGTGAACAGTCTGCCGCTCTTCGGCTGCGATGTTTAGTGCCATTTCAGATCACGTCCTCTTTCCGTATTGCCGGTGGCGTTGTGACCACCTGCAACCACTTGACGCCTTCCCCCAGGGGCAAGGTCAAGCGCCCTCGGTCTGAGGCTTCACCGGACCAGCTGCCCACGATGGCAAGGTCGAGTCATCCGTGGCAGCGCCTGCCTTCGAGCGCTATAACCCAGACATGCGCTACCAGATGCTGCGCTGCCGCCACGTCACCTAGGACAGCCGCGTGGGAGGCTGGCACCTCCACTCGGGGCCGCACGGCTGCGCCTTCGGAAATCACGAGCAGTGCCCGTACTGGGCTCAGCTGGGCGAGGACCGGTGGGCGGAAGGCTAGGAGCTCTCCACCACGCGCCATCGGATGTCGATGTAGGGCGCGACGTACGACTCGCCGCTGATCTCCAGTTGGACGGCGAGGATCTCGACGACGCTGAGCGCGCCGTGTTCGTTCATCAGCACGACCGTCTGCCCCTCGTGCGCGACCACGTTCCGGCCCCGAGCCAGCTGGCTCTCGAGCGCCGCGTCGGTGATCCCCTCGTCCCGCACGACTCCGACGGCCTTGATCGGATCCCGGTAGACGTAGACGGAATCGACCCCGCAGCCCGAGACCATGAGAGCGTTCTCGGTCTCCCTGTGCCCCCACCGGAACGTCTTCGAGGGGGCGTCCTCGAACGCGAATCGCTCGCTGCCCTCCAGTGCAGGACTGCGCCAGTGCGACGGGTCGCTCCTCAGCTCGTGGCGCTCGAGCCGGACGGACCGCTCGCGCAGGACGGAGATGGGCGTAGCCGCGTCCTTGTTCGCGGGCAGTCCCTCGAGCCAGCGCCAGAGCTCGTCCACCTGCTCCGATCCGGGGAAGTCGTGCGGCTTCGCAGGGTCGTGGTTGAACGAGAAGCCCTTGGGCTTGTGCTCCGCCAGCCAGGACGGCGTCGTGTGGTCGAGGCTGTCCTTGAACAGGACCGACAGCCAGGTCATCGGTCGCTCCGGGTGCGCCTCCCGGAGCCAGCGGTTCTCGATGCCGACGCCGGACTCCGGGCAGTTGTCCGCCCGTTCCACGTAGTTGTCGTCGGTGATCATGAGCACGTGGTCGGCGTCGACCACCCGCCGCATGAACCCGGTGAGGCTGTCGCCGTAGACGACGTCGGCGTCGATCAGCACGTCTTAGCCGAGCGCCTTCAGCTGGGCGGCGAGGAGGTGGGCCCACTGGCGGTGCTGATCGGAGGTCCAGGCGTACGAGATGAAGAGATCTGCTGCCATGGTGCTCTCATGCCTCCTGCCCATTGGCCGCGAGCTCGCGGCGCTGTGAACTACGCGTCAGCGAGGTGCCGACCGAGTTGTTCAAGTGCCTTCGTGTGCCCATTGCGGGTGCCGTCGATCATCCCTGATCCAACGAAGGAAACCGCCTGGCTGGTGACGGTGACCAGAGTTCCTTCGTCGTCTGGTTCGAACTCCCACGTCACGAGTCCGGTCGCGAGTGGTAGCCCCTCGTTCTTCACCGTCTCCGTGTACACAACGAGTTCGTTCGGCACGATCCTCGTGTACTCGGTCTCTGCATGGAAGTCGAGAGTCTCAGGCGGTCCGCATCGGTAGCGGTCGTGGCCGCCTTCGCGGAATTCGGACTGGTCATAGACCATCTCCTCCCCAGCTGGAACGCTCCAGCGAGCACGCGCATCCGAGTCGGCATATGCCTTCCAGACGTCTGCCACCGATGCGTCGACGTGCTGAGTCAAGCGGATCGTGTCGTGAGCGGGCATGTTCATGGTGCTCTCCTTCCGGGCGCAGGACGGCCCCCGTACCCTGACTTCTTGAATGCATGGCCAACAACTACCCTGACAGTTTTTGGTCAAGCGTGCAAGATGTCGTAGAGTGACAGCATGGCACGGACGGGGCGACCACGAGGCTTCGACGAAGAAACCATCGTCGACCGCGCAAGGGAACTATTTTGGGGCAACGGCTATGGAGCGACATCGATCCGCGCCCTGTCCGACGAGTTGGGCGTACTTCCCGGCAGTCTGCACGCCGCGTTCGGCTCCAAGCGTGTTCTGTTCCTGCGCTCACTTCAGGACTTCGCTGAGATGAGCCACGCCTCTGTCCAGTCGCTAGCGACCAGCGACGCCCCGCTCGACGCCGTGCGTAGTCTGCTTGGGTCCGTACTGGAAGCGGCACACGAAGCGCCCGGGCGCGGCTGCATGCTCGGAAACACCGCAATCGAGCTTCTCCCGCAGGACGAAGAAGCGCGCGCGATCGTGTATTCAGGGCTTCGGTCGTTCGAGCGAGGCATCGAGTGCGGGCTTCGGGCCGCACAGCAAGCAGGTGATGTCCGCAAGGAAATCGACTGCCACTCCCATGCCCGGCTTCTAGTGGCTCTTGTGCAGGGGCTACACGTCACCGCGCGGGCTGAACTCGCACCGGACAAGTTGCACGACGTCATCGACGTCGCCCTTGGTGCTATCACAGCGCCCACGCCGACGTCGTAACTCTGACATGCGCTAGCTCGGTCGTCGGCGCGAGCTCCCGGTGGTGCCGGTAGTCGATTCCGTTGGCTGCGAGCGCGGCTTGGAGTCGGCGAGAGTTCGCCCATGCGTACTCCGTCCCCCGGACGCCCCGGCGCTGGCGGACGTCAAGCAGTTGGGCGACTCCCTACGCTCCCAGAGTCTCCAGAAAGGTCGAGAGGGTGAACCCGTAGACGCCGATGGTCGTGATGCTGGGCATCGGTTGCACCTCCGATCCGTCCGCTGCCCGCGTCGATCCAGCGACACGAGCAGCGGACATTGACATGGTCATTTCAGGCGACGGCGGTGCCTTCGAGCTCGACCATCTGGCCGGGGATTGCCAGACGGGTGACGCCGAGCATCGTGGTGGTCGGGGCGACTCCTGCCGCCCCGAGCTTCCCGGCGAGCACGCCGTAGTGCGGGAACAGCGCGTCCACGTCGGTGGTGTAGACGTTGAGTCGGACCAGGTTCGCCAGTGTCATGCCGGCCTCGGCGAGCACGGCTTCGAGGTTTGCCACGGCCAGCGCGAGCTGCGCCGCGATGTCCCCGTCGTGCTCTGGCCGACCGTCCTGGCTCATCGCCGTCTGCCCGGAGATGTACAGGGTCCGCGCCGAACCCGAGACGACCTCACCCTGGTTGAAACCCATTTCCTGCGACCACGTCACCGGGTTCACTGCCGTGCGTTCCATTGCTGCTCCGTTCGTTCGTTCCGCAGCGCCCGACCGCCCAGGTGGCCGCCGTCCTCGACGCTGCACCACCAGCCTCGCAACGAATCACGCCACCATGTGTCGTGATTTCTGGTAAAAATGGATGCATGCGAGCCGACCGACTGGTCTCTCTGGTGCTGCTGCTGCGTCAGCGAGGCCGAATGACCGCCGACCAGCTGGCCGGTGAGCTCGAAGTGTCCACGCGCACCGTGCTGCGTGACATCGACGCCCTCTCGACCGCGGGCGTACCCGTCTACGCCGACCGTGGTCGACACGGCGGCTACTCGCTCCTTCCCGGCTTCCGTACCGAGTTGACTGGGCTGAACCATGACGAGGCACTCGCGCTGCTCACCGCCGGATCAGATCGCGGCAAGAAGGTCTTCGGCCTCAGCGCACCTCTCGCCTCGGCGATGCGGAAGGTCGTCGACGCGCTGCCCGAGGGGCACCGGGCGAGCCTTGATGATGCGGCCAAGCGGTTCCTGGTCGAGCCGGAGACTGACCTGCTCTCTCGCCGCGTCACCACCGAAGATCTGGCTGACGGCGTCATGAGCGAGGTCCGCAGTGCGGTGCTCACCGGCCATCGGCTGCGATTCGACTACGCGGCACCTGGCAATACGCCGAGCCCCCGGACTGTCGACCCGATCGGACTGGTCACTGTCCGCGGGCGCACCTACCTGCTGGCGACCAAATCCGGAGACGATCGGACTTACCGTTTGTCTCGAATGTTCAGCGCCGAAGCGCTCCCCGAGCCGGCGCAACGCCCCGCACGGGTCGACCTCGACCGCATCTGGGCCGAGCGCACTGCACAGTTCCTCTCCGAGAACCACATCCCCGTCGTCGTCCGCATTAAGACGTCACGACGCGAGGAGCTACTGGACGCTGCCCGCGCCGTCCGAGCCGAGAACCCGGAGCCGGACGATTGGGTCAGCCTTGACGTGACTTTCGAAGATCTACGCCACGCGGTGTGGGCGGTGTGGCGGCTCGACACCGATGCCGAGGTCCTGACGCCCGACTCGCTGCGCGAGGCCCTCCGTGTCAGGGCCGAGAAGATACTGACGCGATACGCTCACGACTCGGGACAGCGATAGTGCCGATTGCATCTCGACTCAGGCCAGGCCCGCGGCAATCCTGAACCAACGTCACAAGATCAACATGCGCTAGCGCATGTCGATCACGCCGGTGCCGATCTCAATGCTCTTGGTGCGCGCGCCGATCGCCGCGAGCAGCGGGAACGGGGACGCGTACTGCTGCGCAAAGTGGTGCACGCGGAAGTAGGCGCCGTCCGCGCCGAGCTCCTCCGCGGCAACCGCGAGGTCGATCGCCTGGTGCAGCGCGTCGGCCGCGCTGCGCGTGCCCGACTGCGGGTGGTCCGTCCAGTGGCCGAATGACAGGAATCCGATGTTCTTCACGACGGCGTCAACTACCTCGGGACCTCGGGTATTCCGTGCGCTGCTGCGCCTATAGCCCCGTTAGGAGGGGGGCGAATCGCGGGCCGATGAAATTATTTCGAGAAATCTCCAATCCGATTCCCGTCCCGCACCGAATTGGAGATGTGACCGCGCAACGGCGGTGACAATACAACACAAGGAGCGAGAGATGACTACTTCCGCAGCTCAGAGGACGCAACGTCCGGCGGTTGCTTTGGCGGCCCGCACGGTCGGCGCGGTCTTTCTCCTGGTGGGCATCCTAGGTTTCGTCCCCGGTATCACCACGAACGTCGGCGACCTGTCCTTCGCATCCCACCATTCGGAGGCCATGCTCTTGGGCCTCTTCCAAGTCTCCGTCCTGCACAACGCCGTGCACCTGTTGTTCGGTGTCGTCGGCCTGATGGCAGGGCGCAGCGGCAAGATGGCCGTCCGCTACCTGGTCTGGGGTGGCGTGATCTACCTGGTTCTGGGCGTCTACGGCGTCTTGGTCCCCCACGGTAGCCCCGCCAACTTTGTGCCGGTCAACGGTGCAGACAACATCCTGCACTTCGGCCTCGGTATCGGGATGATCGCGCTCGGCCTCATCCTGGGCCGCCGCAGCCCAGCCCACACGGCCACGGCCTAACCACAAACCAACCATCAGTACCCACGTTTCACCTCACTGAACAGGAGAACACCATGTACAAGAACAAGATGCTTCCCGTTTTCGGCGTCCTCGCCACCGCGGCCTTCGCCCTCTCTGCCTGCTCGAGCGGCAGCATGGAGGAGGAGCCCATGGAGTCCTCGGCCACGTCCGAGGCCCCGATGAGCTCCGAGGCCCCGATGACGGAGGAGAGCGAAGAGTCGGAGATGATGGATCCGGCCGCCAACCTGGTCGGCCCGGGCTGCTCCGCCTACGCTGAGGACGTCCCGGATGGGGCCGGCTCGGTCGAGGGCATGGCCCAGGATCCCGTGGCCGTGGCGGCGTCCAACAACCCGCTGCTGACCACCCTGACCTCCGCTGTCTCCGGTGAGCTGAACCCGGATGTCAACCTGGTGGACACGCTGAACAGCGACGAGTTCACGGTCTTCGCCCCGGTCGATGACGCCTTCGCCGCCATCCCCGAAGAGGACCTGAATGCTGTGGTGAGCGACGCCGACATGCTGACCAGCGTGTTGACGTACCACGTGGTTCCCGGCCAGATCGCCCCGGATGAGATCGCCGGTGAGCAGACCACCGTCCAGGGTGGAACCGTCGAGGTGGCCGGCGAAGGCGATGAGCTCACGGTCAACGGCGCCAACGTCATCTGCGGCGGTGTCCAGACGGCCAACGCCACCGTGTACCTGGTCGATGAGGTCCTGATGCCGGCCTCGGATGATATGTAAGTCGCCGGCCGTACGGCAACGGGGGCTCCGGCGCAACAGCGTACGGAGCCCCTGGCGTCGGACCCCCGGGTGATGACCAGCGAAACCTCGCCGGGATCGGCATGGGGAGATAGCTAAGGACGTGAGAGGCATGGGCGGCGGGTATGGAACTATAGGTGTGATGAAGCTTCCTGGTACTGAGCGCACGACGCCGGAGCGTGCCTCCCTTGACGACCTGTTGGCCCGTGTGGCCCTCGGCGATGAGGACGCGTTCGGAGCGCTCTACGACGAGTCCTCGGGGCTGGTCTTTGGCCTCATCAAGCGAGTAGTTCGGGATCCCGGACTGAGTGAAGAAGTCCTCCAGGAAGTCTTCATCGAGGTCTGGCAACACGCCACGCGCTACGACGCCGAACGGGGCTCCGCTAGGTCCTGGATCTGTACGGTCGCCCACCGGCGGGCGGTGGACCGGGTGCGCGCCGCTCAGGCGAGTACCGCACGGGACCTGGCTCAGGGCATCAAGGAGTTTCAGGAATCCAGTGATGATGTTGCAGACACCGCGGTGTTGAAGGCGGATATGGAGCGGGTGCTCAAAGCCTTGGAATCGTTGACACAAATACAGCGGGATGCGATTCGACTGGCCTACTTCGGGGGATATACCCATCAGGAGGTCGCGCAACTGCTGCAGGTTCCTTTGGGCACGGTCAAGACGCGGATTCGCGACGGAATGATCATTTTGAGAGACAGGCTGGGGGTGGCGTGATGAGTGACCACAAGCATTCGATGACCGGTGCCTGGGCGCTGAACGCACTCGAGGATTCCGAACGCGCTGAAATCGAGGCGTATCTGGAGCAAAACCCAGAAGCGGCTGAGGAAGCGCGCAGCCTGTCCGAGACCGCGGCCCATTTGGCAGCGGCCGCCGGGGAGCAGACCCCGCCACCGCGGGCCAAGCAGAACATCATGGCCGCGATTCGGCAGACTCGGCAGCTTCCCCCGCAGGAGGCCGGCGATCCCGCGTCGGCAGCGCCCGACGTCGCCGCGTCCCAGCCGGCGGAGTCCGCCAGCCCGACTCAGCCCACCCCGGCATCGGAGACGATGTCCGAGGAGGAAGCCGATGTCGAGGTGGTCTCGCTGGCAGACTACCGGCGCAAGCAGCACACTCTGCGCCTACTTTCCGCGGCGGCCGCCGTGCTGCTGCTCTCCACCGGTGCCCTCACCGGTGTTGTGATGGTCCAGCAGAATGAGCTGGACTCTACGCAGGCCCAGCTGGCCGAGTCACTCCACTACCAAGAGATGGCCGGACAGATCATGGCTGCATCCGACGCGAAGATGGCTAATCTTCCGTCCTCCGAGGGCGGGCGAGTTCACCTGAGCTACTCCGCCACCGAAGGCATGATGATCCTCAGCGCGTCAGCCCTTCCCGAACTCCCCGAAGACCGCGCCTACGAGCTGTGGTTGATCTCAGATGACGGCGCGTCACCGGCCGGCATGCTGAGTGAAGCCCAAGCGGCCGGGCGCGAGCCGAAGATGCTCGAGGGGTCCATGGAGGGCGTCACCCACATCGGCATTACGGTCGAGCCCGCTACCGGATCAGAACAACCCACCACCGATCCGATCGTGCTCAGCGAACTCTAGTCCGCACCGGTGCCGGCCCACGTACTTCACGAAAGGGTCACTGACATGGCACGGTTCTTCCGCTCCGGATGGCGGTTCATGCTCGCTGGCATCGCCGCAGCACTGATGCTCCTCGGGCTCGCCCAGGCACTCTCCAACTTCTTCGCGGCGCACTCGGCCCCGCTGGTCTCCATCGGTGGTGCTTTCATCGACATCATCCCGCCGTGGGTGAAGGACGCGGCGATCGCCCTCTTCGGCGTCTATGACAAGATCGCGCTTTTCGCGACCATGTTCCTCGTCGTCCTCGTCCTCGCCGCGGGCCTCGGCCTGCTGGCGAAGAAGCACCGGACGGGTGCGCAGCTCGCCGTGGCGGTGCTGGGACTCGGCGCCAGCGCCGTCGTCATCTCCCGTGCGGCCACCACCGTTTTCGACGCCGTACCCACCCTAGCCGGCACCCTCGCCGGCGTGCTGATGCTGGGCTGGCTGGCCACCCGGGCCCGCGCCGTGGCGAGCGCCACGGACGGGAACGACGACGCCAGCGCCCCGGCCGCGTCGACCGATCGGCGCCGCTTCATGCTGGGCGCCGCTGGCAGTGCCGTGCTGGGGGCGGCACTGCTGATCGGTGGCCGCGCGGCTTCGGGGATCCGCGGCGGCGTGGACACGATCCGCAAGGCCATCCGGCTGCCCGCCCCGACGGCCTCGGCTCCGCCGCTCCCTGATGGAGTTTCCGCCCCGGTGCCGGGTATGCCGAAGTTCGTCACGGACAACGACGACTTCTACCGCATTGACACCGCGCTTTCTGTCCCGCGCGTGGACCCCGCCACCTGGCGTCTACGGGTGTACGGGCTGGTGGGTCAGGAACTGGACCTCAGCTTTGAGGACCTGCTGGCGGAGGACCTGGTGGAGGCGGACGTGACGCTGACGTGCGTGTCTAACCCGGTTGGTGGGGATCTGGCCGGCAATGCGCGGTGGCTGGGGCTGCCGGTGCGCCGGCTGTTGGAGCGCGCGGGCGTAGATCCGTCTGCGGATATGGTGCTTTCCCGTAGCGTGGACGGTTTTACCGCCGGCACGCCGATTGAGGCCTTGACTGATGGCCGTAACTCCCTGATCGCGGTGGGCATGAACGGCGAACCGCTTCCCGCTGAGCACGGGTTCCCGGTCCGCATGGTGGTGCCTGGGCTGTATGGGTACGTTTCCGCCACTAAGTGGCTTTCCGAGCTGAAGGTCACTCGTTACGCGGATGACCGCGCGTACTGGACGGACCGTGGTTGGTCGGAGAAGGGTCCCATCAAGCTCGCGTCGCGGGTGGACGTGCCGCGCTCGTTCGCGTCCGTCCCGGCTGGGGAGGTCGTGATTGGCGGCACTGCGTGGGCTCAGCAGCGCGGGATCTCCGCCGTGGAGGTCAAGCTGGACGACGGCCCCTGGCAGCAGGCCGCGCTGGCGGCCGACGGCGGCATCGACCAGTGGCGGCAGTGGTCCTTTACGTGGTCCGACGCGACGCCGGGGCGACATACCGTGTCGGTTCGCGCGACCGACGGCGACGGGGTGCTGCAGGCCTCCGAGCGCGCCGACCCTGTCCCGAACGGCGCCTCCGGATGGCACCGGATCGACTTCACCGTCACCGAGGAGTGATCGGGGGCGAGGGGACGACGGCGACCTGTCCGGTTCGGCCACTATTTCCGGACGAAACAGGGCAGAAAGTCCGCCCAATAACCCATTGTGACTCGTCCCGTGTTTGATAGAGAGTGATCCAAGCTTCCCTGAAAGGCAGAATCACCACTCTCATGGCCAACCAGAAATATCCCCAGGAACTACGCGAGCGCGCCACTCGACTCGCCGTCGAGGCCCGCCGTGACCCCTCCGTGGATCAACAGTCATCATCTGATGACGGTTGAGGGATGGTCGTTGCTCCGCATCGCGCCACCTTCGGACGCAGGCTCCGAGAGCTGCGCCTCGATGCAGGCTGGGCGTCCCAGGAGGCGTTCGCGCACCACGTCGAGCTGGACAGGACGTATATCAGTGGACTGGAACGAGGCGTTCGCAATCCGACACTAGACGTCATCGTGAAGGTCGCTCACGGACTCGGCGTCAAGGCGGCGGACCTGCTGACGACGGTCGAGTAGAAGCCCCGGCCACTTCCACCGAGGGCAACCCGGCGAAGCCGGGGCGGCAGCTGCATAGCGAGTGTCACAACACGCAAATGCGCTACGAGAACCCGTTGTACCTCGCCGAGGAGGCGGCCGCACTCGACCTCATCTCACAGGGGCGGGTGGCACTGGGCATCAGCCGCGGCTCACCGGAACCGGCCCTGCGCGGTTGGGAGGCCTTCGGGTACACGGGTTCCCGGGACCCCCGGGGAGCCGACCTGGCGCGCGACAAGTTCGACCTGTTCCTCCGGGCGATCCGGGGCGAGCTGGTGGCGCCGGCGGACCCCGCGCAGTTCGGGGACGGCGTGCGCCTGCGCATCGAACCCCGCTCCGAGGGGCTCGACGAGCGCATCTGGTGGGGTGCCGGGAGCCGCGACTCGGCCCGTCGGGTGGGGGAGCAGGGCCTCAATCTCATGAGTTCGACCCTGCTCACCGAGGCGACCGGGGACTCCTTCGCCGATCTCCAGGCCGAACAGATCATCGTCTTCCGCGAGGCCTACCGTACGGCGGGCCATCCCGGCACACCGCGGGTCTCGGTGTCGCGCAGTGTGTTCCCCGTCGTCACGCAGGAGGACCGGCTCCTGTACGGCTTCATGGGCCGCGGGGCCGACGGTGGCGACCAGATCGGCCGGATCGACGGGTTCACCTCCACCTTCGGCCGGACGTACACCGCCGAGCCGGATGCCCTCGTCGAGCAGTTGCGCGCCGACGCCGCGGTGCAGGAGGCGGACACCCTCATGCTCACGATTCCCAATCAACTGGGCGTCGACCGCAACCTCGCGATCCTGCGGTCCTTCGCCGAACACGTCGCCCCGGCTCTCGGCTGGGAGCCGAACACCGCAGGTCCGGTGACGGGGTACCCGCTGTGAGCACAGGTCCCTCCGAACCCCGGCCTTCCGAAACCCGCCCCACCGTGGCCGCGGCGCCCCACCCGGATCCGAACCGATCCGACCCGCCCCACTGGGTCGAGTACCCGCTCGACCGCCGCGGACTCCTGGCCCGTGCCGTCGTCCACACGTGCACGGGCGCCGTCCTGGGCCTCGTCCTGCTCCTGCCTGCGTTCCTGAGCCGCGGGGTGACGGCCGAACTGTTCGACCAGTCGGAGGGCGTCGGCGCCGGGGCCGAGGGCATCACGGGGCTGGCCCTGGGCCTGTTCGACGCCGTGTTCTTCGGTACCGGTTCGACCGGGCCGATCGCTGCGGTCTTCCTCGGTTTCGTCATCCTCGTCGCCGTCTGGCCGCTCGCCTCCTCGGCGCTCGACGGGGCCACCTTCCGCGCGCTGCTCCGCGCCACCCAGCCCATTCCCGTCCCACCGTCGACAGGACCGTCCGCCGACGAGGCGCCCGCCGCCCGCACGGCCGTCCCCGCCCCCTTCCAGATCCGCCGGGTCGCCCGGGACCATCCGAACGCCACGTTCACGATGCTGTTGATGTTCGCCGTGCTCATCGGCTTCTTCGGGCTGACCTTCCTGGTGTACGGGCTCCTCGAGGGCTTCACCTCGGCATTGTTCCTCGGCGTTCCCCTGTGCCTCGTGACCCTCGGGTTCATCGCACTCGCGGTGCGGTCCCGCCGCCGGGTGACCCTCCCGCGCAGGGAGGCACGGCGGGTGCTCGCGGCCCACTGGACGACGGCCGACGAACAGGCCGCCTGGGACCGGGTGCGTGCCTTCGCGGATCGAGCGGCATCGGAGGGACAGGCCCCCGAGGCCGGATCGGCCGCTGGGGGCACCGACGGCGCACCCTCCCTCCCCGTCGCCCGGGCGGGACGGGTCCTCGGTCACCTGGCCGGGTGGACGCTCGTCGCCGTGTATGTCGCGCTCACGCTCGCCTCGGCGGGGAACGGGACGACCGCGCAGGTCTCCGGGGCGATCGTGCTCCTCGGCCCGGCCGTTTACCTGATCCTCACGGCGCTCGGTATGTGGTCGAAGGCCCGGACGGCGGACCGGGTCCGGGTGGAGATCTCGACATGGCTCGACTGGTCCGGAGCCCCGGTTCCGCCGATCGAGGCGCGCCGTGCGATCGGCCGTGAACCGGAGGTGCCTGCGCTCACGGCCTACCTCGCGGGCCTCGGCGCAGCGGTGATCGTGACGGGCCTGGGGCGTCTGCTCACCCCGGTCGTCGTGGATTCCGGAATCGTGCCGGTCACCGGGGAACCGGGGTCGCCCGCCGTCGCCCTCGTCGGTGTGGTGCTCGTGGTGCTCGGCCTCGGGTGTGTGGGCCTCGCCTTCCGTCACGCGTACCGGCGTGCCGACGTCGGCCGGGACCTGCGCAACCGCGTGTTCCTGCGTTGGCCGACGGCCCCTCCCGTCGAGAGGCGGTCCACGGGTGCCCACACCTCCGTACGGGAGGACGTCGAAGCGACGGTGGGCCCGGCGCTCACTCCCTGAAGTTTCAGTTTCAGACCTCCAGCACCCGGACGGCCAGTGCGTGTGCGTACTCGGCGGGCACCACGGGGCGGAACTTGTCCGCCACGGCCGTGCCCTCGCCGACGATCACCTCGGGAGCGGGGTGGTCGGGGAGTGCCTCGAGGTACACCCGGTGAGCGGCCAGCGACTCGGTCCCGGCGGTGACAGCCTCGGCGTCGAGGGGGATCAGGTGGGTGACGGTGGTGGCGCCGGTGACCAGGAGGGTGCTCGCCTTCCATGCCGCCAGGCCGTCCGCGGCGAGGCCCGGGTACAGCCACGGGTTGTCGGCGTCGCGGATCGCGTCGACGACGGAGAGACAGGCGACGCGGTGGTCGACGTGGTTGATGCCCCAGCCGACCTCCAACTCCCAGCTCGCGGTGAGCACCATCTGCGGGCGGACCTCGCGGATCCGGCGGGCGATCACCTCGCGGGTGGCGGGAGTGTGTTCGAGCAGGCCGTCGGGGAGGTCGGCGATGACGAGGTCCTCGACACCCACCCGGGCGCAGGCCCGGCGCTGCTCCTCGGCGCGCAGGGGTGCGACCTCGTCCGGGTGGAGGTCCCGGATCCCGGCCTCGCCGCGGGTCAGCAGCAGGTAGGAGACCGTGATGCCGGCACGGGTCCAGGCGGACACCGCGGCCGAGGCGCCGTACTCCATGTCATCGGGGTGCGCGACGACGCACAGGACACGGTCGACGCCGCGCGCTCGCAGGGCGGCGACGTCGAGCAGGCCGGGGGTCCCGGCGGCCGGATCAGTGGGGAGCGGGGGAGTGGTCATGGCTTGAGGATTCCTCTCCGTCGAGCACACCTCGGGCATACTCGACGACGGCACGGCGGACGTCAGGGGCCAGCGTACGCCCGGCGGACGCCTCGTGGATCCACAGGCCGTCGGCCAGGAGGACGGCGACGAGGTTGCGGATCCTCGTCGCGTCGTCGGCGTCGGTCGGGGCCGGGGGCAGGACGCGGGTGCTCGCGGTCGTCCAGTACTCCTGGACCGCCGGATCGCCGGCGGCCTCCAACTGCAGCTGCAGCTCCGCGCGGGACACGGAGTAGGAACTCGACTCCAGGTAGGCGCGGGCCCGGTCGGTGTCGCTCGGCTCCGCCCCGCCGAGGCGGGAGTCGAGCACTTCCTCGTGCGCGGCGACCCAGCGGTCGGCCTGGTACTCGTGGATCGCCGCGACGAGGCCCGCCCGCGACGTGAAGTGGTACATGATGCCGCCGCGGGTGAGGTCCGCCTGGGCGGCGACGGCGTCGAAGGTGAGCGCGGCGATGCCGTCGCGTTCGATCACGGCGATCGCGGCTTCGAGGATGCGGGAACGGTTACTGGGCCTCATGGTGGCTCACACCGTACCCGTGTGTACCCTGCCCTCGCCGGGCGCCGCACCCGCGTGGGGCACCTCGCCCGCGTCGGGCGCCTCGGGAGCGACGAGATCCATGGGGGAGACCCCACCGGCGCGACCGGCACTGCGGCGCAGGAGGGGTGCGGTGACGCAGGCGGCGAGCAGCAGCAGGAGCGCGGCGAGCAGGAGGATGACGGTGAAGGTGGTGTCGAAGGCGCTACGCGCGGCGGCGACGGTGGCCGCGTCGTCCCCGGCCACGGCCAGAGCGGTGGAGAGGGATTCGCCGGCGGCCGCGGGCGCGGCGGCGGGCAGGCGGACGCCGGTGGCGTAGAGCAGGTGCATGAGGCTGCCGAGGATCGAGACGGCCAGGAGGCTGCCGAACTCGTAGGAGATCTCCTCGACGGACGAGGCCATGCCTGCGCGGTGGCGCGGGGCGGAGTTCATGATCGCCGTCGAGCTCACGGACATGACGGCGCCGATGCCCAACCCGAGGATCACGAGCGCCACACCGACCCAGGCGCCGGACATCCGGATCGACACGGCGAGGAGGCCGGTGCCGGTCGCGGCGAGGACGAGGCCGCCGGTGATGAGCGGGCGGTAGCCGATCCGGTGGAGCGTGGCACCGCCGGCCAGTGCCGGCGGGATGCACGCGACGGCGACGACAGTGACGAGCAGGCCGGCCTGGAGCGGGGTCATCCCGGAGACGAGCTGGAACCGCTGGACGGCGAGGAGGTCGATCCCGGCCAGCGCGAACATCGACATGGCGGCCGCGAGCACTCCGGCGGAGAACACGGGGTTCCGGAAGACGGTGAAGTCGAGGAGCGGGACCGGCAGCCGTCGCTGGCGGCGGACGAAGAGAGTGCCCGCCACCAGGCACACGAGCGCGGCCACGGCGGCGACGAGCCACTGTGGGTCGGCCTTGGCGGCCTCCTTGATCGCGAGGACGAGCCCGCACAGGGTGAGCGCTGCGACGACCGAGGAGGCGAGATCCCAGGGGGCGTGCGGCTCCGGGTCGTTCGGACCGGCGACAAGCGGCACGAGCACGAGCGCGAGTACGACGAAGGGCACGTTGACGAGGAACACCGAGCCCCACCAGAAGTGGGCGAGCAGCAGTCCGCCGATCACGGGACCCAGTGCCGCCCCGATCATCGAGACCATGCCCCACACGGCGATCGCGACGTTCCGTTCCTTCTCCACCGTGAAGGTCCGGGAGATGAGGGCGAGGGTGGCGGGCATCATCATCGCGCCGCCGATCCCCAGACCCGCCCGGGCGGCGATGAGGAGCTCGGGGTTCGGGGAGAAGGCGCCGAGGACGGAGGCGAGTCCGAACACCCACAGACCGAGGGTGAACATCCGGCGGTGGCCCACCCGGTCGCCGAGCGTGCCGGTGGCCAGCAGGAGCCCGGCGATCGCGAGCGGATAGGCGTTGACGATCCACAGACTCTCGATGGCACTGGCCGCGAGTTCACGGGTGAGCGTCGGCAGGGCCGTGTAGAGCACCGAGTGGTCGATCGTGAGGACGAACAGACCGGTGCTCACGGTGAACAGCAGGGCCCACTGGTGGCGGCGGCAGTCCGTCCGGTCGACGGCGGTGCTCGAGGTACGCATGGGAGTAACTGTACAAATGAGAATGTTCAGTGACCAGGGTGGTATGAGGAAGTTCACCCGCCGTTCCCGTCCGGCGGTGTGGGGTGTGTGACCTGGTGGACCGTCGCCGTGACCCCTAGGATGGGCGCATGGCTGACATCACACTGGGCGGCAAGGCCGTCACCACCGTCGGAGACCTGCCCGCAGTCGGGAGCGCGGCTCCCTCCTTCACGCTCACCGGCAACGACCTCGCCGACGTCACGAGTGACGCCTTCGCGGGCACGAAGGTCGTCCTCAACATCTTCCCGAGCATCGACACCGGTGTCTGCGCCCAGAGTGTCCGGACCTTCAACGAGAAGGCCGCCGGCCTCGACGGCGTCGCCGTGCTGTGCGTCTCGGCCGACCTGCCCTTCGCCCTCTCGCGCTTCTGCGGTGCCGAGGGCATCGAGGGCGTCACCACCGCCTCGGCCTTCCGGTCTACCTTCGGTGAGGACTACGGCGTGACGATGGCCGACGGCGGCCTGCGTGGTCTGCTGTCCCGCGCGATCGTCGTCCTCGACGGCGAGGGTACGGTCCTCCACACCGAGCAGGTGCCGGAGATCGGACAGGAGCCCGACTACGAGGCGGCCCTCGCGGCCGTCGCCGGCTGAACTGAGTTCGACGCCGCCCCAGCCCCGGCACCCCGCCGGCTGAGCTCGGACCGGATCTCACGGATCGACAGGAGAACCACCCTGGACACCACGACGGTGTGCCCGTGCGGGGGAGTGCCGGAAGGCACTCCCCTCGCTGGTTGTTGCGGGCCCGCACTGGAGAACACGCAGTGGCCGAGTACCGCCGAGGCGCTCATGCGCTCGCGGTACACGGCCTTCGCGCTCGGCCATGCCGACCACCTCTTCCGCACCTGGCATCCCCGGACCCGGCCGGCGGACACGGGTGCGGGCCCTGCTCTCGGAACGGACGGGGCCACCACGTGGACTGGGTTGCGCATCCTGTCCGTGACGGCAGGTGGTGAGACCGATGCGGAGGGCCGCGTCGTGTTCACCGCGAGCTACCGGGACGAGACGGGCGCACACACGATGACGGAGGACTCGGCCTTCACCCGGAGGGCCGGCCGGTGGGTCTACGTCGACGGGGAGCACACCGCCCTCGAGGAGGACCGGTGAATACCGCACAGGTCGACACACTGCTCGACACCTTCCGCCGGGAGGGGTTCGTGGCCGTCGAGTACAGCCGGCGGAAGGCCTGGGCCTGGGCCGGTGGTGCGCTCGCCCTCGTGCTCGTCCTCGCCGTCGCTGCACCCTTCCTGTGGCACGTGCACATGATGCTCGCGGCGCTGGCCGTGATCGTGGCGCTCGGCGTGCTCGTCTCCGGGGTGATCCCGGTCGCCGCCCGGCTGTTCGTCAAGCGGTGGCTCATCGTCGACGGGTCCGGGTTCGGCCGGTCCGACAGCGCGACGGAGATCCTCCACCACGGCGACGAGCCCCACCTGTGGTTCGGCTGGGACGACCCGGAGGTCTCCCTGCTACTGGGCAAGGACCGCAATGCCGGCCACTTCCCCTACAGCGCCACCTACCGGCGCGTTCCCGGCCCGCTCGTCATCCACACGGACGACACGATGGAACTGCTGCGCCGCGCACACGCACTCGTCGGGAGGAACTGGACGTGAGCCCTGGCACCGACCACCGCGCCGTCACCGTCACCCGCACGGCGACCGGGCACTACCGGGCGGTCAACGCCGCCGGGGTCACGCTCGACTTCGGGACCGGGGACGGGGAGTTCAGTCCGGTCGAACTCCTCCTCGCCGCGCTCGCAGGCTGTTCGGCGGTCGACGTCGACACCGTGACCTCCCGGCGCACGGAGCCGGAACGCTTCACCGTGGAGGCACACGGCGAGAAGGTCGTCGACGAGTCCGGCGGCAACATCCTGCAGGAGCTCGGGCTTGACTTCGATCTCGCCTTCCCCGAGGACGAGGCCGGCCGGAAGGCCGCCCGCCTCGCCCGGCGCCTCGTCGGTCTCTCGCACGACCGGTACTGCACGGTCTCCCGCACCGTCGAGGCGCCCTCCCCGGTCGCCGTCACCCTCGCCGTCGAGCCGGATCCGGAGCAGTAACTCCCAACCACTCGCGCCAGGCGGGGGCCTCGCGGCGGGCCTGGGAGAGACCGGCGCGGTGGGCGGCGGCGAGTTTGGCCAGGGAGCGTTCGCCGTTGCCGATCGGCATACGGTCGGGGACGAACAGGTAGGCGTCGCCGGAGGCCTCAAGGGCGAAGAGTTCCTCGCGGGTCGCGTTGTACCGCTCCCAGCGGCTCAGCAGCGCCTCGGCGATGGCCGGGTGACGGCGGAAGTAGGCCTGGTAGAACTGCGGGAACCGCTCCGGGGTCTTCACGTAGTCGCGGTCCTGGGTGAGGACGACGAAGAACTTGGTGTACCCGGCCGCACGGGCCACGTCGAGGGCGATCCCACCCGAGGGACCGAGCGCCCCGTCGACATAGGTCCGGCCGTCGATCGTCACCGGGGGCATGAGGACGGGCATGGTCGAGGAGGCACGGACCCGCACCATGAGGTCCTCCATGACCGGGAAGTCCTCCCGCGTGAAGACCCGCTGGTCGCCCGACTCGGCGTCGAAGGCGAGGATGTTCGCCGCGGCCGGATTGCTCCGGAAGGTCTCCCAGTCGAAGGGCAGGGCCTGGTCCGGGAGGGACGTGCCCTGGTAGATGTACTCGGCGTTGAACAGCCCCTTGCCGCGCAGGAAGGTCCGCATGTTCCCGAACTGCGGGTCGGCGGCGAAGTCGACGAAGCTGCGGCGGGCGCGCCTGCGGTCCCGACTCAGGTAGTTGGCGGTGTTCGATGACCCCGCGCTCACACCTGCCACCCACGGGAACCGCAGCTCCTGGTCGAGGAGCGTGACGACGACAGCGGAGGTGAGCGCCGCACGCATTCCCCCGCCCTCGAAGACGAGCGCGACGTCTCCGGTGTTCGGGGTGAGGTCGGGCTTGCTCGATGTTTCCCGGGAACTCAATGCTTCCCTCCGAAGGGGAGGACGTGGACGATCCCGGCGAGCACGGAGCCCCAGACGAGTCCGATGGCCAGCGAGAAGGCGGTGTTGACGAGCCAGGCGAGGAGCCCGCCGATCGCGGCGACGTGGTGGAGGGGTTCCTCCAGCCCGTGGACGAAGCCGTACACGGCGTGGAAGCCGAGCTCGTCGAGTTCGATCATGACGATGTGGCCACCGACCCACAGCATGGCGAGGGTGCCGACGACGGAGATGACCGTGAGGACGTGGGGCATGCCGACGACGAGCGCCCGGCCCACCCGCTGTGCCCCGGCGGAGTCCTTGGTCGTCATGTGCAGGCCGATGTCGTCCATCCGGATGATGAGGGCGACGGCGCCGTAGACGAGAACGGTGATCGCGATGGCGACGACGACGAGGATGAGAGCTCGGGTGAGCAGGGGTTCGTCGAGCACCTCCTTCAGGGAGATCACCATGATCTCGCAGGAGAGGATGAAATCCGTGGTGACGGCACCGCGGATGACGGTCCTCTCCGCCTCGGGTCCCCGGTCGGTGGCCGGGACCTTCTTCTCCTCCGCGACTTCCGAGGGCCGGCCTGCGATCTTCCGGGCCTTCTCGATGACCTTCTCGGCACCCTCGAAGCACAGGTAGGAACCGGCGGCCAGCAACAGAACCGGGATGACCCACCACGGGGTGAACATGCTGATGAGGAGGGCCGCGACGATGATGATGAGCTTGTTGACGATCGAGCCCTTGGCGATCGCCCAGATGATCGGCAGCTCCCGGTTGGGCTTCGCTCCGGTGAGGAACTGCGGGGTCACCGCCGCGTCGTCGATGACGACACCGGCCGCCTTGGAACTCGCCTTCGCGGCACCGGCCGCGATGTCGTCGACGCTCGCGGCCGCCGTGCGGGCGATCGCCGCGACGTCGTCGAGCAGGGCCACCAGTCCTCCGGCCATCGGCAGGACCTCCGTTCATGTATCGACTCGAGTGGAACTCTCCCGGTGCGATGGCCCGGCTGCCGCGCCACCGCCCCCGATCCTACCGACATGCCCGAGCCCACCCGCCACACCTGCGCAGGTGGTCGGGAGTTCACCCGGCTCCACCTCCGGTTCACCTTTTCTGAGAGCCCTCTCACCGAGGGATCATCTCCGTCTCACCCCTCGTCCGTAACTTTCTGTCCGTCGGAACAGGACCTACGACAGCACGGCCGGGTGACCGGTCATCGGCCACGGTGGAACTGCCACCCGCTTCGAACCGCTGGGCCGTGCGGACAGGTTGACGAGGAGATGGACATGTACAGCACGGAATCCCACGAGGACCGGGCCCAGGGACTGCGCGTCGTCCTCTACTCCCACGACTCGGTGGGACTGGGGCACTCGCGGCGCAATCTCGCGATCGCCCGCGCCCTGTCGGAGAAGCTGTCCGCGCGGACGGGTCGTCGGGTCTCCGGCCTCCTCGTCACCGGTGAGCGCACCGCCACCTCCTTCCCGTGCCCGCCCGGTTTCGACTGGGTCGTCGTTCCGGGCATCACGAAATCCCGACAGCGCTACGTGCCCCGCACCCTCGACATCGGGACCCGTCGACTCATGGACATCCGTTCGGCGGTCCTCGAAGGAACACTCACGAGCTTCCGTCCCCACCTCGTCATCGTCGACCGCCATCCCTTCGGTGCGGACGGAGAGCTCGAACGGCCCCTGCAGGCCCTGCGTCGGGTCAAGCCGGACACGACGGTCGTCCTCGGCCTGCGCGAGGTTCTCGACGGTGCCGAGGTGGCCCGCCGCGAGTGGGAGGCGATCGGGGTCGAGAAGGTCCGCGAGCAGATCGACGAGATCTGGGTCTACGGGGACCGGCGGATCCACGACACCGTCGCCTCGGGCGAGGTCCCGGTCGAGCTGGCCGATCGCGTCCGGTTCACCGGTCTGCTCTCCCAGGGCCGCGAGGCCGACGTCCCGGGGCCGGACTTCGACCGGGACTTCGTCCTCACCATGTTCGGTGGAGGATCCGACGGCGAACGCCTGGGCCTGGCCGCCGCGGCCGCCCGGGTCCCGGACGGCCACCACCACTTCGTCGTCACCGGACCCCAGATGCCGCAGGCCGCCCGTGATCGGATCACCGCCGTCGCCGGTCCCGACACCACCGTCCTCGACGAGGTGCCGGACGGCCTGTCCTGCATCCGACGGGCCGCGGCCGTCGTGACGATGGGCGGGTACAACACGATCAACGAGGTCCTCTCGACGGACACTCCGGCCGTCGTCGTCCCGCGGGTCGTCCCCCGCGCCGAGCAGCTCATCCGGGCGACCGGCCTGGCCCAGGTCGGCGCCACCGACATGTTGCACCCGCGCGAGGCCGATTCCGCCGCTCTGGCGGACTGGATGGAGACCACCGTGTCCTCCCCGGTGGCAGCCCGGTCCCAGGTCCGTGCCCGGGCACACCTGGAGACGGACGGTCTCGACACCGTCGTCGGTCTCGCCGCCGCCCTCTCCGGGAGGACCGATCGACGGACCGTTCCGGCAGGGACCCGCAGTGTGCACACCGGCACCTCCCTGCTCGCTCCCGCCGTCTGAACCGGCACCCGTCCGCGTCCGCACCATCGCCCCGAGGAGATCCCATGTCGTTCGTCACCGACAGCACCCCCATGACCGCTCCCGCCGCCGAGGCCCGCTCCGCCGTCGCGACGGCCGGGGCACCGGGGACCACGTCGTCCACCCCGACGACCCGGCGGACGGCCTATGTCGTCAAGGTGTACCCGCGGTTCTCGGAGACCTTCGTCGTCACGGAGATCCTCGCCCGGGAGGCCCGGGGTGAGGACCTGGAGATCTTCGCCCTGCGGCCGACGACGGACACCCGCTTCCATCCCGAGCTCGCCCGGGTGAAGGCACCGGTCACCTTCATCGGTCGCAGCCCCAAGCTGTCCGAGGGGTGGGCCCTCCACCAGCGTGCGGTCGCCGAGATCCCCGGCTTCGCCGCCCGCTACGGGGCGATGGTCGACCAGGTCGTCGCCGACGACTGGTCCGACGTCCACCAGGCCCTCGAACTCGCCCTGGAGTGTCAGGCCCGCGGGATCACCCATCTGCACGCGCACTTCGCTAATGCCGCCGGCCGGGCCACCGAGCTCGCCGCCCGGTTCCTCGGCATCCCCTATTCGGTGACGTCCCACGCCAAGGACCTCTTCCACACCGACGTCGACCCCGAGCGTCTGCGGCGTCTGGTCGCGGGCTCCCACCACCTCGTGACGATCTCCGACTACAACCGGCGGTTCCTCACCGGGTCCTTCCCGGAGGCCGCGCACAAGGTCGTCCTGCAGTACAACGGCCTGGAGCTCTCCCGGTTCCCCTACCGCGAACCGGCCGCCCCGGGCACCGGGACCCTGCGCGTCGTCGCCGTCGGACGCCTGGTCGAGAAGAAGGGGTTCGGTGAACTGCTCACCGCCGCGGGTCGTCTGCGTGCCGCGGGCCCCGACCTGCAGGTCGAGATCGCCGGTGACGGTGACCTGCGGGCGGACCTACAGGCCCGGATCGACGCGGAGGGCCTGGCCGACACGGTCCGTCTGCTGGGTGCGCGCACCCAGGAGGAGATCCGTGCGCTGCTCGCCGCCTCGGACGTCTTCGTCGCCCCCTGCGTGGTCGGCGCCGACGGCAATGCCGACGGCCTGCCCACCGTCCTCCTCGAGGCGATGGCGACCGGCGTGCCCGTGATCGCCTCGGCCGTCACCGGGATCCCGGAGGTCGTCGAGGACGGCGTCACGGGCATCCTCCACGCTCCGGGCGACACCGCGGCACTCGAGGCCGGGCTGCGGTCCTTCGCCGAGGGGACGGTCGACGGGCGCGTGTTCGCCCGGAACGCCCGGGCGCTCATCGAGGAGCGTTTCGACTCCCACCGGCAGGCCGCGGCGCTCGCCGCCCTGGAGGACGGGCCCGCCCTGGAGCCCGGGACCGCACCGGAGCCCGCCGCCACCCACCCCGACACAGTGCCTTCTCCACCCACCCACCCCGACCTGCGGGGACGCTCCGTCGCCTATGTGAGCGTCGACCCCGGCATCCCCGCCTTCGGGACCAAGGGTGCGAGCGTCCACGTCCAGGAGGTCGTCCGGGAACTGCGTGCCCGGGGTGCCCGGGTGACCCTCTACGTCACCCGGACCGACGCCGAGGTGCCCGCCGACCTCGCGGACGTCCCCGTCGTCCACGTGCCGGTCGACAGGAAGGACGCGGACGGCAGGAGACTCGACGACGCGGCGCGGGAGGCCGCGCAGGTCGCCGCGTCCGCCGAGATCGCCGCCCGCATCGTCGCCGCCGGCCACACTCTCGTGTACGAGCGCTACTCCCTGTTCTCGACGGTGCTCGACCGCGTCGCCGCCGCCGGGATCCCCGGGGTGCTGGAGGTCAACGCACCGCTCATCGACGAACAGGCGACCCACCGCGTCCTCGTCGACGAGGCCGGTGCCTGCGCGGCACTGCGCGCGCAGGTCCAGGCGGCCGCACGGACCGTGACGGTCTCGCGGCCGGTGGCCGACTGGGTGACCGGGCAGGTGCCCGGTGCCGACCCGGTCGTGGCACCGAACGGGGTGAACACCGAGCGGATCCGACCCGGGGCGGACACGACGGACCCCACGGCCGCCCCGAGGGTGGTCTTCGTCGGGACGCTCAAGCCCTGGCACGGGGTCGACGTGCTCATCGAGGCCCTCGCACTCGCCCGGGAACCCTGGGACCTGCGGATCGTCGGCGACGGACCGATGTCGGAACAAATCCGCGCACGGGTCGCCGAGCTCGGGGACGCGGTGGCCGCCCGTGTCGAGTTCACCGGGTCCGTGGCGCCGGCCGAGGTGCCCGCTCTGCTCTCCGACTGCACCGTCGCCGTCGCGCCCTACCCGGCGGTGGCCGCGACCGACTCCTACTTCTCCCCGCTCAAGGTCTACGAGTACCTGGCCGCGGGTCTGCCCGTCGTCGCCTCGGCGATCGGACAGATCCCCGCGGTGTTCGAGGGGACCGAGCTCGAAGGGACGGAGCACGGGAGGCCTGCGGTCGAGATGACACAGGCGGGGCGCCTCGTCGGACCCTCCGATGCCGCGGCCCTCGCGGCGGCCCTCGACGACCTGGCGCGGGACCCCGGGACGCGGGTCGCCATGGCCCGGGAGGCCCGGCACCTGGCCGAGACCCGCCATTCCTGGGCGACGACGCTCGACCGGACGCTCGCCGGGGTGGTGCTGTGAAGAAGAACGACTCAGTGAAGCGGAACGGCTCGGGTTCCGGCCTGCGCGCGACCCTCGGGATCCTGCGTCCGCACATCGGGGGCGACTGGAAGGTCATGGCGCTCGGTGTTCTCGTGCTGCTCGCCGAGGTCGCCTTCCGGGTGCTCGAACCCTGGCCGACCAAGTTCGTCGTCGACGCCGTGACCGCCTCGCTCGGCGCGCACGTGCCGGGAGCGTTCGAACCGGGGATCGGGCTCCTGGTCGTCGCGGGTGCGGCCCTCCTCCTCCTCGTCGGGGGTCGGGCGCTGTCCAACTACGGGGCGACCGTGTGCTTCGCTCTCGCCGGGTCCCGGGTCGCCACCCGCCTGCGCTCGCGGGTGTTCCGCCACGTGCAGGACCTGCCGGACGCCCATCACGCCCGCAGCAAGAAGGGCGACACCGTCCAGCGCATGGTCGGGGACGTCAACAAGCTCCAGGAGGTCGCGACGACCGCGGGTCTGCCGCTGCTGGCGAACCTGCTCACGCTCGTCGTCATGGCCGTCGTCATGCTCGTCATCGACCCGTTGCTCGCTTGCGTCGTGTTCCTCGCCGCCGGCGCCTTCGTCCTGTCCTCGCGCGGGTCGACGCAGAAGATCACCGGTGCCTCGCGGAAGACGCGGAAGGGCGAGGGGCAGCTGGCGAACACCGTCCAGGAGGTCCTCGGGGCCATCCACGTCGTCCATTCCTACGGTCTGGAGGACGAGGTCTCGAAGTCCTTCGGGGGCGCGAACACGCGGACCCTCAAGGACGGGGTGCAGGCCAAGAAGCTCGCGGCGGCCCTCGAACGTCGGACCGACGTGATCGTCGGGGTCGCCACGGCCCTCGTCCTCATCGGCGGTGGGTGGCGGGTGCTCCAGGGCGTGATGACGCCCGGTGACCTCGTCCTCTTCCTCACCTATCTCAAGACGACGATGAAGCCCCTGCGCGACCTCGCCAAGTACACCGGGCGGATCGCCCGGGCGCTCGCGAGCGGGGAGCGGGTGGCCGAGCTCCTCGCGGTCCCCGTCTCCGTGGCCGATTCCGAGCGGTCCCGGCGCCTGCCGCGGGCCCGGGGTTCCCTCCGGTTCGAGAACGTGTGGGCCGGGTACACCGATGACGAAGGGACTCCGAGCACCGTGCCTCTGCGCGGTATGGACCTGCACGTCGAGGCCGGTCAGAAGGTCGCGCTCGTCGGACCCTCGGGAGCCGGCAAGTCCACGTGCGGGCTGCTCGTCAACCGCCTCATGGATCCCTTCGCGGGATCGGTCCGGCTCGACGGCCTCGACGTCCGGGACATCACGCTCGCCTCGCTGCGCCGGCACGTCTCCGTCGTCCCGCAGGACACCGTGCTCTTCAGCGGGACGATCCGCGACAACATCCGTTACGGACGCCTCGACGCGACGGACACGGAGATCGAGGACGCCGCGCGGCGGGCCCAGGCCCATGACTTCGTCCTGGCCCTGCCGGACGGCTACGACACCCGCGTGGGGGAGCGGGGCGGCACCCTGTCCGGCGGTCAGCGCCAGCGCATCGCGGTCGCCCGGGCGCTCCTGCGGGACTCCGCCGTCGTCCTCCTCGACGAGGCGACGACCGGGCTCGACCCGGAGTCCGCGGCCGCGGTCCTCGCCGCGATCGACACCCTCACCGCCGGGCGGACCACGCTGGCGATCACCCACGACGCGGCGACCGCGCTCGCCGCCGACCGGGTCGTGTGGATCGAGCACGGGGGAGTGGCCCTCGACGGCGATCCGCGCGCTCTCGCGACCGGGGACAACGTGTTCGCCCACTGGGTCCGCCGCCAGGGCGTCGAACCGCTCGTCACCGGCCCGTCCGCGCACCTGTCCACGCGCCCGTTCGTGCGCCAGGCAGCGACCCCCGGGCCTGACACGGGGGCCGATGCGGAGTACCGTCCTGCCCCACGGGACCACCGGACCACCCGGTCCGGGGACCAGGAGGTCGGGTGATGGAACCACTGCTGCAGAACCTGTTCGTGCCGGGCTGGGTCGAGGCGCACCTGGGCCCCTGCACGACCGTCGACCACCTGCGCTACAAGCCGGGCCAGTCCGTCCTCGGGCGGGTCCACCGGTCGTCGGTGGAGACCGGGGACACGACGTCCACCACGGGTCCTCCTGCTCCCGGGTGGTTCTCGGTCCGCACGGCCGCACACCGCGCGAAGGCGGAGAAGACCTGCGCCCGGGCACGGGCCGCGGGCATCGCGGTGCACCGGGCGGACCTGCCCGACGGCGGCCTGCTCACCACCGGGCCCATCGGCGCGGACCGCCGGCTGGGTGGTGCCCTCCGGCAGGCCGGTCTCGTCGCCGCCGACGGCACCGTCCGGGGCCGGGTGCTCAACTACAACCCCGGCAGACGCCTGGTCGTCGAGGCGGGTTCCCACCCGGACCCCGCGGTCCCTCCCGGCGAGGTGTGGCGGACCTGGGCCACACCTCCGGGCACGGTGGCTGCCGTGTGCGATCTCGCGCTCCGGGTCCCTGTCGTGCTCGCCTCGCGCCCGGTGGCGGCCGCGACGGTCGCCGTGCCCCGGGTCTTCGGTGGCGACCTCGCCGATCATCTGTGCGCCGGCACCGCTCCGACGGACTGGCCCGTTCGGGTGGCCGCGGCGGCGGCCGACCTCCACGCGGCACGCCCCACCGACCTCCTCGCAGCCTCGGTGCCCTCCTCCGACCGTGCGACCGTGCGGGAGGCACTGGTCGCCGTCGGCCGGACGCTCGGGGTCGTGTGCCCCGAGGCCCACCAGGAGTACGGCGACCTCGCCGCGGCCGTCCTCGACGCGCTCGGGCCCGACTTCGACGGTGACACCGTCCTCCTCCACGGGGATCTCTCCGCCGACCAGGTGCTCGGTTGGGGGCCGGGGACGGACCCCGACGCCGTCCGGCTCATCGACCTCGACCGCCTGCGGTGGGGGCCGGCCGGGTACGACCTCGGGTGCTTCCGGGCGGTCGAACTGCTGTCCGGGCGCGGCAACCACGGAGCGGACCGGTTTCTCGAGGCCTACGCCTCCACCACCGGGTCCTCGGTCGCGCGTCCCGGCGCATGGACGGCCTTCCACGTGCTCCTGCGGGTCCTCGACCCCTTCCGGGCCGCCGATCCCGACCACCCCCACGGCATCGCCGAAAGGCTCGCACTGGCCGCCCTGTGCCTCGACGAGGACCGTCACCGGTCGGTCGCCGCCAGGACCCGGGTCGGGGTCTGAGACCCACCACACGGATACGAGGACGGACGGATGGACGACATGGTGGGGCGCCGCGCGGCCTCGGGGATCACGATCACACGGGCCTGGCCGGGGAAGAAACGCGACCGGACGGTCGAGGGGCGGGACACCCGCGGACACCTGCGGGCGGGCGTCCTCGCGGCCCGGGACGGGGAACCGGTCACCGGTGACCTCGACGCACGGGCCGTCGCGTGGTTGCCACACGGGCGGGACCCGAAGCTGCCGACCCTGGCGCTCGGGCCGGGCGACGAGCTGCTCGTCCACCGGGCCGGACGGCGCGCGGTCGTGCGACGGGTGGACGGGGCCTTCGTCAAGCATCTGCGCAGCGGGAGGGCACAGGGGGTGGCGGGCACCTCGGCGGCGCTCGCCGACCTGTGCCGGGCCCACGGGATCGACGCCCCGGAGGTGCTGGAGTGCGGGAACGGTCACGTCGTGTTCTCCCCGCTGATGGGCTCCTCCGCGGGCCTCGAAACCCTGGACGCGGCCCTGGGCGTGTGGGCGGCGCACTGGCCCGGTCTCGTGACGGACTCGTCGTTCGTGGGCGGGAGCCTGCCGGTGCACGGGCCCGCCGAGGAGGCGGCGGTCGTCGACACCTGGATCGACCACCTGCTCACCTTCCGGCCGGCGTCCTGGGTCGACGGGTCGGTCGACCGGCTACGGGTGCTCGCGCTGCGGGCGCGGAAGGCACTCATGGGGCAGGGTCGGGAGACGGGCCAGGACCTCACCCCGACCCCGGGGAGCGACCACGCCGCGGCGCGGGGGCACGACCGCCTCGTCGTCGCCCACCGGGACCTGCACGACGGACAGGTGCTGTGGGATGCGGACACCGGAGCCCTGGGGCTCCTCGACTTCGACACGGCGGCCCTGGCCGAACCCGAACTCGACGTCGCGAACCTGCTCGTGCACCTGTGGTTGCGCGCGGACCAGGGACTGTGGTCGCAGTCCCGGGCGCGCCGGGCCCACAAGATCGTACGCGGGGTGTCCGACCGGCTGGGCCTCGACCCGGTGCGTCTGGACGCCTACCGACTGGCGACCGCGGTGCGCCTGGTGGGTGTCTACGGGTTCCGTCCAGCCTGGCAGGACCCGGCCGGACGGTGGGCCCGGGAGCTCGCCGACGCGACGCCGTGATCCCCGGGGACCAGTTTTTTCAGGCAGTCGGGGCGAGGTTCATGGACATCGCGCGACCGTCGCGGCCGTAGGGCACGGTGACGGCGACGCCGGAGGTGAGGAACACGTCGCGGGGCGGCGGTGCCCCGGGGCGGGGTGGGGCCTCGGGGACCGGACCGGAGGCGAACTCCAGCTCGCAGTGGCGGGAGAAGGTGTGGCGGACGGTCTCCCGGTCGGGGCGTTCCCGCCAGTCCTCGACGAGCCAGGAGGGCACGACCACACCGTTCAGGCGTCCTGCGCGGTCGTAGACGAAGTTGATGTCGATCCGGTCCAGACGGCTGCCGGAGATCCCGAACACGATCCCGGAGTTGAGGAACAGCCAGTCGGTGGGGTGGTCGGCGTCGTCGACGGGCGCTTCGCCGACGGTGAGCATGGCGTCGAGGAGGCGGACGTCGTCGGTGTTGCACCCGACGCACGCCCACAGCCGGGACAGGTGGCCTGCGATGTCGATGTGCGCGTCCATGGCCTCATTGTGCTCCTTCCACGCCGCCGATGTGTGAACTGCATCACGTCCGTGGGCGTGTCGACACCGAATCGATGTGGAACTGTGGATCCATGACGAAACTCACCGGCGAGGGATCGCCCCGCCGCGTGCACGTGGTGAACCCGGCCTCCCCGGGGAACCGCGGGGTGGACCTGCGCCGTGTGCACCCGGATCGTGTCGGTGCCGACGGGGAGCCCGTGCTCGTCACGACGCCCGCGGACCCGGGTGCGGGTCTCGTGGCCCGGGCTCTCGCCCTCGGGGCCGACACGATCCGGGTGCACGGGGGAGACGGGACGCTCGGGGCCGTGTTCGCCGGGCTGATCGCGGTGGAGGCCCAGCTGCGACCGGTCGTCGAGATCGTTCCGTCCGGGACGGCGAACCTCCTGGCCCGGGAGGTACTGAGGTCACGGGAGTCGGCGGGAGACGTCGCACTGCGGCTCGGGCGGGTGCGTCTGGAGACCGCTCGGGGTGACGTGGTCGAGACCGTCCTCCACTCCGTCCTCGGGATCGGCAACGACGCGGCGAGCCTCATGCGGGTACCGCCGGTGCTCAAGAGGATGGTCGGTCCGGCGGCCTACGTCCTGGCCGGACTGCCCCTGCTCGAGAGGCCCGGGGTCCCGCTGCAGGTGCGTGTCGAGGGTGGCCGGGACCGCGGGACGATCGTCTGGAGCCTGCTCGTCGGGAACGTCCCGGTGCGTGGGGTGGTCCCCGGGGTGCGGGTGTTCCGCCGGGCGGATCCGAATGCGCCCGGTCTCGCCGTCCTGTCGGTGCCCGCCCGGGCCTGGGGCCGGGTGTTCGGGTACGGGTCGGGCCGGGATGTGGACCTGGGGGAGTCTACGGCAGGGCGCCTCGTCGTCGGTACGGAGGGTCCGGTCCCCGTCCAGGTGGACGGGGAGGTGTACCCGGACGTCCTCGGTGTGGAGGTCACGGCGGACGCCGCGGTGGTCCGGGTGCGGCTCATCTCCGACCGTCGTAGGAGGGGTCGCCGTCCTCGCCGGCGGCGGCGTCGGCGAGTGTGATGCCGGCACCCTCGTAGAGGTTGAAGACGGCGTGGACGCCGGCCTGTCGGAAGTGGCGTTCCTGGTCGGCGGTGCGGACGACGGCGGCCAGGCGTCCGGTGTAGCGGGAGTCGCGCAGGCGTTCGAGGGCGTAGACGTTCGAGTCGTGCTGGGTCATGGCGAGGACGACGGTGTGCACGGTGTGGGCGGTCGTGATCCGGTGCCAGAACTCCAGTTCGGTCGCGTCGCCCTCGAGGACCCGGTAGCCGTCCTTCGCCAGGCGCCGGGTGACGGCCATGTCGTTGTCGATGCCCATGACCTCCATCCCGTAGGTGTCGCGGAACCGGTCGTAGGCGGCGTGGCCCATGCGGCCCATGCCGAGGACGAGCACCTCGGCGTCGCCGGTGTCCACCGGCCGGTCCTCGGGGGTGATCCGGGCGGGGTCCTGGTCGCGCATCCGCTCGGAGAGCCAGCGCGTGAGGCGCAGACCGCGGCCGTTGACGATCGCGGAGACGACCATCGACATCGCCACCGAGACCGCGACGACGACCAGCCACCGGTCGGCCAACAGCCCGGCGCCGACGCCCACGTCGACGACGATGATGGAGAACTCGGAGAAGTTGCCCAGAGCGAGGCCCGAAAGCACCGCGGTCCGGTTGCGCAGGCCGAAGGCGCGACCGAGCGCGACGAACACGGCGACGTTCACGGGCACGAGCACGACGACGAGGACGAGGGCCGCGAGCACGTCCGCCCCGGAGGGCAGCACCTCGATCCCGATGGAGAGGAAGAAGGCGACGAGGAACAGTTCCTTGAGCCCGAGCAGGGCCTTGCCCATCCGGCCGGACCCCTCCGCCCCGGCGAGCAGGAGACCGAGGACGAGGGCGCCCAGGTCACCCTTGAGACCGACGAGGTCGAACAGCCAGTAGCCCGGGCCGAGCGCGAGGGCGACCCCGAGGAGGACGAGGAGTTCTGCGGCGTCGACGTGGGCCAGGAGCTTGCGGATGAGCCAGGCGGCGGGGACGAGACCGACGAGGGCGAGTGCCCAGGGGCTCGGCGATTCGCCGTTCGAGGCGGAGATGAAGACGACGGCGGCGAGGTCCTGGACGACGAGGATGCCGATCGCCGTCTGCCCGTAGTAGGCACCGTCGTCGGACCGGCCCTCGAGGATCTTGACGACGAGGACCGTCGAGGAGAAGGAGAGTGCGAAGGCGACGAGGGCGAAGGAGGTGAGGCCGTCCCGGGCGGTGACGAGACCGATCCCCGCGAGCAGGGCGACGAACCCCGCACCGACGACGCTGAGGACGACCATGTGGGCCGTCGCCGTGCCCCAGGTCTGGGGGCGGACGAGGGTCCTCACGTTGAACTTCAGCCCGATCGCGAACAGCAGGAGGGTCACGCCGACGTCGGCGATCTCTTCGAGCCCGGGGAACCCCTCGACGCCGGCGAAGCCCAGGCAGAACCCCGCGAGCAGGTACCCCGCGAGCGGGGGCACCCGGACGAGGCGGGAGAGGAGGCCGGCGGCCGTGGCGGTGACGAGGACGAGGACCAGGGACGTCATGCCGCCACTCTATTGGGCGGCGTCCAGCCTTGAGCAGCGGCGGGGTGCCGGGGTTCGGGCGGCGTCCAGCGCAGTTCAGCGCAGTCGTCCGCCGGACTCCTGGAGGTAGCAGGTGGGGCAGAGTGACTCGTAGGTGACGGTGGTGCCGTCGATGGCGACCTGGTCGCCGTCGAAGACGAAGGTGCCGCCGGCCTTCCGGCCGTTGAACATCGCCTTCCGGCCACAGCGGCAGATGGTCTTGAGTTCTTCGAGGGAGTGGGCGATCTCCAGTAGGCGGGCCGAGCCGGGGAAGGCCCGGGTGCGGAAGTCCGTGCGGATGCCGTAGGCCATGACGGGGACGTCCTCGGTCACGGCGATCCGCATGAGCCCGTCGACCTGGTCCGGGGAGAGGAACTGGGCCTCGTCGACGAGCAGGCACGCGACGGGGCGGACCGGCAGGCCGGGGGAGTCGAGGAGGGAGTCGTGGGTGGTGCCGGTGCGGGCGTCGACGAAGAGCGCCTCGACGTCGTCCTGCGGGTCGACGAGCAGGTCGGCGGGCCGGGTGACACCGAGGCGGGAGACGATCCGGCCGTCGCCCTTCGTGTCGATCCGGGGTTTGGCCAGCAGCACCCGTTGCCCGCGCTCCTCGTAGTTGAAGGCCGCCTGGAGCAGTGCGGTCGACTTCCCGGAATTCATCGCTCCGTACCGGAAGTAGAGCTTGGCCACGGGTCGCGTCTCCTCGTCGGTGCGGGTGGTGCGCGGGCACGGGTCACTGACGTGCCCGGGCGGACGGAGGGGAAGTCTACTGTCCACGGGCAGGTGTGCGTGCGCGGTATCTCCTAGACTGTTGCCGGAATACCCCCCGAAACCGATCTGAGGTCGACACTCGCATGGCGAAGATCATCTACACCCGCACCGACGAGGCGCCGCTCCTGGCGACCTACTCGCTCAAGCCCGTCATCGAGGCTTTCGCGACCACCGCCGGTGTCGGGGTCGAGACCCGTGACATCTCCCTGGCAGGCCGCATCATCGCGCAGTTCCCGGAGCGTCTCACCGCCGAACAGCGGCAGGACGACGCCCTGGCCGAGCTCGGTGACCTGGCCAAGACGCCCGAGGCCAACATCATCAAGCTGCCCAACATCTCGGCCTCGGTGGCGCAGCTCAAGGCCGCCGTCGCCGAGCTGCAGGGTCAGGGGTACGACCTCCCCGACTACCCGTCCGACCCGCAGACGGACGAGGAGAAGGACATCGCGGCCCGCTACGACAAGGTCAAGGGTTCGGCCGTGAACCCCGTCCTGCGTGAGGGCAACTCGGACCGCCGTGCGCCCAAGGCCGTGAAGAACTACGCGAAGGCCCACCCGCACCGGATGGGCGAGTGGTCGGCCGACTCGAAGACCGATGTCGCGACGATGGGTGCCGACGACTTCTTCTCCAACGAGAAGTCCCACGTGTTCGCCGCCGCCGACACCGCCACCATCCGCCTGGTGACCGCCGAGGGCACGACCGTCCTCAAGGAGGTGCCCGTCCTCTCCGGTGAGGTCCTCGACGGCACGTTCATGAGCGCGCGGGCCCTCCAGGAGTTCCTCGCCGCCCAGGTGCAGGAGGCCAAGGACCGCGGGGTGCTGTTCTCCGTCCACCTCAAGGCCACGATGATGAAGGTGTCGGACCCGATCCTCTTCGGTCATGTCGTCCGCGCCTACTTCGCCGACGTCTTCGCGCAGTACGGTGACGACCTCGCAGCCGCGGGCCTGTCGCCCAACGACGGTCTCGGTTCGATCCTCAGCGGTCTCGACTCCCTGGACAACGGCGCGGAGATCAAGGCCGCCTTCGAGAAGGCCATGGAGGACGGCCCGGACCTCGCCATGGTGAACTCGGACAAGGGCATCACCAACCTCCACGTGCCCTCCGACGTCATCGTCGACGCCTCGATGCCCGCGATGATCCGCGGCGGCGGCAAGATGTGGGGCGCCGACGACGCCGAGCACGACACGCTCGCCGTCATCCCGGACTCCTCCTACGCCGGTGTCTTCCAGGCCGCGATCGACGACTCGAAGAAGAATGGCAAGCTCGACCCCTCGACCATGGGGACCGTGCCGAACGTCGGCCTCATGGCGCAGAAGGCCGAGGAGTACGGCTCGCACGACAAGACCTTCGAGATCCCGGCCGCCGGCACCGTCGAGGTCGTCGACGCGTCCGGTACGGTGCTGTTCTCCCACGAGGTCGAGGCCGGTGACATCTGGCGCGCCTGCCAGACCAAGGACGCGCCGATCCAGGACTGGGTCAAGCTCGCCGTCACCCGTGCCCGTCTCTCGCAGACCCCGGCCGTGTTCTGGCTCGACGCGCAGCGCGCACACGACGCCAACCTCATCGCCAAGGTCGAGCAGTACCTGCCCGAGCACGACACCGAGGGCCTCGACATCCACGTGATGGCCCCGGCCGAGGCCGCCGCCTTCTCGCTCGAGCGCGCCCGTGCGGGCCTCGACACGATCTCCGTGACAGGCAACGTGCTCCGTGACTACAACACGGACCTGTTCCCGATCCTCGAGCTCGGCACCTCCGCCAAGATGCTCTCCGTCGTGCCGCTCATGGCCGGCGGTGGCCTGTTCGAGACCGGTGCCGGTGGTTCCGCACCCAAGCACGTGCAGCAGCTCGTCGAGGAGAACCACCTGCGCTGGGACTCCCTCGGTGAGTTCTTCGCGATCGCGGAGTCCTTCCGCCACTTCCTCAACAAGGAGGGCAACGCCCGCGCCGGCGTCCTCGCCGACACCCTCGACGCCGCGACGGAGACCTTCCTCAACGAGGACCGGTCGCCCTCGCGCAAGGTGAACGAGCTCGACAACCGTGGTTCGCACTTCTACCTCACCCTGTTCTGGGCCGAGGAGCTGGCCGCGCAGACCGCCGACGCCGAGCTCGCCGCGGCCATCGCCCCCGTGGCGACGGCCCTGCGCGAGAAGGAGGACGTCATCGTCGCCGAGCTGCTGGAGGTCCAGGGCTCGCCCGTCGACCTCGGTGGCTACTACGCGCCGGACGAGGAGAAGGTCACGGCCGTCATGCGTCCCTCGCCGACCTTCAACGACATCATCGCGACCCTCGCGCAGTGATGTCCCCGAGGTGATGACGTCTCCTGCGAGAGCCGTCACCCCTCGGACCGACCCGGGCCCCGTCGAGCACCTGCTCGACGGGGCCCGTTCCGTATGCCGCCCGACCCCCGGCACCCCACCACCGGGCGTATGCCTCTTCCCACCGGCGGCCTCACATGGGAAGATGCTTTCCATGAGCAGTGCAGACGATCCCACGCGTCCCCTCCAGGCCTCCAGCTCGGACACGATCCCGGAGGCCTCGGCCAAGGAGTCCGCCGCCGTGCAGTCCGCCCACGACGCCGACCTGCCGCTTCGCCGGGTCGAATCCGGCCCGGTCCGCGACGGCGGAGGGGTCTCCGCCGGGGCCTGGGTGTCCCTCATCGTGGGTGCCCTCGTGCTCGTCGCACTCCTCGTCTTCATCGTGCAGAACAACACCCCGGCGGACTTCGCCTACTTCGGGTGGGCCTTCGAACTGCCGCTCGGCGTCGCCATGCTGCTGGCCGCGATCGCAGGTGTCCTCATCGCCGGGATCGCCGGCTCGGTGCGGATCTTCGTTCTCTCCCGCCGCCTGAAGAAGGCGAACAAGAGGCTCACGGAGATCGACCGGATGGCCGGCTGACTCAGGATCCCACGTCCCGGGCGATCCGGGTGAGGACCCGGCGGAGGTCGTCCGGTTCGGCGTTCGGGTGGGCGAGGACGAGGCCGTGACGCCGGGCGTCGCCGGACCAACCTGCCGCCAGGTCGCCGACCGCCACCCCGTGGGCGGCGAGGTCGGCGCGCAGACGGCGGGACACCTCGGCGGAGGTCTCGACGACGAGTGAGCGCCCGGCCCGGACGAGGCCCGGCAGGTGCGCGAACTCCGCGGCCACTCGCTCGGCCGCACGCATGCGGCGGCGCCCCCGGCCGATCCGGGTCCGCAGGCCCCCGGTGCCCAGGTACTCGGCGACGGCCCGCTGGGTGAGGAGCGGGACCACCGGACCGGCCGCCTCCCGCAGGCGACGCAGCGTGCTCCCCAGGCGCCCCGTCGCGACCACGTACCCCGTCGACACGACGGGGGTGAGCACCGTCGAGAAGGTCCCGATGTGCGCGACCTGCCGACGGGAGAGTTCGAACAGCGGGGGCGTGAGGCCCCCGGCGTAGCGCGCCTCGCTGTCGTAGTCGTCCTCGAGCACCGTCACACGGTGGTCCTCGGCCCACTGGGCCAGAGCCGCGCGGCGGGCGGCCGGCATCGACGTGGCGTGCGGGAACTGGTGGTTGGGTGTGAGCAGCAGGGCACCCGGTCGGGACCCCGCCCGCCACAGGGCGTCGAGGGCATCCGGGTCCATCCCCTCACCGTCGACGGGCACCGGCACCGTCGGCAGTCCCTCGAGCGTGCGGCGCAGACCGGGGAACCCCGGGTCCTCGACCGCGACGAGTGGGGACGCGCCGGTCTCCCGGAGGGCCCGGAGCACGAGGGCCAGTCCGTCACGGGACCCTGCCGTCACGAGCACGTCGTCCGGGTCGACGGTGGTGCCCCGCATGAGGCGCAGGTGCTCGGAGATCGCCTCCCGCAGGCGGGGCAGACCCCGGGCGTCCCCCTCGGGGTCCTGGGCGTCGAGGGCGTGGCGCCAGGCGGCGCGGAAGCGGGGGTCCCCGGCGATCGGTTCACCGCCGGCGCCCGGGCGCAGGTCGACCCGGACCCGGGGCCCCGTCCTCTCCGGTCGCGGCGTGGGGGAGACGGCTCCCGCCCGCCGCAGGACCGCCGGGAGGTCGGGATCGACGAAGGTGCCGCCGCGCGCGCGGGTGACGAGGTAGCCCTCGGTCCGCAGTTGCTCGTAGGCCGCCTCGACCGTGCCGCGGGACAGGCCCAGGTCACGGGCCCAGGAACGCGACCCGGGCATCCGGTCTCCGGGGGCCAGGAGGCCGGTCCGGACCGAATCGCGCACGGCGTGCGCCACCTGGGCCGGGAGGGGGACCGTGCTCGCGCGGTCGAGGGGCACGGGGAGGTCGTGGAGGTCCATGGTGTCCATCGAAGCACGCCGGTCGTCTCCGGGGCGGGAGCGACACCTGGCCCACGGAAGTCGGTGTCCTCTGGACCACCGCCATGGGCCAGAGTGGTCCTAGTGTCTCCTGCCATGACCACACAGCAGACCGACGCCGCAGTGGCGTCCACGTCCCCCTCCACGGCCACCACCCCTGCCACCGCGGGCTCCGTCGCGGACCGCACGACCCTCAACACCGGCCTGGCGCGGATGCTCAAGGGGGGCGTCATCATGGACGTCGTCACCCCGGAGCAGGCCCGGATCGCGGAGGAGGCGGGCGCGGTGGCCGTCATGGCGCTCGAACGCGTCCCGGCCGACATCCGTGCCCAGGGCGGGGTCGCCCGGATGAGCGACCCGGACATGATCGCGGAGATCATCGAGGCCGTGTCGATCCCGGTGATGGCGAAGGCCCGGATCGGCCACCCGGTGGAGGCCCGGATCCTCCAGACCATCGGCGTCGACTACGTCGACGAGTCCGAGGTGCTCACCCCGGCCGACCACGTGCACCACATCGACAAACACGCCTTCGAGGTGCCCTTCGTCTGCGGTGCGACGAACCTGGGGGAGGCCCTGCGGCGCATCTCCGAGGGTGCGTCCATGATCCGGTCGAAGGGCGAGGCGGGGACCGGCGACGTCTCGGAGGCCGTCCGCCACATCCGCACGATCACCGAGGAGATCCGCGCCCTGTCCGCCCGTCGGGCGGACGAACTCCACGTCGCGGCCAAGGAGCTGCGGGCCCCCTACGACCTCGTCGCCCGCGTCGCCCGGGAGGGGCGACTGCCCGTCGTCACCTTCGTCGCCGGGGGCATCGCGACCCCGGCCGACGCGGCCCTGGCCATGCAGCTGGGTGCCGAGGGTGTGTTCGTGGGGTCCGGGATCTTCCTCAGCGGTGACCCGGCCGCCCGCGCCACCGCGATCGTCGAGGCGACCACCCATCACGACGACCCGGAGGTCGTCGCCCGGGTCTCCCGCGGACTCGGGGAGGCGATGGTCGGGATCTCCGTGAACGACCTGCCGGCCCCGCACCGCCTGGCGGAGCGCGGCTGGTGACCGGGCCTCGGGCAGTCGGCGCTCCCGCAGGGAGAAGCGGTGGGGTGCCGGGGTCCGGGCGCCGTCGGGTCGGCGTCCTCGCGCTCCAGGGGGCGGTGGCCGAGCACCGGAGGGCGCTCGAGGCGCTCGGTGCCCGGACCGTGGCGGTCCGGACCCCGGCCGATCTCGCCGGACTCGACGGTCTCGTCCTGCCCGGCGGTGAGTCGACCGCGCTCGTCCGGCTCGCCGCCTCCACCGGCCTGGCCGGCGCGATCGCGGGCGCCCACGCCGCGGGTCTGGGGCTGTTCGGTACCTGCGCCGGGATCGTCCTGCTCGCCTCGCGGGTGACGGACGGTGACGCACTCGCGTCGTTCCCGCGGATCCCCGTCCTCGACGTCGAGGTCACCCGGAACGCCTACGGGTCCCAGCGGGCCTCCTTCGTGGCGGACCTCGATCCGACGGAGCACCTCGGGGGCGGGGTGCGGGGTGCCGCATTCATCCGCGCCCCGCGGATCACCCACGTGGGGCCCGGGGTGCAGGTGCTCGCCCGGCACGCCGGGGACCCGGTGCTCGTCGCGAGCGGGGCGCCCGGCGTCACGGGCAGGGCCACAGCGGCCGGCCCGGTCCTCCCAGGCCCCGTCCTCGCCGGGACCTTCCACACGGAGCTCGGGGACGACAGGACGCTCCACCGGCTGTTCCTGGACATGCTCGGTGCCGGGGAGGACGCCGGGGCGCAGCACTGGGGGAGTGCCGGGGAGCCGAGAGGACGGACGGGGAGGAATCCCGGAACACTTGCGCATGTGCGCGAATGAGGAATTGTCCCACCTGGGAGAACGTGGAAGAAATGGGGTATGACCCCCGTCGTCCTCGCCTTCCTCCTCACCCTCATCGCCGGTCTGGCGACGGGTCTCGGCGGGCTCATCGCCGTGGCGGTGAAAGGGCCCGCCACCCATCTGCTCGCCGGTGCGCTCGGGCTCTCGGCGGGTGTCATGGTCTACGTGAGCTTCGTCGAGATGTTGCCCGTCGGCGCCGAGATGCTGCAGGAGGGCGGCCGCGGGGAACGCGCGGCCATGGCCCTGGCCGTCACCGGGTTCTTCGGCGGCATGGTCGTCACCGCCCTCATCGACCGTCTCGTCCCCGTGGCGGTCCCACGGACCCCGCAGAACTCGGTGGCCGGGTCCCGTGCACCCTCCGATGCGGCACTCCTGCGCATGGGCATCGTGACGGCCGGTGCCCTGGCGCTCCACAACTTCCCGGAGGGGTTCGCGGTCTTCCTCACGGGCCTCCAGGACGTGGCGATCGCGATCCCGGTCGTCGTCGCCATCGCCGTCCACAACGTCCCCGAGGGCATCGCGGTGGCCGTACCGATCACCCAGGCCACCGGGTCCCGTCGGCGTGGGCTGGCGGTGTCCTTCCTCGCCGGTCTCGCCGAACCCGCCGGTGCGCTCATCGGCTACCTGGTCCTGCGGCCCTTCATCACCCCGGACGTCCTGGGGATCAATCTCGCGGCCGTCGGCGGGATCATGGTGTTCATCAGCTTCCACCAGCTGCTGCCGGCCGCCCACCGCTACGGCCACCACCGGTGGACACTCGGCGGGCTCCTGCTCGGCATGGCACTCATGGCCGGCAGCCTGCTCGTGCTGTGACTGCGATGTTCCCCGACGCAGACGGTCCGTCGATGCCAGGACCGCGGTTACCTCCGTGCTGTGAGGTCTCGACTCCCACGAGCCGTTCACGTCCCGTTCGTCGGGACCGTCCTGTCGGTGGCGCGCGGGTGCCACTAGAGTCGGGCGCATGGCAAAGCTCGCATACACGGTCATCAACGACGCGGATCCGACCGCGCCCCTCCTCGTCCTCGGCAACTCCCTCGGCACGGTCCAGGGTCTGTGGGCCGGTGTCGCCTACCGGCTCGCCGACGACTTCCGGGTCGTCACCTACGACCTGCCCGGCCACGGCGCCTCGCCCCTGCAGACCGACGTGACGATCGAGTCGATCGCCCGGGACGTCCTCGAGATCGTCGACGAGCTCGGCGCGGAGACCTTCCACTACGCCGGTGTCTCGATCTCCGGTGCCACCGCCCTCACGCTCGCCTCGATCGCGCCCGAACGCCTGCGCGGCGTCGTCGCGGTCGCCTGCGGGGACTACTTCGGTGGGGCGGAGCGCTGGAACCAGCGGATCGCCGAGGTCGAGAAGGACGGTACCCGCGGCCTCATCCCGGACACCGTCGACCGGTGGTTCGCCGCCGGATTCATCGACGAGGACAACGCGGCGGGCCCCATCGTCCTCGAGATGCTCGGGGGCGTCGACGACGCCGGGTACATCGAGTGCTGCAAGGGTCTGGCGTCCTACGACCTGCGCCAGGCACTGCCGAACCTCACGACCCCGCTGCTCCTCATGGCCGGTGCCCAGGACCCCGGGAACACCCCGGAGTCCATGCAGGCGATGCACGAGGCGGTCGAGGGTTCCGAGTTCGTCGTCGTGCCCGACGCCGCGCACATCCCGATGGCCGAGCACCCGGAGATCGTCGCCGACCACGTGGCGAACTTCCTCGCCCGGGTCGACGAGGCCGACTGAACAGCACGCCGCCGCCGTTCCCGCAGGTCCACGCCCCATCCGAACGTCCGTTCGGACGGGGCGTGCGTCTTTCGAAACATTTCTGTGACGCATACCCCCTGAGGGCTCTTCCACCGCCGGTGGGAGGGCCCTCGCGGTCGTTTTCGGGGTCCTGCCGGGTACCCGCTCGTGATGAAGCACATCTTCGAGGGCAACTGGCTCTACCTGGCCCACGAGAGCCAGATCCCCAACCCCGGTGACTACCTGACGACCTACATCGGCCGTCAGCCCGTCGTCATCACGCGGGACAAGAACGGTGAGCTCCACTGCCTCATCAACGCCTGCGCCCACCGCGGCGCCATGCTGTGCCGGCGCAAGACCGACAACCGCATGACCCTCACCTGCCCGTTCCACGGCTGGACCTTCCGCAACGACGGCAAGCTGCTCAAGGTCAAGGGCCCGGACGACGCCGGGTACCCGGAGCAGAGCTTCAACAAGGAGGGTTCGCACGACCTCACGAAGGTCGCCCGCTTCGACTCCTACCGCGGCTTCCTGTTCGGCACCCAGGTGCTCGTCTACGGACTCGTCGCCAACTACTACCCGACCCGCGCCCGTGGCGCCGGCGTCGCCTGGTGTGCCGGTTCAGGGCGCCTCGGCGGCATCCTGGCCCCGGTCATCGTCGGTCTCATCATCTCCGCCGGACTCGGTGGTTCCACCGCGTTCTTCATCTTCGCCGGTGTCGCGGTCCTCGCGGCCGGGGTCACCAGCCTCGTGCCGAAGTCGCCGACCCACGAGTTCGACGAGGTCGAGGTCGTGGACGCCGCACCGGAGACCGTCTGACCTGTTCCGCGACCGACGGATATCGTGAGGAGATGACATTCACCATGGAATGCATCGGACGGGAGACGGACCTGGCGGTCCTGACGGACTGCGTGGACTCCGCGCGGTCGCAGGCACTGGCCGTGGCCGTCGTGGGAGAGCCGGGCATCGGCGTCTCCACGCTCGTCCGGTCCTTCCTCGCCGCTCATCCCGGGACCGGGCTGTTGGCCCACGGTCTCGAATGGGAGCGGGACACCGCCGGAGGTGTCCTCTCCCAGGTCGACGCCGGTGACCCCGCGGGGTCACCGGCGGCCGCCGCCCGGCAGGTCGTCGCCGCGCTCACCGCGGGGCAGGAGGAGGGCCCGGGGGTCCTCGTCATCGACGACGCCCACCACATCGACGACCTGTCGCTGCGCACGCTCGTGACGGCCGTGCGCCACCATGCCGAGGCGCCGCTCCTCGTGGTCCTTTGCGCCCCCGAGGTCGACGAACGCCTGCGGGCGGCCGTCGACCGGACCCACCACCTCCGAGGCCTCGACGCCGAGGCCGTCTCCCGCCTGTGTCGCGCCCACGGGCGCGGTATCGACTCCGGGACCGACGACCCCCTGTGCGCCCTCGACGGGGCCGTGCGTGCCGGACTCGTCGACATGGCCCACGGCCACCACCCGCGGCCGGCCGGCGCGATGGTCCGTCCGGCCGTCCTCCAGGCCATGGGGATGCAGGAGGTCGCCGCACGCCACCGGGCCGCGGCCGCCGTCGTCACCGACGAGGTCCGCAGGCTCGGCCACCGGGTCCGGGCCGCGCTCCTCCCGGACGACGCGTTGGCCCGCGAGGTCGACACGCTCGCCCGGGTCGCCGCCGAGGCGGGCTCCTGGGACTCCGCTTCCCGCCTGTTCCGCGACGCGGCCCGCCTGGCGACCGACGGTGAGGACCGGGCCGACCGCCTCGTCCGCTCCTTCGACGTCCTCATCGCCGCCGGCCAGGTCCATGCCGCCGAGGCGATGATCCCCGACATCGAGACGCTCCACGAGACCGCCGAGAGGGACACCGCACTCGCCTACCTGGCGATCGTCCGCGGCCGGGCGACCGAGGCCCGGGCCCGTCTGCGGCGGGCGCACCACCTGGTGGAGGCCGCCGGGGGCTCCGGGAGCACCCCTGCCAGGATCGCGCAGCGTGAGGTCCTCGACGCCCTGGCCCGCTGCCGCGGTGACGAACTCGTCGCCCGCGCGGACGCCGCGATCGACCTCGCCGGTGCGGACTCCTCGACCGGGATCGAGGCCTCGGCCATCCGGGGGCTCGATTCGGCGGCCTCCGGCGACTGGGACGGCGCGGTGGCGAACTACCGACGGTTGGCCCGCACCGTCGAACACGGGCCGCAGTCCCAGCGCATCACGATGGGCCGGGGCTGGTTGGCCCTGGCCGGGGAACGTCCAGACGAGGCGCGTAGCCTCCTGGAGACCGCCGTCGCGATGGCCCGGCTGGGCGGGTCCGACCGGATCACGCTGTGGGCCCTCGGGTGGCTCGCCTGCGTCCAGTACCTCACCGGGGACTGGGACGCGGCGCTGCGCACCGTCGAGACCGGCCGGCACATCGTCGACCGCTCCGGTGTCCTCCTGTCCCGGCCGCTCCTGGAGTGGACGGCCGTGCAGGTGCACGCCTACCGCGGCGACCGGACGGCGGCCGTGGCGGCCCTCCGCGCGGCCGATCCCGGCATGTCCGGCTACGAGATCATGGAGATCCCGGCCGCCCTGGCGCGTGCCCACCTCGCCGACCTCGACGCCCACCCGGCGGAGGTCCTCCGGTCTCTCGACCCGCTCACCCGCTCGCGGGCCCAGGCCGTCGACGAGCCCGGCTTCTGGCCCTGGGCCGACGTCAACGCCGCGGCCCTCGTCGAGGAGGGGCGCCACGCGGAGGCGCGCACGTTTTTCGACGCCCACGAGGCGCGTGCCGCCGACCGGGACCGCCGCTCGGTCCTCGCCCGCCTCGCCGGCGTCCGGGGACGACTCCGCGCCCGGACCGGCGACGTGGACGGGGCGAAGGAGAGTTTCGAACGTGCCCTCGAACTCGTCGCGGGGCTTCCCCTGCCGGTCGACGAGGCCCGCCTCACCTTCCGGTACGGCCAGACCCTGTGGCGGGCCGGCAAGCGCCGGGAGGCCGTGGACCTCCTCACGCGCGCCCGGGAGATGTGGTCGGGGATCGGCGGCACCGCGGTCGTCGACATGTGCGACCGGGACGTCGCGGCCCGGCTCTATCTGTCCCCGAAGACCATCCAGTTCCACCTCACCCGCATCGACGCGAAACTCGGGGTGCGGACCCGCGGCGAGCTCGCGGCACTGCGGGCCGCCTCGGTCGAGGGCCGTGACCCCGCCGACGGACGGTCCCCGGGGGAGGGCGTCGGATGAACACGGGAGGACCGAACTCCACGGGCACCGCTGCCGAGGTGCCGGAGACCGAGCCGCTGAAGCGGGCCCTCGACCGGACGGCGCTCACCGACGGACTCGTCGGCATCGTGTTCTCGGCGACCGGCCCCGTCGCGGTGATCCTCGCGGTGGGGGCCTCCGCCGGGCTCGACGCCCGCCAACTGGCCAGCTGGGTCTCCGCCGTCTTCGTGTTCAACGGGATCCTCACGATCGCGATCTCCTGGGTGCTGCGCCAGCCGCTCGTCTTCTTCTGGACGATCCCCGGCGCGGTCGTCGTCGGGGGAGCGATGGCCACGGGCACCTCGTGGCCGCAGGTCGTCGGCGGGTTCCTCATGTCCGCGGCCCTCCTCCTCGTCCTCGGGGCGACGGGGAGGATCGACCGGCTCATGAAGGCCGTCCCCATGCCCGTCGTCATGGCGATGGTCGCCGGCGTCTTCCTGTCCTTCGGGACCGGCGTCGTCGAGGCGCTCGTCTCCGACCCGCTCGTCGCCGGCCCCATGATCGGTGTGTTCGTCCTCGTCTCCGCGATCGCCTGGCTGCGGACCCGCGTCCCGCCCGTCCTCGTCGCCCTCGTGCTCGGCGCGCTCGTCGTGTTCTTCGCCCGGGACGGCGTGCTCGACGCGGAGATCGTGTCCGGCCGCTGGTTCGTCGACCCGGTGTGGACCGTCCCGGTCTTCGACCTGCAGACCTTCGTGTCGCTCACGATCCCGCTCGTCGTCACGGTCGTCGTCGTCCAGAACGGGCAGGGCATGGCGGTCCTCACCGGCCACGGCCACCGTCCGCACATGAACCTCGTGACCCTCGCCTGTGGCGTGTTCACCGCGTTCTCCGCGCCCTTCGGCGGGGCACCCACCTGTCTGGCGGGGCCGACGAACGCGATCGTCACGACGCACGGCAGGCCCTCGCGGCACTACGCGGCGGCCGTCGTCGTCGGGGTCACGGCGATCCTGTTCGGGCTCCTGGCACCGGGCATGGTCCGGATCATCGTGACGATGCCGGAGGCCTACGTCGCGACGATCGGCGGCCTGGCCATGCTCGCCTCGCTCCAGGGTGCCTTCGTCCAGGCCTTCGTGGGGAAGTACACGACCGGCGCGCTCGTGTGCTTCCTCGTGACGATCACCGATCTGACGTTCCTCTCCATCGGCGCCGCGTTCTGGGGGATCGTCATCGGTGTCCTCGTGAGCGTCCTGCTCGACCCGGAGTCCGTCCGCGCGGGCTTCCGTCCCACCCGTACCACCGTCCTCCAGGAGGAGACCTCATGACCGAGACCACCCACCCCGCACCCGTCGGCGACAACACCGCCGCGGAGCCCATGTACCCCGACGCGATCATGCGGTACGGGACGACCGACCGCCAGGTCGCCGATGTCTTCGAACCGCCCGATCCCGTCGACTCCCTCTTCCTGCTCCTCCACGGCGGCCTGTGGCGCGAGGCCGACCGGATGCGCACATGGGCCGTCGGTCGGGCCGGCCTGCCGGCGGGCACCCGGTGGGCCACCGGGAACCCGCAGGTCACCGGTGTCGTCGCCCTGGCCCCGGCCGCGGACCTGGCGACCATGCGCGCCGAGGGTCTCGACGACGGTGCGATCGACGACTTCTTCGGTGGGGGCGAGGCCCCGGGCGAGGACGTCCTCGCGGTGGCCGATCCGGTCCGGCTGCGTCCCACCGTGCCCGTCCGGGTGCTCCACGGGTCCGCGGACACCGTCATCCCGCCGGCGATCTCCGAGAACTACGAGAACGCACACGCGGGTGCACCCGTGACCCGTTCCGTCGTCGAGGGTGTCGACCACACCGCCTGGGGCGCCCCGACCTCGGAGGCCTGGGGCACCTGGTCGACGCCCTCGCCGTAATAACCAAGTGAGGTCATGACGGGGTGAGGGCGGCCGACTGCCGTCCTCACCCCGGTCGTTGATAGCCTGTTCCGGCAAACGGCCCTGCCGCACCGACGCGGTGGGTCCCACATCGGAAAGGAACCCCCGCCGTGTCCGATTCACAGCGAAACGACCGCGTGGCCGGTGAACACGCCGCGCACGCCGAGCCCCTCCCGGAGACCGGGACCGAGATCGACGCCCGGTCACCGGGCGAGCGGGCCCCGGCCGTCTCCACGAAGTCGACCACCCTCCGATGGGCGGGCTTCGCCGGCGGACTCGTCCTGGCCCTCGCCCTCTATCTCCTCCTGCCCGGAGAGGTCCCGCACGCCGCCCGGGTGACCGCCGCGATCGCCGGCCTCATGGCGGTGTGGTGGATGACGGAGGCCCTGCCGATCCCGGCCACGGCCCTCGTCCCGCTCGTCGCCTTCCCGGTCCTCACGCCCCTCGTCCCGGACCCGGAGACCGGTGAGGAGGTCGCGGTCACCGTGTCGAGCATCGGCGCCAGTTACGGGTCCTCGACGATCTTCCTGTTCATGGGTGGCTTCCTCATCGCCCTGGCCATGCAGCGGTGGAACCTCCACCGCCGCATCGCGCTCGTGATCCTCTCCTTCATGGGGGAGAGGACCGAGATGATGATCCTCGGATTCATGATCGCCACCGGTTTCCTCTCCATGTGGGTGTCGAACACCGCGACCGCGGTCCTCATGCTCCCCATCGGCCTGTCCGTCCTCCTCCTCGTCAACGAGGCGATGGAGAAGGCCGGTGCCGCACGCATGAGCGAGGACGCGAGCGAGGAGGAGAAGAACGAACACGTGCTCAAGTCGCGCTTCGGCACCGCTCTCATGCTCGGTATCGCGTACGCCGCGTCGATCGGCTCGGTCGGCACGATCATCGGCACCCCGCCCAACACCTTCCTCGTCGGCTATCTGGCGGAGGAGCACGGCATCTCCATCGGCTTCGGCCAGTGGATGGCCGTCGGTGTGCCGCTCGCGATCGTCATGATGGCGATCGCCTGGTTCCTCCTCGTCAAGGTGCTGTTCAAGCCGGAGGTCGCGCACATCCCCGGTGGTCGCGAGCTCATCCGCAAGGAGCTGCGGGAACTCGGCGCGATGTCGACCGGCGAGATGCTCGTGCTCGGACTCTTCGTCCTCGCCGCGGCCTCCTGGATCCTCATCCCGACGATCTTCGAGGACCCCTTCATCGACGATGCCGGGATCGGCCTGCTCATCGGTCTGCTCATGTTCCTCGTGCCCGGCGGCGCGGCCCGTGGTGTGCGCCTGCTCGACTGGGAGACCGCGGTGAAGATGCCCTGGGGCGTCCTCCTGCTCTTCGGCGGCGGTATCGCCCTGTCCTCGATGTTCGGCGACTCCGGGCTCACGCTGTGGATCGGTGACGTCTCCGAGGGCCTGGGCGTCCTGCCCGTCGTCCTCCTCGTCGCGGTGTTCGTCGCGCTCATCATCTTCCTCACGGAGATCACGTCGAACACCGCGACCGCCGCGACCTTCGTCCCCGTCATCGGCGGTGTGGCGCTCGGTATCGGAGCGGACCCGCTGCTCCTCACGGTCCCGGTGGCCCTCGCCGCGACCTTCGCCTTCATGCTGCCGGTCGCGACCCCGCCGAACTCGGTCGCCTACGGAACCGGCTACGTGTCCATCGCACAGATGGTCCGCGGAGGTGTGTGGCTCAACCTCATCGGCATCGTGCTCGTCACCGCCGTGACCCTCACCCTCGCCGTCTGGTTCCTCGGCATCCAGCTCTGAGGGCCCATGTCCGACGCGGTATGTGGTGTGGCCCCGCTATTCACTCGAATAGCGGGGCCACACCACATACCGCGTCCGGCTTCCCGTCGGGCTCAGGGTTCGCGCAGCAGGGGCTGGGTCATGCAGTGGGCGCCGCCGCGTCCGCGGCCCAGTTCCGCCCCGACGATCTCGAGGACCTCGATGCCGGCCTCGCGGAGGAGGGCATTGGTGTGGGTGTTGCGGTCGTAGGCGACGACGACGCCGGGTTCGAGGGCGAGCACGTTGTTCGCGTCGTCCCATTGCTGCCGTTCCGAGGCGTAACGGTCGCCACCGGTCGCGATGAGGCGGAGCTCCGGCAGACCGAGCGCGCGGCCGACGACCGCGGGGAACGGATCCGACTCGGCGTGGACCTCGAGCCCTGCGGCGGTCGGCGCGGGGAGGATCGTGGAGGTCTCGATCCGGTCGACGATCCCCGGGAAGACCGTCGCCACGTCGCGGTCGACCATGGTGAAGACGGTGTCGAGGTGCATCGCGGCGCGGAGCTTGGGGATCTTGGCGACGATCACGCGGTCGGCGGCACCGCCGACGAACAGCGCGTGGGCGAGTTGGGTGACGGCCTGGCGGCTCGACCGCTCGGACATGCCGACGACGACCACGCCGCCGCCGAGCGGCATCACGTCGCCGCCCTCGAGAGTGGCGAGCCCGTGGTCCCGCTCGGGGTCGCCCCACCAGGTGTCGACCGCTCCCGCGAAGAGGGGGTGGAACTCGTAGACGGCCTTCATGACGAGGGTCTCCGCGTGACGGGCCGGCCAGTACAGCGGATTGAGCGTCACACCACCGTGGATCCAGCTGGTCGTGTCGCGCGTGTAGAGCGTGTTGGGCAGCGGCGGCAGCAGGTAGTCCCGCATACCCGTCTCCTCCCGGACGAGCCGGAGGGCGGACGGGGTGAAGTCCGGTGGTAGATCGGTGGTCGACAGTCCGCCGAGGACGAAGCGGGCGAGTTCATGGGCGGGGAGTGCGTCGAGGAAGGCCCGGACGTCCTCCACGAGTCCGAGTCCCACGTCGTCGGGGGTGATCGTGCGGTCGAGGAGCCAGGCGCGTGCCGCGGGGAGGGCGAGGGTCTCCGTGAGGAGCGTGGTGAGTTCGCTCACCTCGATGCCCCGGTCCTCCATGAGCGAGACGAAGGCGGCGTGGTCACGGCGCGCGTTCTCCACCCACATGACGTCGTCGAACAGCAGTGCCTCCGCGTTGGACGGGGTGAGCCGTTCGTGGGCGAGACCGGGTGAGCACACCAACACCCGCCGGAGTCGGCCCACCTCGGAGTACGCCCCGAACGACGGGGGACCGGGGTCCCCGGATAGGCTGTCCACGATCGTCTCCTCGTCGTCGTCTCGGTCGTCGTGCTCGTCGGACGGCGTCCACCGGCCAAGATAGCAGGACGGCACGACAAACGGACGTCGAGGCGACTGGACGGCAGGGCAACCGCACGGACTACGGCCCGAGCTGACCTGTGCAGGTGGCTCGCATTGAATACGGGGGATTCTCGGAGGGAGAACCACACCATGATCGAGGCCTATCCCGTTCTCACCCTTGCACCGGCGGTCGTCGCCATCCTGCTGGTGGTTCTCACGCGGAAGGTACTCCTCAGTCTGGGGAGCGGAATCCTTCTCGCCGGGTTGTTGATCCACGGATTCCACCCCGTCGACGCGATCGTCGAGATCTGGGGTTCCTTCGCCGCCGTCTTCTGGGACACGGGTACCGTCAACACGTGGTACGTCTACATCCTCGCGTTCGTGGCGCTGCTCGGCGTCATCGCCGCGTTCATCATGATGTCCGGCGGGACCCGGGCGTTCGCGGACTGGGCGGTCACACGGATCCGGGGGCGGCGCGGGGCACAGATGCTCGCGGGCGTCCTCGGCATCGTCATCTTCATCGACGACTACTTCAACGCACTCGCGGTCGGTCAGGTGAGCCGTCCGGTGACGGACCGCCACCGCGTGAGTCGCGCCAAACTGGCCTACCTCATCGACTCGACCTCGGCCCCGGTCGCGGTCCTGGCGCCCTTCTCCAGTTGGGGCGCCTACGTGATGGGACTCCTGGTGCCGATCGTCGCGGCCTCGGCCCTGACGATGAGCAGTGTCGAGGCGTTCCTCGGGGCCGCCCTGTCCAACTACTACGCGATCGCCGCCGTCCTGCTGGTCTGGCTCACCATGGTCCTGCGCCTCGATCTCGGCCCCATGCGGAAGGAGGAGCGGCGTGCCCTGGAGGAGGGCCGGACCTTCGACCCGGACGCGGAGATCCCCGGGGAGATCGCGGACGACCTGCCGGTCAACCGGCCAGGCGCCATGCGCGCGCTCATCGTCCCCTTCCTCCTCCTGGTCGCCGGCGTCTTCGCCGGGATCCTGTGGTCCGGGTGGTCCGCCGTCCGGGCGGCGAACGCGGAGGACCCCACGGCCTACCCCACCTGGGGTCTCATCGACGTCCTCGCGGAGACGGACGCGAGCAAGGCCCTCATGGTCGGCGGCGTCCTGGGACTCGCGGCCACGCTCTACTACTACCTGCGGTACACCACCCGGAATCCCCGGTTCTCTCTCGCCACCTTCGGCCGTGGCTGGTACGAGGGTGTGAAGTCGATGATGCCCGCGCTGTGCATCCTCGTCCTCGCGTGGATGCTCGGTGGGCTCATCGAGACCCTGGGTACCGGTGAATACCTGGGACAGGTCGTCGAGAGCACCGCTGTGGGGCCCGCCTGGCTGGTCCCGCTGGTCTTCCTCATCGCCGCGGCGATGGCCTTCGCCACCGGCACGTCCTGGGGTTCCTTCGGACTGCTGTTGCCCCTCGTCGGCGGGATCATGAACGCCGTGGGCGAACCCGACCTGCTGCTCCCGGCCCTCGGCGCGGTCCTCGCCGGTGCCGTCGCCGGTGACCACGCCTCGCCCATCTCGGACACGACGATCCTGTCCTCCACCGGGGCCGGCAGCAGCGTGATCGGCCATGTACTCACCCAGCTGCCCTATGCGGGCCTGGCGGGTGGCTCGGCCCTCGTCGGGTACCTCGTGGCGGCCCTCTTGGGCTCCGCGGTCCTCGGACTGCTCGCCACCGTGGTGGTCCTCATCGGTGCCGCGCTCCTCCTCCGCGCGGTCCTGCCGCCTCTGGTCGCACCGGCGACGGAGCCGGAACAGTCCGCGGCCTGAGGCCTCGGCGATCTCCCGGATCAGGTGCTGGGCGGTTCGCGGAGAACTGCAGCCGGAACGCAGGCCTCCCGGCATCTGATCGGCTCCACCATGCGCAGCACGACGAGGCGCCCTGCACTTCCCATCGGAAGTACAGGCCGTCCTCGTCGGCGTGCCACAGCTCGACCTTGGCGTCGGGCAGCGGGGTGCCGTCGACGGACGTGATGGTGCCCTGGAAGAGCAGCGGGGTGCCCTTCTCGTCCTCGCACATGTCGATGGTGGCGGGCGAGGCCTTCTCCGGCGAACCCGCGACGTAGTAGGGGCCCTCGATGGTGCCCTTGGAACCCTGGCGGTGGTCGGTGTTGACCTCCTCGACGGTGTGCTCGAGCCACACGTCGAGGAAGAGCGGCCACTCGCCGTCCTCGCCGACCTTGATGAGCCAGGCCTTGAAGGCGTTGTACTCGTCGTAGGTGAGGCGCTCCTCGCGGGCGATGTCGTTGATCGCCTGCACGGCGCGGGTGGCGATCTTGTTGACGCGCGCGTTGTCGACCTCGCCGGCGAAGGTCTTGCCGGAGGCGCGGAAGCTGTCGGTCGCGGCGTTGCCGGAGGCTGCTGCGGTCGGCTCGGGGGGGGGGGGTGTCATGGGAACTCCTTCGTTTCCGTGGGACGGGCCGCCGTGGACTTCGGATGTGACGGTCCGTGAGTGGTCGTGTTCACGGTCTTGTCGGGTGCGGGCCGAGAAGGGAAATATCGAGGCACGGGGTGCTGATAGTTGCCGAGGATCAATCAGGTGAGCGGAAGCCGCTCCCTCACCTGATCGAGTTCGGGTGCTTGGCCAGGGGCGTGACGGTGATGTCCATGTAGGGGAACATCGGGAAGCCGCTGAGCACCTGGTGGAGGGTGTCGTTGTCGGGCACGTCGAACAGGGCGTGGTTGGCGTACTGGCCGACGATCCGCCAGATGCCCAGGATCGTCTCCTCGCGCTGGAGGTTCCCGGAGTACTCCTTCTCGCGGGCCTGGAAGTCGGCGACCTGTTCGGGGGTGAGGTGGTCGGGGAACTCCACCTGCATGCGGGTCATGAAGAGCATGTCGTGTCCTCTCTCGTGGAACGGGTGAGCGGTACTGGTTCAGTGGCGGGGTGCCGGGGCGGCGTCGGACACGGTTCAGGAATCCGAGCGGTACTTCGCGAGCTTGTCCTCGTCGATGTCGGCGCCGACGCCCGGGACGTCACGGACGGCGATCCGGCCGTCGCGGATGGCGATGGGCTCGGCCAGCACGTCGTCGGCCATGTCGAGGAAGTTCGACAGTTCGCCGGCGCGGCGGCTCGACGCCTCGTGGGCGGCACCGAAGGTGACGGTGGCGAGCGAACCGACCTGGGTGTCGATCTGATTACCCATCGTCACGTCGACGCCCAGGCCCGTGCACAGGCCCAGGATCTCGGTGGCCTCGGTGAACCCGGAGCGGGCGGTCTTGATGCAGATGGCGTTGCAGCCACCGCTGAGGAGTTCGCGGGAGGCGTCGCCGGCGGTCGGGACGGACTCGTCGCCGACGACCGGGATGGGGGAGTTCTCCACCAGGCGACGGCGGCTCATGGCCTCCTTCGCGTCGCAGGGCTCCTCGAGGAGGGTGAGGCCCAGACCCTCGGTGCGGCGGAGCACCTCGGCGGCCTCGTTGGCGGTCCACCCGCGGTTGGCGTCGAGGTAGATCTCGACGTCCTCGCCCAGGCCCTCGCGCAGGACCTGGCAGGCCTCGACGTCGAGGGACAGGGGGCGGCGGCCGACCTTGAGCTTGAAGGTCGTGATGCCGTACTGCTCGCCGCAGGCCAGGGCCTCGTCGAGAAGTTCCTGTGCCGGCTTGAAACCGAGCATGTGGCTCACCCGCATGCTGTCGGTGTAGCCGCCCAGCAGGCGGTGGACGGAGGTGCCGGTGAGCTTGCCGATGGCGTCCCACAGGGCGATGTCGAGAGCGCCCTTGGCCACCTGGTTGTGGACCGTGCGGTGCATGATCGCGCGGATCTTCTCGCGGTCCGTCACCTCGAGGCCGACGACCTGCGGGGCGAACAGTCCGGTGATCACCTCGACGATCGAGCGCTGGGTCTCCCCGTAGGTGTAGGGGCGCGGCGGGGCGTCGGCGACCCCCACGACCCCCTCGGAGGTGTGGACCCGCACGAGCACGTGATCGGCGGCGTGCACCTCGCCCGAGGCGAAGTGCAGCGGGTGGGTGTACGGGATGGCGTAGGGGATCGCCTCGATGCGGGTGATCGTCATGGTCATCTCGATTCGTCGGAGGGGTCGGAGGTTTCGATGGGCTCGGTGGCGTGGACGGACCCGGCAGGGTCGAGGGACGTGGCGGTGTCGACGGACCCGGCCGAGGGCAGGAGGGTGAGGAAGGAGTCGAGCAGCGGCTCCGGTTCCCCGGTGGACCGCCAGGCAGCGGCGAGGTCGACGGTCGGGGCGTCGGTGACCGGGCGGAGGACGACCCCGCGCAGGGTGAAACCGTCGTGGGTGACCGGGACGAGGGCGATGCCGACCCCGGCGGAGACGAGTGCGAGCAGGGTGGCGGTCTCGCCGGCCTCCTGGACGATCCGCGGGGAGAACTCGGCGCGGCGGGCCGCCTCGGCACTGATCGCGTGGACGGCGGAGTCCGGCGGGTAGGAGACGATGTCGACCCCGGCGAAGTCGGCCATGCGCAGGGTCTCGCAGGAGGCCAGGGGGTGGTCGGCGGGCAGAGCGGCGACGAGCGGGTCGCGGGAGACGCGGCGGACCTTCAGCTTGCCCCGCCCGGTGTCGCCGTGCATCGGCAGGCCGCCCGAGGGTGGGCGGAGGAGGGCGACGTCCAGGTGTCCCTCGTCGAGCATGCGCAAGGCGGTGGGGGTGAGCAGTTCCCCGGTGACGTGCAGGCGGACACCGGGCAGTTCCTGCCGGGTGGTCGAGAGCAGGTGGGAAACGAGGCGGTAGGTGGCCGACCCGACGACTCCCAGCCGCAGCACGCCCCGGGCACCCCGGCCGACCAGCCGGGTGTCGTCCTCCAGACGTTCGATCTCCCCGAGGATCGACCGGGCACGGTCGAGGAAGAGCTGTCCCGCCGGAGTGAGGTCGACCTTGCGCGTGGTGCGCACGAGCAACTGCGTGTCGAGGTGTTCCTCGAGCTGCTTGATCTGCTGGGAGAGCGGGGGTTGGGCGACGTGCAGGCGGGCCGCGGCACGACTGAAGTGCCGTTCCTCCGCCACTGCGACGAAATATCGCAGGTGTCTCAGCTCCATCGCTCTCATACTCCTTCTCGGGCCCACGCCAGGCCGGTGAGCGGGAGGGAGGAAATACCCATGCCGGGTGGATTCATAGTGACAGCATATGAATAGCGCATCAGGCGGAGGTTCGTCGGGTGGTGTCGGCGGGCCCGTCCGAGTGCGTCCGCCGGGTCTGTTCGGCGGTCGGGGGAGGGGAATAGGGTGGCCGTGTCCCCGCTGTGTGACGCGACCGCCCACACCCGGATCCCCGACCGAAAGGCCCACCCCGCCGTGACTCCCAAGCTGTTCGAGCCGATCACCCTCCGTGGTCTCACCGTCCGCAACCGTGCGTGGCTGGCCGCCATGTGCCAGTACTCCTGCGAGGCACAGGACGGGGTGCCCACGGACTGGCACCTCGTGCACCTCGGGGCCCGGGCCCAGGGAGGGTTCGGTCTCGTGCTCACCGAGGCGGCCGCGGTGCTCCCGGAGGGCCGGATCTCGCCGCAGGACGCCGGACTGTGGAACGACGAGCAGGCCCGGGCCTGGAAGCGCGTGGTCGACTTCGCCCATTCCCAGGGTGCGGCGATCGGCCCGCAGCTCGCTCACGCCGGGCGCAAGGCGAGCACCCACCGGCCCTTCGCGGGCGAGCCGAGTGGTGTGGCCGGACCCGCGGACGGCGGCTGGCAGCCCGTCGGCCCGAGCGCGGAACCCTTCCCGGGGCTCGCGACCCCGCAGGAGATGACCCACGACGACATCGCCGCGGTCGTCCGGGCCTTCGGCGAGGCCGCCGGCCGGGCGGCGGAGGTCGGCTTCGACACCGTCGAGATCCACGCCGCCCACGGTTATCTCATCCACGAGTTCCTCTCCCCGTTGTCCAATCTCCGCACCGACGAGTACGGCGGGGACCTCGACGGACGTTCCCGTCTGCTCTTCGAGGTGTACGAGGCGGTCCGCGCGCAGTTCCCCGAGGACCGCCCGGTGCTCGTGCGGATCTCCGCCTCGGAGTGGGTCGAGGGAGGATTCGACGTCGCCGAGGCGACCGAGGTGGCCGTCCGCCTGCAGGAGGCCGGCGTCGACCTCGTCGACGTCTCCTCCGGCGGCAACGTGCCGGCCGAGATCCCCGTCGGCCCCGCCTACCAGGTGCCGCTGGCCGCCGAGATCGCCGGGGCCGGGGTGACGACCGGCGCCGTCGGTCTCATCACCGAGCCCGCCCAGGCCGAGAGTGTCCTCGTGACCGGCGACGCCGACGTCGTCCTGCTCGCCCGTGCAGCCCTGCGCGAACCGTCCTGGCCGCAGCGGGCCGCCCACGAGCTCGGACTCGGATGGCGCGAGGTGCCCTACCCGCCGCAGTACACCCGCGGGAAGTGGTGAATGGCTCCCGGTGAGCCCCGTCCTGTCCCGGCCGACCCCAATCCCACCAGTCAGGAGGAGTACCCATGAAGACCCTCGAACTCGCGGACGTCGTGATCCGCGCGATCTCCGTGTCCGACATGGAGAACAACGTCTACCTGCTCACCGCCCGCGGCACGGGGGAGCAGCTGATCATCGACGCCGCGGCGGACGCCCCGGCCATCCGGGACCTCGTCGGGGTCGGGGTGGGTGACGGCCCGCTCGAGGCGCCCGCGGTCGCCGCAGTCCTCACCACACACCAGCACTGGGACCACGTCCGGGCGCTGGGGGAGATCGCACAGGAGTACGGTGCCCGGACCGTCGCGGGTGCGGACGACGCGGAGGCGATCGCCGACCAGGAGGGCGGGACCGCGATCACCGAGACCGTCGCGCACGGGGACACGCTCACCCATGCGGGGATCACCCTGGAGTGCATCGGTCTGCGTGGGCACACCCCCGGATCGATCGCCTATCTGCTGCGCGACAGCGGGGGAGAGGAGATCCTGTTCAGCGGCGACAGCCTGTTCCCCGGCGGACCGGGCAAGACGTGGAACCCGGAGGACTTCGTCTCCCTCATGGACGACCTGGAGTCCCGGGTCTTCCCGGTCCTCGACGACGCCACCCGGGTGTTCCCCGGCCACGGCGCCCCGACGACGATCGGCACCGAGCGCCCGCACCTGTCCGAGTGGCGCGCCCGCGGTTGGTGAGCCACAGATCGGCCGGTCGTTCCGGTATCCGACATGTGAATTCCGCACGGAGCATCCGCACCGACATTCCGCGCCGGACGAGAAATGCTTTGACTTCTCGTCCGGCGCGGTGCACCATTGAAAGGTCCCGATGAATATCGACATCCCGAGAGGAGGGTGTGCCGTGCGAACCGATCACATTCTGTCGCCCATGCAGTACCGATCGAAACTGAAGTACCGGTCGAACCTGCAGCCATCGCAGCTGCAGGATCAGCAACTGCTCCCGACGCAGTCGCTTCTGCGTCGCTCGGCCCGTCCTCGTGTCCGGGGTGTCCCGGTGCCGGGACTCCACACTCGCCACCCGGCGATCTAGGAGTCCTGCCGCACCGTTCACGCCCCGCGTCCCACGCGAGGGCCGGCCGCCACCACCCGTCCCGGGTGGGGCGGTTTTTTCGTGTACGCCACCGTTTCCGCACACCTGTGACGATGATTTTTCGGACTTTTACCGAGAGATCGACACAGGTGACCGAAACGTACCGAAAAACAGAATTCCCGGATCCGGAGGACATGGGTGCAGGAATTCGGGACCAGTGATCCGGGAGTTCTCGGATCAGCAGATGAATGACATACCTGACGAGATGCAGGAGGAGAACCATGATCATGCCGGCAGCCGCTCCCGAAGGACGAGAACCATGACGGTCGAGACCCTCACGGGCACCCTGCTCAACTGGGCGTCCGTGCTCGACGAGGCGACGCGGGAGCAGGCGATCACGACCTCCCGGCTGTCCTTCGTGTACCCGCACGTGGCCCTCATGCCGGACGCACACCTCGGCACGGGGGCGACCGTCGGCTCGGTGATCCCCACCGACCGGGCCCTCGTGCCGGCGGCTGTCGGGGTCGACCTGGGCTGCGGGATGATCGCGGTCCGGACGCAGTGGACCGCGGAGGATCTGCGGAGGGCAGGGCGCCTCGGCGAGCTGCGGGAGAGCATCGAACGGCGGGTGCCGCTGTCCCCGGGGAAGTACAACCGGAAGATCCAGCGGACCGCGGAACCGCGCCTGGAGCGCCTGCGCGAACGCTGGGACCGGGAGGTCCGTGCGCGGTTCGGCGGTGACCCCGAGGGGTACGCGCGGCACTGGGAGTTCCAGCTCGGGTCCCTCGGTGGTGGCAACCACTTCATCGAGGTCGTCGCCGACGAGGAGGACCGGGTGTGGGCCTTCCTCCACTCCGGGTCCCGCGGGATCGGCAACAAGATCGCCCAGCGGCACATCCGCGTGGCCCGGGGCGTGGCCGAGAGGTACTGGATCGACCTGCCGCACCGGGACCTCGCCTACCTCGTGGAGGGCACCGAGGAGTTCGAGCGGTACGTCGCCGAGCTCGGGTGGGCGCAGGAGTTCGCCCTGCTCAACCGCGAGGAGATGATGGACCGGACGCTCATGGCGTTGGCCCGCCATCTCGACGAGGACCTGATCGAGGAGACCCGCGTGAACTGCCACCACAACTTCACGCAGAAGGAACGGCACTTCGGACGGGACCTGTGGGTGTCCCGGAAGGGCGCGATCGAGGCGCGTGAGGGGCAGCTCGGCCTGATCCCCGGATCCATGGGGACCGCTTCCTACGTCGTCGCGGGGCGGGGAGACCCTCGGGCTCTGAGCTCCGCACCCCACGGGGCCGGCCGGGTGCTCTCCCGGACGGCGGCACGGAAGGCGTACACCGTCGAGGACCTGCGGGCCTCCATGGGCGGGATCGAGTTCCGGGACTCCGCGGCCTTCGTCGACGAGATCCCGGCGGCCTACAAGGACATCGACACCGTCATGGCCGACGCCGAGGACCTGGTCCGGGTCGTCCACCGCTTCCGGCAGATCGTGAATGTCAAGGGGCAGTGAGGTCGAGGGCGCGTGAGTGCGACTCACCGTCGCGGGCCGGGTCGGGGCCCCGAATCCGGTCGGAGCTCCGGCTCCGGTCGGTATCGGGGTCCGGTCAGAGCTGGGTGAGGACCATTCCCGCCAGTGCCCAGACGCCCGCGATCACGAGGATCACGATCTCCCGGACGTTCCATCGGTGGGTGATCTCAGGGGTGATGGTTTCCCGGTGCCCGGTACCGTCGGTAGAAGGTTCATCGGATCCTGTGGAGTCACGCGAGGCCCGGAACGCCTCGACGAGCTCCTCGACGACCTCCGGGTGGCCCTGCTCGACCCGGCCGCGGGTCGTCGTGTCCCGCCGGACGCGGCGACCCTTCGTCGGCAGTGCCCAGAGGGCCATGCGGGTGCGGCCCTCGGACCGGGCGGACTCGACGAGTTCGAGGGTGACGCCCAGGCGCAGTTCGACCGCCTCGACGGTGCTCCACGGCACCTGAGAGGTGCGCACGGGGTTCACCACGGTGGCCCCGCCGGGGTGCAGTCGTACACAGGGATTCCCGTAGAGGACCCAGGTGACGGCGGCGACGAGAGCGAGCAGGCCGGTCCAGGCGAAGGCCGCGAGCGGCGTCCCCTCGAGGACCAGGCTGCCGATGCCGAGCGCGCAGGCGAGGAACACCGCGCCGGTGATCCACCAGGCGCTCCAGGCGCGCAGGGTACGAGTGGGGCGGGGCGCCGGGTCCGGGTCCGGCGTGGGGTCCGCGGGGGAGTCGCTCATGGCCGTCCAGTCTGCCACGGGCGACACGCGGCCTGCGGATGTGGCACAAGTCACCCTCGCATGATGTGATGGATGCGGCACCAGTGCCCGTCCGCGAGTTCTCGCGGAAGGCGTGAATGTTCATGTGGCCTGCTTCATGCCGTCATATCGAATCGGTAACAAAGTTGTGTCACAGTCCACTGAGCGAGACACCGGACACATCTGAAAACGTAAGGTGTCCGCTGTTCTCCACACGATATCGGGGTGAACTCCGGGCGACACTCCGGTGACGCCCGCACCACGGTGTCGGGTGCGAGCTCAAGCACTTCCCGGATCCGCACCCACCCCACGGGACGGGCCGGAACCACGAACAGGAGCAACTGTGAAGAAGACCTATCTGGCCGCGGGCGCGGGTATCGCCGCCGCCGCGCTGGTCCTGTCCGCCTGCACCCCTCCCGGGTCCGGCGACGAGACGTCCGGTGAAGCCACCGGAGGCGAGTCGAGCGGCGCGAGCACCCTCTACGTCGGGTGGAACGAGCCGTTCCGCTCGATGAACACCCAGACCTCGAACGGCAACGCCGTGGCGAACTCGAACATCACCTACATGATGAACGAGAACTTCGGCTACTACGACGACAACCTCGAGGTGCAGCAGGGTGCCCTCGGTGAGGTCGAGCTCGTCTCCGAGGATCCGCTGCAGGTGAAGTACACCTTCGCCGACACCGCGACCTGGTCCGACGGCACCCCCGTCGACGCCGCCGACCTCGTCTTCCAGTGGGCCTCGATCTCGCAGAACTTCAACACCGTCGAGTCGAACACCGACGACAGCGGTGAACTGCAGGAGAACGACGAGTCGACCGTCTACTTCGATTCCTCGGGTCTCGGCGCCTCGCTCATCAAGGACTTCCCGGAGATCTCCGAGGACCGCTCCGAGGTCACCTTCACCTACTCCGAGCCCTTCGCCGACTGGCGGACCGCTCTGGGCTTCGGTGCCGACGGCGTGGGCGTGCCCGCGCACATCGTCGCCAAGAAGGCCCTCGGCGAGGAGGACGGGGAGGCCGCGAAGCAGGCCGTCCTCGACGCCATCGAGAACGAGGACACCGAGGCGCTCTCGCAGCTCTCGAACGTCTACAACACCGGCTTCGACTTCACGTCGTTCCCGGACGACCCGGACGTCCTCGTCCACAACGGTCCCTACGCGATGACCTCCTTCAACGAGGGACAGGACCTGACCCTCCAGCTGGACGAGAACTACACCGGCCCGACGCAGCCGAGCATCGAGACCGTCACCTTCCGGTACAACGAGGACCCGATGGCCATGGTCCAGGCCGTGGAGAACGGCGAGGTGGACATCACCCAGCCGCAGGCCACCGCCGACGTCCGCACCGCCGCCGAGGCGATCGAGGGCGTGACCGTCTCCACCGGTGACGGCGCCACCTACGAGCACGTCGACCTCACCTTCGACAACAACGGCCCGTTCGACCCCGAGTCCTACGGCGGCGACGAGGAGGCGGCGAACAAGGTCCGCCAGGCCTTCCTCATGACGATCCCGCGCGACCAGATCGTCGAGACGATCATCCAGTCGATCAACCCGGACGCCGGCCTGCGCGACTCGCTCTACGCGACGACGACCGCCCCCAACTACGACGCGATCGTCGAGGGCGTCGGCGGCTACCAGGAGTTCGACGTCGAGGGCGCCAAGGAGCTCCTCGACGAGGTCAAGGCCGACCACGAGATCAAGCCGGTCCGCTTCCTCTACGGTGCCTCGAACGAGCGCCGTGCGCAGACCTCGGCCCTCATCTCCGAGAACGCCACGGAGGCCGGTTTCGAGTTCGTCGACTCCGGTGACGACAACTGGGGTTCGATCCTCGGTAACGGCACCTACGACGCCACCCTCTTCGGCTGGCAGTCGACGACCACCGGTGTGACGAACGCCGATGCGAACTTCCGCAGCGGTGCGCAGAACAACTTCGGTGGGTACTCCAACGAGGAGGTCGACGGTCTGCTCGACGAGCTCATGCTCGAGACCGATCCCGACGCCCAGACCGAGCTGGTCACCGAGATCGAGACCATCCTCAAGGCCGACGGCTTCGGTACCCCGATCTACCAGCACCCCGAGGTCCTCATCTCGAACGACCGTCTCGAGGGCGAGTCCTCGATCACGGTGTCGCCGACGATGTTCTGGAACTACTGGGAGTGGACGCTGGCCTGATCGGTGACGGGCCGGCTCGACCGGCCCCACCGTGACCCGTGCACCACTTCCCTGACACGCCAACGGCGGGGTGTCCCTCCGGGCACCCCGCCGCGGCATGTCCTCATCCCTTCACGAGAAGTCTGGATACCCGATGATCAGATTCCTCCTCCGACGGCTGTTGTCGTCGGCCCTCGTCCTCCTCGTCGTGTCGTTCGCGGTCTACATGCTGTTGGACTTCGCGATGGACTACTTCGAAGACCTCCGGACCTCGACCTCCCCGAACGTCGAGGCCCTCTACGAGGCCCGTATCCGGCTGCTCGATCTAGAAACCCCGGTCCTCCTGCGCTACTTCGGGTGGTTGGGGGGTGCCGCCGGCTGTGTGATCGGACAGTGCGACCTCGGTACCGCCTGGGTGAGCGGCGAGGCCGTCACCTCGATGATCCCCGGCCGGATCGCCAACACGGTCAAGCTCGTCACCGCGGCGACCTTCATCGCCATCCTCCTCGGCATGGCCGTCGGTCTCGTGTCCGCCATCCGGCAGTACAGCGGGTTCGACTACCTCATCACCTTCTTCTCGTTCCTCATGTACTCGCTACCCATCTTCTGGGTCGCGGTGCTGCTCAAGCAGTACGGTGCGATCGAGTTCAACAACTTCCTCCGAGATCCGAGCGTCGGCTGGCCGGCGATCTTCGCCGTGACGATCCTCAGCGCGATCTTCTGGACGCTCGCCTTCGGCGGCGGATGGCGCAAGAAGGGCATCACCTTCGGGACCGCCTTCGTCGTCACCTTCGCGGTGATCTACTGGATCCTCGCGACCGGCTGGATCCAGAACCCGCAGATCGGCATCCTCGGTGTCGCCGTCGTGAGCCTCGCGGCCGCGGTGGTCATCACGTACCTGTCGACGGGTCTGGGCAACCGGCGGGCGCTGTACTCGGCGCTCGCGACGGCCGTGCTCGGCATCGTCATGTGGTACGTCATGCAGTGGGTGTTCTGGTACCTGCAGAACATCATGAACTGGGGCTTCGTCCTCCTGTTCCTCGCCGTGGCGATCGCGCTGGGCATGGGCGTGGGCCTGGCCTTCGGCGGACCCGACAAATGGGCGAACGCCCGGACGGCCGGCTTCGTCGCCGTCGTCTCCTCCTTCATGGTCTTCATCGACCGCGTGTTCCAGGAGTGGACCGCCTACGGGAACTACCCCGGCATCAACGGCCGTCCGATCGCCACGATCGGTGCCTCTCTGCCGAACATCCAGGGCAACTTCTGGTTCCTCCAGCTCGACACATTCACGCACCTGTTGCTGCCGTCGATCGCGCTCATCCTCATCTCCTTCGCGTCCTACACCCGCTACACGCGTGGCTCGATGCTCGAGGTGATGAACCACGACTACATCCGGACGGCACGGGCCAAGGGCCTCAGCGAGCGGACCGTTATCATGCGGCACGCCCTCCGCAACGCGCTCATGCCGCTGGCCTCGATCATCCCCGTCGACATCATCACGATGATCGGTGGCGCGGTGATCACGGAGACGATCTTCGGCTGGAACGGCATGGGCAAGATGTTCATCGACGCGATGAACCGCAACGAACTCGACCCCGTCATGGCGTACATCCTCATCACCGGCATCCTCGCCATCGTGGCGAACCTCGTCGCCGACTTCCTGTACGCCGTGCTCGATCCGCGAATCCGGGTGGCTGACTGATGACCGAGAACACCAAGAACCAGGAGACCGACGGGTCCATCGAGAACAAGGAGGTCGAGGGCCTCTCCCAGGGCACGATCGTCTGGCGGAAGTTCATCCGTCACGCCGGTGCCATGGGTGGCCTCGCCGTCCTCGCCCTCATCGCGCTCCTCGCGGTGACGAGCCAGGGCATCGGACCGATGCCCGGCTGGTGGATCCACGACTTCCGGGCCTCGAACCCGGTCCAGAACGGCGGGGCGCCCACGTGGACGCTCGCCGATCCGACGAACCTGGGCATCCACCCCTTCGGACAGGACGACATCGGGCGTGACAACTTCGCCCGCGTCATGAAGGGCGTGCAGATCTCCCTCATGACGATGTTCATCATCGGCGGTGTCGCCCTCGTCGTCGGCGCCATCGTCGGCGCGATCGCCGGCTACTTCCGCGGCTGGCTCGACACCGTGCTCATGCGCGTGACCGACGGCTTCATCATCCTGCCGACCATCGTCGTCGGCGCGATCCTCGGCAAGCTCGTGGGCGGTGTCGGTGGCGCCGCCCTCGGCCTGGCGCTCGGCCTCATCCTGTGGACGGGTCTCGCCCGTCTGGTCCGCGGTGAGTTCCTGGCCCTGCGCGAACGTGAGTTCGTCGACGCGGCCCGCGTGGCGGGTGCCAGCGACTTCCGGATCATGTTCAACCACATGATGCCCAACGCCATCGGCGTCATCATCGTGAACACGACGCTGCTCATGAGCCAGGCGATCGTCCTCGAGACGGCCCTGTCCTTCCTGGGCTTCGGCATCACCCCGCCGGACGTCTCGCTCGGGTCGCTCATCAACGAGTACCAGAGCGCCTTCTCGACCCGTCCCTGGCTGTTCTGGTGGCCGGGCCTGTGCATCATCGTCATCGCCCTGTGTGTGAACTTCATCGGTGACGGTCTGCGTGACGCCTTCGACCCGCGTCAGAAGAAGATCCCCTCGGCCCGCCAGATGGAGCGCGCCGCGAAGAAGAAGGAGGCCGCCAAGTGAGCCCTGAGAACACGACCGGCACCACCGGCGGATCCGGGCAGGATTCCGCGGCCTCCCTCCTCGAGGTGAAGGACCTGGGCGTCGACTTCTGGGTCGGCGGCGAGTGGTTCACCGCCGCCGAGAAGCTGAACTACACCGTGAAGGCGGGCCAGACGCTCGCCATCGTCGGTGAGTCCGGCTCCGGCAAGTCGCAGTCGTCCATGTCCCTGCTCGGACTGTTGCCGCGCAACGGCCGGGCCTCGGGTTCGGCACGGATCAACGGCAAGGAACTCATCGGGGCCTCCGAGGCGGACCTGCAGCGCATCCGCGGTGGCGACATCTCGGTGATCTTCCAGGAGCCGATGACGGCGCTCAATCCCGTCTACACCGTCGGGTACCAGATCGTCGAGACCCTGCGGGTCCACGAGGACATCGGTCCGGCCGAGGCGAAGGAACGGGCGCTCGATCTCATGCGGCTCGTCGAGATCCCGGAGCCGGAGGCCCGCTTCGACTCCTTCCCGCACCAGCTCTCCGGTGGTCAGCGCCAGCGCATCATGATCGCCCAGGCGGTCGCGTGCAATCCGACCCTGCTCGTCGCCGACGAGCCGACCACGGCCCTCGACGTCACCGTTCAGGCGGAGATCCTCAAGCTCATGCGCAGCCTGCAGGAGAAGTCCGGGACAGGCGTCATCCTCATCACGCACGACATGGGTGTGGTCGCCGACATGGCCGACTTCATCATCGTCATGCGCAAGGGTCAGGTCGTCGAGACCGGGACGGCCGAGGAGATCTTCGGTGCCCCGCAGCACGAGTACACGAAGACGCTGTTGGACTCGGTGCCCCACCTCGGTGAGGGCGTCGAGGGCGGAGCGCTCTCGGGGATCGACCTCGAGGAGGTCGCTTCGTCCTTGGCCGCGAGTGATCGGGAGAAGGCCGGGTCCGCCGCGATCTCCCTGGAGTCGACGGAGACGATCTACCACCCCGGTGCCGACCCGGAATCGACCGAGAACCCGGCGCTCCGTCTGGCCGGCGCCTCGATCGAGTACCCGGCCCAGGGGCGGAAGAAGGCCTTCCGCGCCGCCCACTCGATCGATCTGACGATCGGTGAGGGCGAGGTCGTCGGCCTCGTCGGTGAGTCCGGCTCCGGCAAGACGACGATCGGGCGGGCGGCCATCGGCCTGCTGCCCGTCGTCGAAGGCGCCATGGAGGTCGTCGGCAGGGACCTCGCGAAGCTCACGAAGAAGGAACTGCGGGAGCACCGCAAGCAGGTGGGGATCGTCTTCCAGGACCCGGGCTCCTCGCTCAATCCCCGGTTCCCGGTGGGCGAGTCGATCGGCGAGCCGCTGTTCCTCCACGAGGGCCTCAAGGGTGCCGCACTGTCCCAGCGCGTCGAGTCGCTGCTCGACGACGTGGAACTGCCGCGGTCCATGCGCAACCGTTACCCGCACGAGCTCTCGGGCGGTCAGCGTCAGCGCATCGGCATCGCCCGGGCACTCGCCCTCCAGCCCAAGCTGCTGGTCGCGGACGAGCCGACCTCGGCTCTCGACGTGTCCGTCCAGGCGCGTGTGCTCGAGCTCTTCCAGGAACTCCAGCGCGAACGCGGCTTCGCCTGCCTGTTCATCTCCCACGACCTCGCGGTCGTCGAGATGCTCTCCAGCCGGATCGCCGTCATGCGTCACGGGCACCTCGTCGAGGTGGGTCCGTCCTCGGACGTCGTCGCCGGGCCCCGTCACCCCTACACACAGCGTCTGCTCGCGGCCGTGCCGGTTCCGGACCCCGCCGAACAGCGCCGTCGCCGCGAGGCCCGCGACACGCTCATGTCCGCGACCTCGGAGGACACCCACGTGTGAGTCACGCCTGCACCTCGTGTCCGGTATCCGTGTGACCTGCACGGACACCCGTGTTCCGGGACCGATACGTCGCCCGCTCTCCTCCGGAGGGCGGGCGACGTAGTTTCGTCTGCAAGACCCGCCGGACCGTCCCCCAGGAGCCACCCGTGCCGCCGACCCCACACGCCGTCCCGACCCCGTCCGCTGTCCCGACCCCACACGCAGTACCGATGCCACACGCTGTACCAATACCTCTGCCGCCGCACCTGCGGATCGTCACCGTCCGCGGCCTCGCCGCCGTCCTCACGACGACGGTCCTCGCGACGCTGTCCCTCGTGGCCGTCGTCGTCACTTTCGCCGGCCACGTGCTCGCCGCCGACGCCGGGGGGCCGGTGACGACCGCGGTGCTCGCGTCCGCCTCGGTCCTCGGGTGGGTCGTGGCCCTCGGGGTGGGGATCGCGCTCGGCACGCCGGTCCTGCTCGCCCGCCTCCGCGTCGCCGGGACCGGCCGGTCCGCTCCCACCCCCGCGGACGAGGCACCCCGCACCTCCCGTGCCTCCGTGCAGGGCGCCTCGGGAGCGGGGGACGGTGCGCGCCGCCCACCCCTGCGTCTCGTGTCGGGCCCGACGGGAGTGCCGGCGCCGTGCACGGTGCCAGGGTCGCCCCCGCGGTTGCCCGACGAGAACCTGCGTCCGGTGCGCTCCGACGACCGGTTCGCACCGACCGGGCGGAAGGTGTCGCTGGGCGCCGGGTGACCGCGCACACGCCGAATGGGGTTGCCCCCGGTTCCCTCCTATACTGGATCTCCGGAGTACCGGTGCGCCTCGAGGAGGGGTGGAGCCGGACGGAACCCCTTCTTCCACGCGACAGGAACCCGATGACAGACAACATCCAGCGCCGTGCCGATCGCCGCAACGTGGCGATCGTCGCCCACGTCGACCACGGCAAGACCACCCTCGTCGACGCCATGCTCAAGCAGACGGGCGTGTTCGGCGACCACGGGGAGGCCCAGGACCGGGTCATGGACTCCGGTGACCTGGAGCGCGAGAAGGGCATCACGATCCTCGCGAAGAACACCTCGGTGCTCTACGACGGACCCTCGACGACCGACGGCCCCATCGTCATCAACGTGATCGACACCCCGGGCCACGCCGACTTCGGTGGCGAGGTCGAGCGCGGCCTGTCGATGGTCGACGGTGTCGTCCTGCTCGTCGACGCCTCCGAGGGCCCGCTGCCGCAGACCCGCTTCGTGCTGCGCAAGGCACTGGCCGCCGGTCTGCCCATCATCCTCGTGATCAACAAGACGGACCGTCCCGACGCCCGGATCGACGGCGTCATCGAGGACACCGAGGACCTCTTCATGGGCCTCGCCTCCGACCTGTCCGAGGAGATCCCGGAACTCGACGTCGACGCAGTGCTCGACATCCCCACGGTGTTCGCCGCCGCCAAGGTCGGCAAGGCCTCGCTCACGCAGCCCGCCGACGGCGAGGTGCCCGACAGCGAGGGACTCGAGCCCCTGTTCAAGACGATCCTCGAGACGATCCCGGCGCCGGAGATCACCGAGGACGGCGTCCTCCAGGCCCACGTGACGAACCTCGACGCCTCGCCGTTCCTCGGTCGTCTGGCGCTCCTGCGCATCTTCGGCGGCACGCTGAAGAAGGGTCAGCAGGTCGGCTGGATCCACGAGGGCGGCGACGTGAAGCCGGTGAAGATCACCGAGCTGTTGGAGACCCAGGGTCTCGAGCGCGTGCCCGCCGAGACCGCGTCCGCCGGTGACATCGTGGCGATCGCCGGGATCCCGGACGTCATGATCGGTGACACGATCACCGACGTGGAGGACCCGCGGCCGCTGCCGGTCATCACCGTCGACGACCCCGCGATCTCGATGACGCTCGGTATCAACACCTCGCCGCTCGCCGGCCGGGAGAAGAACACGAAGGTCACCGCCCGCATGGTGAAGGACCGTCTCGACCAGGAGCTCGTGGGCAACGTGTCCATCAAGGTCCTGCCGACCGAGCGTCCCGACGCCTGGGAGGTCCAGGCCCGCGGCGAGCTCGCCCTGTCGGTCCTCGTCGAGCAGATGCGTCGTGAGGGCTTCGAGCTCACCGTCGGCAAGCCGCAGGTCGTCACCAAGGACATCGACGGCAAACTCCACGAGCCGCTCGACCACATGACGATCGACGTGCCGGAGGAGCACCTGGGAGCGGTCACGCAGCTCATGGCCTCCCGCAAGGGCGTCATGGAGACGATGTCCAACCACGGCACCGGTTGGGTGCGCATGGAGTTCAAGGTCCCCTCGCGCGGCCTCATCGGCTTCCGCACCCGGTTCCTCACCGAGACCCGCGGCACCGGTATCGCCAACTCCATCTCCGCCGGACACACCCCGTGGGCCGGTGAGATCGAGCTGCGCACCAACGGATCGATGGTCTCCGACCGCGCCGGCGTCGTCACCCCCTACGCGATGATCAACCTGCAGGAGCGCGGCTCCTTCTTCGTGGAGCCCACCTCGGAGGTCTACGAGGGCCAGGTCGTCGGTGAGAACTCGCGCGCCGACGACATGGACATCAACATCACGAAGGAGAAGAAGCTCACGAACATGCGTTCGGCCTCGGCGGACTCCTTCGAGAACCTCACCCCGCCGCGCAAGCTCACCCTCGAAGAGAGCCTGGAGTTCGCGAACGAGGACGAGTGCGTCGAGGTGACCCCGGGTCACGTGCGCATCCGCAAGGTGATCCTCGACTCGAAGGAACGTCTCAAGGCCGCGAACGCCAAGCGTCGCCAGAACGGCTGAGTCGCCCACACCCCATGTCCGCCTCCTCCCGATCCCCCCGCCCCGACGGGCAGACACCGCACGTCCTGTTCGTCCACGCCCACCCGGACGACGAGACGATCACGACCGGTGGCACGATGGCCGCGCTCGTCTCCGCGGGTGCACGGGTGACCCTGCTCACCTGCACCCGCGGCGAGGGCGGTGAGGTGATCGGCGAGGCACTCGCCCACCTCGAAGGGGACCGGGAGGCCCTGGCGGCCCATCGCGAGGGCGAACTTGCCCGCGCGATGGAGATTCTCGGCGTCACCGATCACCGGTTCCTCGGGGACGGAACGGCCGGGGGAGCGACCGGTGGGCTGCACGCCCGCCGCTTCGAGGACTCGGGCATGGAATGGGGCCCCGACGGGCACGCCCGGGCCGCCTCGGACATGCCGGCGGCCGCCCTGTGCGCCGTCGACGCCGAGGTGCCCGCCGGCTACGTCCGGCAGGTCCTCGAGGAACTCCACCCCGACCTCGTCATCACCTATGCCGAGGGCGGTGGCTACGGTCACCCGGACCACGTCCGGGTCCACGAGGCGACGACGCTCGCGGCCCTCCAGTACCGGGCCGCCCACGGGTCCTTCCGTCCCGGTCTGCTCTACGTCGACACCCCGGTCGAGGTCGCGCGAGCGGCCTTCGACCCGGGGCAGCCCGGCTTCGACCTCACGGGCTTCGACCCGGTCGACAAGCTCCCGACGGTCGCGGCCACCGCGCCGCTCGCCGTCGCCCAGGACGTCGACGCCCAGTTGGGTGCCAAGTCGCTGGCGATGGCCGCCCACGCCACCCAGATCACCGTCTCCGGCCACTTCTTCGCCCTGTCCAACGGGGTCGGCCAGCGGATCCTCGACACCGAGTACTTCACGGATGCCGGGTACCCCGGTCCCGACGCCGCGTCCTACGCGCCGGCCGGGTCCGTCCTCGCGGCGATCCCGCCCGCGGTGGACGCCCCCGGTGCGGGGACCGGCGCCTCCGAGGCGCCCGTCGTGGGGAGTGCCCTCGCCGCGACGGACACCGGAGGCGGTGCCATCGGACGTGAGGGCGCCTCGGGAGCGGGGCGCCCTGTCGTCACGGATGCGCCCGGGGAGACCGGGACGGCACCCCGGGACGGCGCCCGGCAGGAGACCGCGCGGACCCGGCTGGGGATCAGCGGGGGGATCCACGTGGGTCTCGTCGTCCTCCTCGTCGGCGTGCTCGGTTCGCTCCAGCACATGAATGCCTCCGTGTGGATGCGCGGGGACACCGGGTCCGTCGTGCCCTGGGGCCTGGGCCTGGCCGTGGCGATGACCGCGGCCGCGCTGTGGCACCTGGCGACCATGTACCGGTCCGCCCGGGCGGTCGTGATCGCAGGTGCGCTCGTCTCCGGGATCGCCTTCCTCCTCGGCCAACCCTGGCTGCTGCCCGGCGCCGACTACCTCGTGACCGGTACGTGGCGGAGCATGGTGTGGATGTTCTCACCCGTCGTCCTCGGGTTCGTGTTCACCCTGGTGCTGCCCTCGCTACGACCGGGAGCGCGGGAGTAGGCGCACGTGGCCGCAGGCGACGACAGCTCGCGGAAGAAGACCGGGTCCTCACGGGCGCGGTCGGGGACCTCCGGGTCGAAGACGAGCGCTCCGAAGAAGAGTGGATCCAGGCGGACCGCGCCGAAGAAGAGCACGGTTCCGCAGAGGACCGCTCCGAAGAAGAACGCGGGGGAGAAGAGCTCCTCCCGGCGGAAAGTCCTGTGGTGGACCGGCGGCGGGGTCGTCGTGCTCGCCGGTGCCTATGTCGGCGCAGCCGCCCTGCTCGGGGGTACCGCACCCGCCGACGCGACGATCGACGGGATCGACATCGGCGGGCAGGACCCGCAGGCGGTCCGCCAGACGGTCGAGACGCTCCTGGTCGACGACCGGGCGGCGGCTCCGGTCGACCTCGTGGCGGACCCGGGCTCGGACGACCCCGACCTCCCGGAGACGCCGCCCACCGTCACCCTCGATCCGGCGGAGGTGGGCCTGGGCATCGACGTCGAGGCGACCGTCGACCGGACCGTCGGGTTCTCCCTGTGGCCGGCGGATCTCTGGCACCGGCTCACCGGTGACCATGCCTATTCCGCCGTGCTCGAGGTCGACGACGCGGCGCTCGATCCCGCCCTCGACCAGGCCGTCGCGGATCTCGCCGTCGCGCCCGTGGACGCCGGGCTCACGATCGAGGATGGGACCGCACAGGTGGGGCCCGCGACGACCGGCCTGGAGCTCGACCCCGCCACCCTCCGCGGGTCCCTGCTCGACGAGTGGCCGCTCGCGGACCCCGACCAGGCCGCCCACGTCCCGGCCGACACCGCCGTCCCGACCGTCACGACCGCCGAGGCGCGGGCGGTCGAGGAGGATCTGGCCACCCCGGCACTGGCGGAGGCGATCCCGGTGACGACGGCCGAGGGCGAGGACGGGGCCGGTGCGGACGTGGCCGGTGCACAGGCCGCGCTGGACCCGGCCGTGCTCGCCGACCACCTCACCTTCGAGGTCGACGAATCCGGTGACCTCGTGCCCGTCGTCGACGCACTCGAACTCAAGATCGCGCTCGTCGAGGAGTACCCGGACCTCGTCCGTGAGCCGGAGGACGCCGGATTCTCCTTCTCCGGGGACCGCCGCAGCGCCGAGGTCGTCCCGGCGACACCCGGGGCGACCATCGACTCCCGGGAGCTGGCCGCCGGGGTGGTCGACGTGATGGGCCGCTCCGGGGAGGACCGCGCGCTCACGCTCGAACTCGACGCCTGGGAACCGGAGCTCACGACCGAGGAGGCCGAGGCGATCGACCGCGACGAGATCGTCTCCGAGTTCTCCACGCCCTACACCCCGACGGCCGGGCGGGACACCAACCTGCGGGTCGGCAGCGAGAACGTGTCCGGCACCGTCGTCATGCCCGGCGAGACCTTCAGCCTCAACGAGACGCTCGGACAGCGCACGGCGGCCAACGGGTACGCGCGGGCCGGGGTGATCCTCAACGGGGAGTACGCCCAGGACTACGGCGGGGGAGTGTCACAGGTGTCGACCACCCTGTTCAACGCCGCCTACTTCGCCGGTCTGCAACTCGACGAGCACCGGGCCCACTCCCGGTGGATCAACCGGTACCCGGAGGGCCGCGAGACGACCCTCGACTGGCACACCATCGACCTGAAGTTCACGAACGACTCGGAGAACCCGATCGTCCTCGACATGTGGCTGTCGGGCAATCAGGTGCACGCCCGGACCTGGGGCGTGAAGACGGTGGACGTGATGTCCTCGACCTCCGACCGGTTCCGCTACATCGCTCCGGGCTCGGAGACACAGAGCGGTCCGGACTGCACCCCGCAGTCGCCGGAGAACGGGTGGTCGATCACGGTGTACCGGACGATCCGGGACCACGGGAACGGCAGCGTGCTCGCCGAGGACCAATTCACGACCACGTACCTGCCGGTGAAAGAGGTCCGCTGCGAAGACTGAGCTCGATGCCGCCCCGGCCTGACGGTGCGGGAGCGCCGTCAGGCCTTCACGACGGCGTGCCAGTAGCGGTGATGTTCGGAGAAGCCGAGGGAGGTCATGAGGCCGAGGGACGCCTCGTTGGTGGCCTCGACCTGGACGAGGGCCGAGCGGACCCCGCGGACGGAGGCGCCGGCGGCCGCGGCGCGGACGAGGGCGCGGCCGGCGCCTCGGCGGCGCACACCCGGGGCGACGACGAGATCCGAGATGACGGCCCACTTCTGGGAGACCGCCAGGCGGACGACGCCCACGAGTGTCTTCGACCCGTCGGGATGGCGGGCGACGGCGGAGAAGAACCGGTGGGACTCCGGGCCGGTCACGAGGGTGCGGAACCCCTCGTGCCCGGCGGATCCCTCCGGGTGGCCCCATGCCTCGAAGTGGAGGGCGTGCGGTTCTTCGTGCTCGACGATCTCCAGGCCGGGAAGGGCGGCCTCGGAAGGCCGGTCGGCACCGGCGGAGACCTCGCGGGTCGCCGCGGTGAGGACGAGGGTCGGCCTCGAGGGGACGAGCCCGGCGTCCCGGAAGTGACCGGCGACGGCGGCGCAGGCCGGGGCGAGGTCCTGGGTCCCGGCGGCGGAGTGGACGAGGAAGGCCGGCTTCTGCCCACGCTCGGTGAACCAGGCGGTGACGAGGTCGAGGGCCTGCTGCGGGGGCATACCCGGGTCGCCGAGAGGCAGGGCGGAGTTGGCCCGGTGCGTGACACCGCCGTTCGCCCGCAACAACCAGCCCGACTGCACGAGGTCCCGGTCGTCCTCCCGGGCCTCGGCCCGCAGGTTGTCCGCGTTGAGCCAGGTGGTGTCGGCCGGCAGCCAGGTGTTCGCGGCGATCCGCTGGAGGTCCTCGGCGCTCACGATCCGGTGGAGGGGACCGGCCTTCGTGGGGGCCGGAGGGAGCTCGTGGACGAGCTGGACCGTCGACAGGTCGATCGTCACCGGGCCCCGCTTGGTCGTCACGGTGACCGTGTCCGCGCCCGCCTCGACGACGGTGCCCAGCGCGTCGGTCGGGGTCCCGCCCTCGGTGTAGCGGACGACCACCCGGGTGCCGACCACGGGGACCCGGGGAGTGTCGACCGGGGCCCCCTCCTGCGTGGCGGGGGACGACGCGGGATCCTGTGACGGCATGTGACCTCTTCGATGACGACTGCGTACGCGTGGATTCTAGTCGGGGGTAGGCTGGTGACGTACCGAGCGGACGGTTCCGTTCCCATTCCCCGCCGTCACCTGAGGAGACTCCGTGACCTACGTCATCGCCCAGCCCTGTGTGGACCTGAAGGACAAGGCCTGCATCGACGAGTGCCCGGTGGATTGCATCTACGAGGGTGAACGCTCCCTCTACATCCATCCGGACGAGTGTGTGGACTGCGGTGCCTGCGAACCGGTCTGCCCCGTCGAGGCGATCTACTACGAGGACGACCTGCCCGAGGAGTGGAACGACTACTACAAGGCGAACGTCGAGTTCTTCGACGACCTCGGTTCGCCCGGTGGTGCCGCCAAGATGGGCAACACCGGCACCGATCACCCCTTCATCAAGGGTCTGCCGCCGCAGAACAACTGATCCACGCTCCCGAGGCGCCCTGATCCGATCCCCGACGCAGATCGGTTCCTGGTGCCCGGTGCTCGCACACGAGGCGCCCTGCACTTCCGATGAGAAGTGCAGGGCGCCTCGGCGTCGTCCCGGCGTAGTGTGGGGCACGTGAACGACTACGGACTAGATCTCCCCGACTACCCCTGGGACGCCCTCGCCCCCTCCCGTGCGCGGGCGGCCGAGCACCCCGGTGGTGTGGGGGACCTGTCGATCGGCACGTCGGTCGACCCGACGCCGCAGGTCGTGCAGGCGGCCCTCGCCGCCGGCGCCGACTCCCACGGCTACCCGACGACCACCGGGACACCGGAACTGCGCCAGGCGATCGCCGACTGGTACGCCACGTGGCGTGGCGTCACCGTGGACCCGGCCACGCAGGTGCTGCCGACCGTCGGGTCGAAGGAGCTCGTCGCCTGGCTGCCCACGCTCCTGGGCCTGCGGCAGCGGGGTCTGCGGATCGCCGCACCGGCCGCGGCCTACCCGACCTACGAGATGGGCGCGACGCTCGCGGGAGTGGACGCCGTGCGTCTGGACGCCGCGGACATGGCCGCCGGTGCCTCCCTGGAGGGGATCGGGCTCGTGTGGCTCAACTCGCCGGGCAACCCGACCGGTGCGGTCCTGTCCCGGGAGGAGCTCGCCGCCGTGGTGGCCCGGACCCGTGAGGCCGGTGTCGTGCTGGCCTCGGACGAGTGCTACGCATTGCTCAACTGGGACGGCGAGGAGGCCGTGCCCTCGATCCTCGACCCCGCGGTGGCCGGTGACTCCCATGACGGGCTGCTCTCCGTCTACTCGCTGTCCAAGCAGTCGAATCTCGCCGGGTACCGAGCCTCGTGGGTGGCGGGCGATTCCGATCTGGTGGGAAATCTCACCACCTCGCGCAAGCACGCCGGCATGATCGTGCCCGGTCCCGTCCAGACCGCGATGATCGCAGCACTGACCGACACCGCGCACGTCGTGGCGCAGAAGGAGATCTACCGGCGCCGGCGGGAGACCCTCGCTAAGGCCGTGGAGTCGTTCGGACTGCGGATCGACCACTCGGTCGCCGGACTCTACCTGTGGGCCACCCGCGACGAGGACTGCTGGGAGACGATCGGTGCCCTGGCGGACCACGGGATCATCGCCGGACCCGGCATCTTCTACGGCGAGGCCGGCGCCCGTCACGTGCGGATCGCCCTGACCGCGAGCGACGAGCGGATCGACGAGGCGGCTAGGCGTCTCACGGCCTGAGATCCCGGAACAGGCCCCGCGACCCCTGTCACCAGCGAGGACGCCGGCGTCCCTCACCGGTGGCAGGGGCCCGGTGTGCCCCGGGTCACCTGCCGGACAGGTGCGTCCGATAGGGTTCTGTGCCGTTCGGCCGATTTCGGATCGCTCCGGGGCTACCGGTAAAGTCCGAGGCGACTGTCAATCAGCACTCAGGTTTTTTGTGCCCGAGGAACGAAGCAGAGGAGTAAACATGGCAGAGGATGCAGTTCTGCGCGTCGACGGCACCGAGGTCCCCCTCGGCGCGGTCCCGGCCACGGAAGGCACGGAAGGTCTGCAGATCAAGACCCTCCTCAAGGACACCGGGAAGGTCACGTTCGACCCGGGCTTCGGCAACACGGCATCCACGACCTCGGACATCACCTTCATCGACGGCGACGAGGGCATCCTCCGGTACCGCGGTTACGGGATCGAGGAGCTCACGGAGAAGTCCACGTTCACGGAGGTCGCCTACCTGGTGATCCACGGTGAACTGCCCACGCAGGACCAGCTGTCGGCCTTCGAGGAGAAGCTGAGCCGGCACACCATCGTGAAGACCGACATGCGTCGGTTCTTCGACGCGTTCCCCTACGACGCGCACCCCATGCCGATGATCGCCGCGTCGATCAACGCGATGTCGACGTTCTACCAGGACTCGCTCGACCCCTCGGAAGACGACCAGGTCGAGATGTCCACCATCCGTCTACTCGCCAAGATGCCGATGATCGCCGCCCTGGCGCACCGGAAGATGACGGGCATGCCGGTCGTCTACCCGGACAACAAGATCGGTCTCGTCGAGAACTTCATGCGTCTGAACTTCGGCTTCCCGGCCGAGGAGTACGAGCTCGATCCGCTGCTCGTCAAGGCCATGGACCAGCTGCTCATCCTCCACGCCGACCACGAGCAGAACTGCTCGACGTCCACCGTGCGCCTGGTGGGCTCCTCGCAGGCGAACCTGTACCAGTCGGTCGCCGCCGGCGTGAACGCCCTGTCCGGTCCGCTGCACGGTGGTGCGAACTCCGCCGTCCTCGACATGCTCGACAACCTCATCGAGTCGGGCATGACGCCGCAGCAGTTCATGGACAAGGTGAAGAACAAGGAGGACGGTGTCCGCCTCATGGGCTTCGGACACCGTGTCTACAAGAACTACGACCCGCGCGCGTCGATCATCAAGCAGACCGCGCACGACATCCTCGACAAGCTCGGTGCCGCCGACGAGCGCCTGGAGCTCGCCCGCGAGCTCGAGGAGATCGCCCTGGCCGACGACTACTTCGTCGAGCGCAAGCTATACCCGAACGTCGACTTCTACACGGGCCTCATCTACAAGGCGATGGGCTTCCCGACCGAGATGTTCACGGTGCTCTTCGCCGTCGGTCGCCTGCCCGGCTGGATCGCGCAGTGGCGCGAGATGGTCAAGGACCCGCAGACGAAGATCGGCCGCCCGCGCCAGATCTACACCGGCTCGGGCCTGCGGTCCTACGTGCCGATGTCGGAGCGCTGAGCCGCAGAAGTTCAGACGCGCCATGTGGTGTGGCCGCATTATTTCCTCGAATAGTGCGGCCACACCACATAGCACGTCCAGGTCCTCCGACGACGAGGCGCCCTGCACTTCCG
>NZ_JBDIUY010000040.1:0-39392 GCF_040212315.1 Brevibacterium litoralis | reverse complement strand
TCGCCGGGCAGCAAGTCGTCGCGGAATCACCCCCGCCGAAGGAGGCAGCGCGGGTCGCCGAACTCGTCCGACAGCGTGCCGCCGGGCGGGGCGGGCGTGTGCACTAATTTGAGCCAAGTCGGGGAGGAGAGCCTCTAAGAATGTCCGCCAGATCCCAGTGACTCCTGGACTTCGTAGGTGGCTCATAATAGTCGATGCCATGCGCCCTCAACAGCTCGCGGCTGCTGAAGAACTGGTGTTGAAGGTAGGTGCTGGCAGTTTTGTGCGGACCAACATGTAAAATGACCCTATCAACCATTACCAATCCCTTTCGATCGTAGATACGATATCCCGTACAGATGCGCAGGTGGAGTTTATGTCCCTTGCGCCGGCCTCGTCGGATTCTATCAAAGGCACAAAATAATGGCTATTACCACTCCCCTCATCAATTAGAGACTGGGTTGGAAGACCACGATGGCGCGACCTGCCATCGCCCAGCTCGATCACTGACAAGCCCGAGTTGCTAAATGCCGACAAATGCAGCGCGCTGCCTGATACCCCCGCAATGATTCCACTTTCCGCAACCACATCAAGCTGTTCGTTGATGGTCAGTTTCTCCGGATGTATAACATCGAATCCCAACTTCTCCATCTCTGCGTCAAGCTGATTATCATTCACAGCTTCGCGAGGCCGTTTCGTCGTAAGGGCAGAGCGCGACAAAAAAACACGTCGCTGACCGTTACGATCACTGGAGACTCGGGCCCAAACATTGGCCGCAGTTTCCGTAACTGATTCTTCGATGACTACCTGCGGCTCGGAGACTACCAACTCTTCGAAACGAACTTGCTTATCGATGATGAGAACAGGTACACGGACGCCCGCGCGCTCAAGTAGCGTCTTTTGCCAAGTTTTAATAGCGAAATTAGAGGGACCCCGCCTATTTGGATGATATACTATTCCGTTTAAGTCGCCCCCCGCGACATAAGTACGGGTGAGCGCTTCAGTGATGAAATGCCCGAAATGGTGATTCCAGTTCCCACAGTATGCCCAGCGACCGGAAATAAAAGGAGATTCTGGATCAACAGTTATCTGGTTTCTCACTACGTTCTGAACTGGAGCAATTCTGGGAACTCGGCGCAGTCCTTCAGCAATCAGTTTGCCACTTGAATCGTAGGCGGCCCCGCACATTACACCACGTCCACGGTCGTCAACGATTAGGTCCCAGTCGGAAACCAATCCGTTCTGATAGCTGCTTTGGGGCATGCTCACCAACTTCAGGAGTCGTGTTTCAGTATACGATCACGAAGCGCTGCGTGCGCTTCATCAGATATGTCTCCCGACTCTCCGATTTGATTAACCTTAACGTTCATAAGCTCCTCAACCTTCGCTTGGTCAACCTTCACATCAAGAAACTGAGAAAGAGTCGATGAAAGCGGGAAAGCTCGACTTACTATCGATTCGTAGTTCAGGACGAGAACTTCACGGAAATACTTTCTGAACTCTGTCTCAGCTTCATGATAATTGCTGAATTGAATTTGCTGATCAACCCATGTCGGCATGGATTGTAGAGTATCGATCAAATCACGAGAGAAGGTTTCTTTGTTTACCTCACCACCGCCGTAAACCTTCAAAAGTTTAAACGAAGAAATGAACCGGTCAATAGGATCTCGCGTAATAAGTATAATCTTCGCATTGGAACCCACCGTGTCAGCCATTTCCTGCACCTGGGAGCCTCGCAAGAGCATATACTCCGGAGTAATCTCGCCAACAACCTCTCTCTTGTTTAGTGGTCGATACAAATCCGAATAGTCCACCTCGTTCACATTAGAATTTGATAGTATCCAGTTCGCCCGAAGAGCAGTGGCCTGCCGGTGGTTCAATCGGATCGGGCCGGCGTGGTCGACCAAGTTCCTCAGCTCCCTGTCCAACTGTCGAGCAGAGAACTCTTTCAGGATCTGAGGGTTCCGAATGTTATGCAGCGAGTCGAAGTAGTGGAGTTCCTTCACGGGATGCATATCGATGGGAGTTGCCGACTCGAGAATTCGATGTAGCAACGTGGAGCCAGCCCTCTGAGATCCGATTCCGATGACGAATCGCGCCATGTGTATTACCTCCACATCCTTGATATTTTCGACTTCTGAAGAAGATGTTTGATATGAGACTTCACCGACAAGTTCTTGCTGCCCACTCTACTCGATGTAGTCTACATGTCGACGTCAAGCATTCCTCCGGCCTGATTTATGTAAGTTTGATATTGCGTGATCCCCAGCAACAATCTCATTGTTGTGGCGTTCGAGTAATATTCGGATTTGCTATTTACATTCGCACGCGAAGTGTCTCGCGATAGATATGGACCAGCCTCTTCACTTGATCAATTGGTGTTTGGAGGTCGGGCTTGGGAGGTTCGGCGAGATATCGATGGGGATTGGAGTCCATCAGAGCAACGGCTTCGCGAAGTGACCGCCGATCGTTCGATTTTACAATGATGCCGTTGACGCCGTCATCGACCTGCTCACCGATGGCACCGATGTCGGAGGTCACCACCCAACAACCGGCGGCAGCTGCCTCCCGAGTCACGAGCCCAAAGCTCTCGGGCCACGTGGACGGAGCGAGGAGTACATCCGTCCGAGCGTATAGCTCCGCGATCCCCGCCTGGGGAATCTTGCCGATGACGGCAACTTCCGTTGCGCCCCACCGCTCACTCTTTCGGTAACCATGTGGTTTGGAATGGTCGACAACCGTCAACTCGACGTTGGCGAACTGACCCGACTTGAGTACGTCCCTGAGAAGGTAGAAGCCTTTGTGGTGTTCCATCCCGCCGATGTGAGCCATTCTCACTCGACCACTCTTCGACGGCTCCTTGGGCAACCAGCCCTCCTTAGCTACACCGTTGAGCGTGACCTCGACCTGCGGGAAGTGATTCTTCCGGTGGATTTCGGCAAAGGCCTCCGAGACTGTCAAGACACGGCTACTGGAGTTGAGGAGGGACCGGAGGCGTAGTCGGCGCTGCATCGATTCTTCCCGTGTCACGCCGTTCGGCAGAGGGGTCGCTTCGTACGGGTCCGGATGCCCATCCGGGTACACCTTCCCCGCTGGGTCGACCAGAAACTGAAGGTCGGAGATCCACCACGCATCGTGCAGAGTGACGAGGTACGGAATGTTCCGAGTCAAAGTCTCCTCGACGATAGATGCGGTCAGACGCTGAATGCAGTGAAAGTGGACGAGGTCGGGCTTCTCATGATCGAGGAACTTCCCGAACTGGGCACCTGATTCGGGGTCGAATGGGTGCCAATCCATGTTGGGACGGTGCAGCACGCCCGCGCGATAAACCCGTCGACCGTTCAAGGTGTAGACATTCACCTGGTGTGCCGGCGTACTGCCCACGTCCGAGGTGTAGTACACGAAGTCAAACTCGTCGGAGTGGTCCCTTTCGAGCACTGTCACGTTGTCGGCGACCACCCGTGTCGCGCCGCCAATGGACTGGGGCGGGAAGAACACATTCACCACTGCGATCTTGGGCCGGGTCATCGCGCCGCCTCCATCCGTCCTTCGAGGTCATCGCACGCCTGGTCGATGATGCCCTTGATGTTCTCCCCCAGGGTCCTGAGGCTGTACTCATCGACCACCCGTTGCCGTGCACGTTCACCGATGTCCCAACGAACATGCTCGGAGTTGAGCAAGGTCCTGAGATGCTCGTACCAGTCATCCGTGGAGTGGGCGATCAATCCGTCCTGGCCCGGCGAAATGACGTCCAGATAGTTATCGGTGGCACTCACCACGGACGGTATGCCGAAGTTCGCGGCCTCGAACCACTTGAGCTCGCTCTTGCCGTTCGTGAGGGGGTCGGCATGAAGTACTGCCAGATTGATGTCTGCACCGGACAGCAGTGACATGTACGCCTCCACCGACTTGGTGAATGGCAACTGTTCGATCTGTTCTCCATGCCGGTGGACGAACTCGTCCGGCAGGTTCAGGTACCCCACGATGACGAGTCGAGCTTCGGGGTGCTCCGGGAGGAGAGTATCGAGAGCAGGCAGCACGAGTTCGATGAAATCCGAGTTGTGCGCCTTGGTGCCGGAACCGTAGAAGATCGTGACGGGGTCGCCGGGCCGCTTCTCCGCCAACGGGGTGCTGGCAGGAGTGAGGGAATCGAAACCGTTCCTATGGAGGAATCCTCGGCCGGTGACCACGAGCGGCGCAAGGGAGTCCACCAGATTTCTGGTCGACGCAATGGCGTAGTCACAGAGCTGCGCCGCGGCACGGTATGCCGCCATGCTGGTGGTCAGACCCACATATTGGTCCGGTTCGACCAGACCGCCGTAGGTCTCCACCGGCGGGGGGTATTCAGCTGAGTAGAGCATGTCGTCGATTTCATAGAAGACGACCTTGCCGGCAGCCTTTGCATCAGTGATGAAACGCACCATCTTGGGCCACGCCGGCGCCCGGTACACGATGATGACGTCGTGCCACGCTAGGACAGCACGCGCTTTGGCAATGTCCGTCCAGTTGACAACCGTGACGTCGTAACCGGCCAGAACCAACTGCTCTCGCTTCTGATCGACACGATAGCGAGTCGTCTGTGGAAGACCGAGATCGGCAACCAGCAGGACCTTGTCACGTCGAACCGACGCTTTCGGCTCCGTGTCACCGCCGCGTGCAATCCACTCACGCCGAATGTCCGCCTGCCTGCGCACATTCCGCGCAACCTCGTCGATGAGTGCTTCACGGTCACCACGGATCGCCAGGTACCGATGGCGCTCTTGGGCATGGTTCCACAGCTCGTTACCCAGATCCTTCAGAGCCTGTTCGGCGACGGAATCTCCACCGTGTTCGTCGACAAGAGCCTGCCCGTGTGCCATCGCGCTGTCGAAGTCTCCTGCCTCCAAGTGGATCCGCAGACCGTGCGCCTTGGGCCAGATGGACCGGGCCCCGAGTTCAATGGCCTCCTGGTAGCACCTGCCCGCAAAACGGCGGTTACCCTGGCGCAGAGCGGCATCACCCATGTCTTGGTAGGCGTCGGCCGTCTCGACATACGTATTGGACCGTTTGGCCAAGATGGTCCCGAGCTCGTCGTCGCCATGTCGCGAAGCCCGGTTCGCCAGGAGAAGGTACAAAGCAGCATTGTGCTCGGGGCTCTCGTAGACGGCCACGTCCCAGAGGGGCTCCTGCTCGACCAGCTGACGGAGCTCGCGGTATCCGAACACATCTAGGTCGTTGCGCTCAGCGATGTCGCGAAAATCAGGCAATTCAGGAAGAGAGCTCAGGTCCATGCCCAAATCGTCGAGCCAGGGCCGAGAACCTGCGCGCCACCCGTGCCGGGAACCCACATACTCCCAGTGCTCGAACTCCGCTTCGCCGTCCTCGGTGGGAGTACGTTCCAGGTAGATCTCCGCGTAGAAGACATGATCGAACCGGTAGACACGACGGGGTTCGTCGATCCCGAACTGGGCGTAATGGAGCTTTGCCAAGGCAGGCGTACTGAGGCCGCCGTCGACGGCATCGGGATTGAGCCGGAGATACGCGTCTGCATCGAAGTCCTCAGGAACGCGGCCCAGATCCACTCCCGCCCGATCCGCGCGTTCCTGCAGCGAGGAAGGGCGCCCTTCCGCCCGGCCGTGCCGTAGATAATGCGCGGTGGCGGAGACACCGGTCCACTCTCGGTTCAACAGACCAGGATTGACCGACAGATAGTCCTGCCAATTGAAGTCACCAGGCAGCACTCCAACATCGAGGTCCAACTTCTTCCCGAGTGCCTCACGGTTAGGGATCCGACCCTCGGACGCACCGTTCGCCTGCCAATGAGTGTGGAGTTGCGTCTCACTCAGGCGACCAAGGTCCGGATAGAGCATTGCGTAGAACGATGGGTCAAGCGTGTCGAGCCGGACCTCCCGCGGCGGGTTCGACTGTTCGTCTTCCACTGGCGCTCTTCCTCCATGCCTGTGAAACCACGCGGCCCGGTGAACCGACTTGCGGAGGTCACCGGGCCACGCGGCTGTGATCTGGTTGCTTCGATACTAGGATGTCACACTTCGTGCGGCATGTTGCCGATCATGCCGGCAGCCACGGTCTTGTTCGTCGCCTCGTCCACCAGGATGAACGCACCAGTCTCCGGGTTGTCCTGGTAGGAATCGGCGAACAGCGGCTTCGTCGTGCGCAGTTGCACACGCCCGATCTGGTTGAGCTCCAGGTTCTGCGCATCCTGGTTGCGGTGCAGGGTGTTGACGTCGATCTCGTACGACAGGTCCTTGACCGCGCAGCGCGCCCAGTTGGTCGTGTGCTTGATCGCGTACTTCTTGCCCTTCACCAGCGGCTGATCCTCGTCCATCCAGCAGATCAGCGCGTCGATGTTCTGCGTGGGCGTCGGAGCATTCTGCGGACGGCACAGCATGTCGCCACGGCTGATGTCGATCTCGTCCTCCAGACGGACCGTGACCGACATGGGCGGGAACGCCTCGTCGATCTCGCCGTCGGCGGTGTCGATCGCCTTGATCTTCGTGGTGAAGCCGGAGGGCAGCGCCATGATGTCGTCACCGGGCTTGAGGATGCCCGAGGCGACCGTTCCCGCGTAACCGCGGTAGTCACGCGCATCGTTCTGCTGGGGACGGATGACGTACTGCACCGGGAACCGGACGTCCACGAGGTTCCGGTCGGACGCGACGTGCAGGGTCTCCAGGTGGTTGAGCAGGGTCGAACCCTGGTACCACGGCATGTTGTCGCCGCGCTCGACGACGTTGTCGCCGGCCAGCGCGGAGATCGGGATGAAGGTCATGTCCTTGACACGCAGTTTCGCCGCGAACTCGGCGAACTCCGCACGGATGTTCTCGAAGACCTCTTCCGAGTAGTCGACGAGGTCCATCTTGTTGACGCAGACGACCACGTGCGGCACACCGAGGAGGCTCGCCAGGAATGTGTGACGACGTGACTGCTCCAGTACACCCTTGCGGGCGTCGACGAGGATCAGCGCGGCATCCGCGGTGGAGGCACCGGTGACCATGTTCCGGGTGTACTGCGTGTGGCCCGGGGTGTCGGCGATGATGAACTTGCGCTTGGGCGAGGCGAAGTAGCGGTAGGCCACGTCGATGGTGATGCCCTGTTCGCGCTCGGAACGCAGACCGTCGGTCAGCAGCGACAGGTCCGTGTAGTCGTTGCCGCGGTCCTTGCTCACCTGCTCGACGGAGTCGAGCTGGTCCTGGAAGATCGACTTGGAGTCGAAGAGGAGTCGACCGATGAGCGTCGACTTGCCGTCGTCCACGGAGCCGGCGGTGGCGAACCGCAGCATGTCGAGTTCGCGGACGTGCTCCGTCGTGGGCGTGGTGTCGGTGCTCATCAGAAGTACCCTTCCTTCTTGCGGTCCTCCATGGCGGCTTCGCTGACCTTGTCGTCGCCACGGGTGGCGCCACGCTCGGTCAGTCGGACAGCAGCCACCTCGTCGACGATCTCCTGCAGTGTGCCCGCAGGGGACTCGACTGCAGCGGTGAGGTTGGCGTCGCCCACGGTGCGGTAACGGACGGACTTGAACTCGGAGGTCTCGCCCTCCTTCTTCGGTGTGAAGTCGTTGACGGCGAACAGCATGCCGTCACGGTCGACGACTTCGCGCTCCTTGGCGAGGTAAAGCTCCGGGATGTCGATGTCCTCGGCGGCGATGTACTGCCAGATGTCCAGCTCGGTCCAGTTGGACAGCGGGAACACGCGGATCGACTCGCCCTGGTGGACACGACCGTTGTACAGGTTCCAGATCTCCGGACGCTGGCTCTTCGGGTCCCACTGACCGAAGTCGTCACGGAAGGAGAACACGCGCTCCTTGGCGCGGGCCTTCTCCTCGTCACGTCGACCGCCACCGAAAGCGGCGTCGTACTTGCCCTCCTCGAGGGCGTTGAGAAGCACCGGGGTCTGGATCCGATTGCGGGAACCGTTGGGCTCCTCTTGCACCAGGCCCTTCTCGATCGCGTCCGGCACGGAGGCGACGACCAAGTTGATGCCCAGGCGCTCCTTCCACCGGTCACGGCAGGCAAGGACCTCCGGGAAGTTCAGACCCGTGTCCACGTGCATGATCGGGAAGGGGATCCGCTGCGGGGCGAACGCCTTCATGGCCAGGTGGAGCATCACGATGGAGTCCTTGCCGCCGCTGAACAACAGCACGGGGCGTTCCATCTCCGCGACGACCTCGCGGATGATGTGGATGCTCTCGGACTCCAGGTACTCGAGCTGGCTCAGGATGTGAGAGCTCACCGGTCACCTTCCTTCTGGGACGACTGATCGACGCCCACGCTACTGAGCAATGCGCTCAGACGCGAAACGTCGGAGGGGTGGCACACCAGCAGATCCGGCAGCCACGGGTTTTCACGGTTGTATTCGAGCGGAGCCCCGTCGAGCCGGGTGCAATGCAAGCCGGCGGCCTGGGCGACGGCTACTGGGGCGGCCGAGTCCCATTCGTACTGTCCGCCGCCATGGACGTAGGCGTCGACGGTCCCGTCGAGGACAGCCATGACCTTCACGCCGGCGGATCCCATGGGCACGAGCTGCGCGTCACCACGCTCGGCGAGCTCCGCCACGAAGGCCGGGGGACGTGTGCGGGACGCTGCGAGGCGAACCGGAGAGTCCTCGGCGGTCGGGCCGGCCGCGCTTGCAGGGTTCGGCGTCGCTTTGACCTCTCCACGCGCGGGCAGTCCCACTGCCCCGTCGGTCAGGCCTTCACCCTGCTTCCAGAGAGCGATGTGCACGGCGAAATCGTCACGCCACACACCCTGCTCGTCCCGTTCGGAGAACTCGCGCGTTCCGTCGAGGGGATCGATGATCCAAACGCGATCGGCGTCAAGACGATCCGTGGAGTCCGCGGCTTCCTCGGACAGCACGGAGTCGTCGGGCCGGGCGTGCGCGAGTGCCGAAGCGAGCCACGCCTGCGAGGCTGCGTCGCCGGCGTCCTTGAAAGACTTGCCGTTGAAATCAGGGTCGTCCTGCGCGGGAGCGCTACGACGAAGATCGAGCAACACCGCGCCGGCACCTTCGGCGAGGGCGATCGCAAGATCGGTGTCCGACAGGGTCGGATCGGGGAGTTCCGGCGCGGACGCAGTGCTGCCAGTGATACTGGACGTCATGAGGTCTCTCGGTCGAGGCATACGGACGTGACGGTCGGTGACCATCGTCACCGAATGCTAGCACTGGACGAATTCGACCTTTCCTATTGAACGTGTCGAGATCACCCGCGCCGGAAGCACGTAAAGTCTGGGGCGGAACAGGAGCATCCGTACCGGGTGCCGTCGACGCGAACCCGAAGGATCCACAGTGACCGACACCCGAGTTCTCACCGCGGACGAGGTCGACCTCGTCGAACTCGTCCTGGGCGGCGGGCTGGACACGCTCCCGCTCGTTCCCCGGCCCAAAGCCGGCACGGTCCTCACCGATGCCGAGAACACCCCACTTGCGCAGATCGACACGGAGGGCGACCTCACCGCGCTCAAACCGCTCGCGATCGCGGCGGGTGCCCTCGGCGATCCCGCGGTACGCAGGTCGGCCACCGACACCCGTGCGGAGACATCCACGGCCGGGCGAGTTCTCGGAGTCTGGCTCCCCGAAGCTCCCACCCGCGCCGAGGACGACGCGATCCTCGCAGCTGCCGGCGCCGCCGGTGACGCACTCCTCTTCGTCCCTGCCGCGCGCCATACCGTTCCGGGCTCCGCCGTCCGTCCTGCCGGGCGGCTACGGATCGCCAGGAACCTGGCCGAGCGGATCCACTCGGCCCATTCCGTCGCCACCACGGTGGTCGTCGTGCCCTGGCCCAGTGGTGAAATCTCGGGTGAACTCGATCCTCGGGATGTCATGACCTCCTACGGTGCAAGCGAGCACATGCGGATCCCGCGCAAGCGCACCCCGCGGCAGATCGCCGCCATCGGCGCAATGGAGAATTCCTTCGCGACCGCCGCTCGGGACATCTATTCCCCCGTCGCCGCCGCCGAGGTGATCCAGGCGCACCAGCACTCGACCCACACCGGCACGGTCGTGTTCTTCACCGGATTCTCCGGCTCCGGGAAGTCGACGATCGCCAAGGCCCTGGCCGCTGACCTGGAGGGCGAGGGCACGACCGTGACACTGCTCGACGGCGACGAGGTCCGCCACCATCTGTCGAAGGGACTCGGGTTCTCCAGGGAGGACCGGGAGACCAACGTCGAACGCATCGGGTATGCCGCTTCCCTCATCGGCAAGCACGGCGGTCTGGCGATCGCGGCGCCCATCGCTCCCTTCGCTTCCGCCCGGCAGACGGCACGCCGTCTCGCCGAGGAGGCGGGCGCCCGGTTCCTTCTCGTGTGGATTTCCACCTCACTCGAGGTCTGCGAGCAGCGTGACCGTAAGGGTCTGTACGCCAAAGCTCGCGCCGGCGAGATCCCGGACTTCACCGGGATCAGCTCGCCCTACGAGAAGCCGACCGACGCCGATCTGGTCATCGATGCCGGTGAGGTCTCCATCGAGGACGCCGTGGCACTTGTCAAGCGAGAACTCTGAGGTACTCACCACCCATGCGCCCCTCCGAACTCCCGTCCCTTGCTGCCCCGGCAGGCACTTCGCCGGTCTTCTTCCCAGTCGGCGCCACCTCTCAGAACGAGGCGGCCATCCTGGGCAAGGAGGGCTACATGTTCGTCTACCGCGGATCGAACGGAGCCCTCAACCAGTACGCCTTCTTCCAGAAGCACCCGGACAAGTGCCGCAAGATCGTCGACGGCTGGACTGCGCGCTTCCATGAACGGAAGCAGAAACTCGCCACTCGCGGCATCCGTTTCGGTGCGTCGTCCACGAACATCGACGCCGCCGACCCGGACAAGCTCTCCTGGTGGCTCAACAGCGCCTTCACCGAGATCCGGTTCGTGTGGTCCGCGGACTTCGACTGGGACATGGTCGACGACTACCGTCCGGAGGTCGTCATCGGGCAGGGACTGGAGAGGTTCCTGCTCCGCATCCCGGAAGCCTGATCAGCTGAGCTTCTGCCTCACCGCAGGAGCGCATCAGCGGCTTCGATGAGGGTGCCGGCGCGCCTTGTGAAGGAGTGCTCGCGGGCGATCCGCTCCGACAGTTTCCGCTGGCCCTCGGGCGTCGGGTAGTAGCAGACCCACTCGAGCCCGAAGGCCCAGCTCAGCTCGGTCCGGTTGCGATAGACGGCCACATGTCCGTCGAACAGATCATGCAGTCCGTGGACATCGTCGACGAGCAGATGTCCTCCCGCGGACAGGACGTCGAAGACCTGGCGGGACACGTACCCCAGGTCCCGAAGTTCCGGGCGGTGGTCCAGGACCACGTAGAACGACCGTCGGTACAGATCGGCCAGGTCCTCGACGTTCCCGGGGTAGGGGGCGACGAACTGGCCCGGGATCCGACCGGTCCATCCGTTCCCATGGACGGAGAAGTACCCAATCTTCGGCAGGTCTTGGAGGGACCCATGGACCGAGATCTGGCGCCAGGGCTTCCGGTCCCCCACGCTCACGACCTTGTTCTCCCGGTTGAACGGAGTGCCGGGGTCGAAGGGGAAGGCTTGCGGGTCGGTGCACAGGAGCAGAGGGTCGACCTCGATCCCCAGGCGTTCACCGATCCTCTGCGTCCACACCGGAGCCGCGGCAAAGCGACTGTCATAGTTCCGCAGACGCGCAGGGTCGATCCGGTCGACGTCCCCGGTCGCCCAGAGTATGGAGACCGAACCCGGAGGAATGGGCTGCTCAGCCGCACCGTCCAGGTCCAGGACGACATCCGCGTCCTGCAGGGTCCACGTGGTCGAGCGGGCGTCCTGGACCACGGCCGTCTGTCCGGCAGTGCGCAGGGACCGGGCCAGGGAGTGGGCGAACGCGATCGACCCTGCCGGGCCGTCGATGTCCTCGCCCGAACGTCGAGGGAGAATCAGCCACCGGCGGGTCGAGGCTCGGTCGTGGGTCTGGAAGCGCCCGGGCACCCACGCGCACGTGGACTGGTCGCCGGCACCTGCAGGAGCCGCCCACGCCTCGCTGCCCTGCGGGAACGGCGTGACGTCCCAGGCCGACAGAAGTTGTTCGCTCCGGGGCACCTCGGCCTCGCTCCAACCGGCACGGAACGCTGCGATCGCGCTCGCCCGGTCCTTCCGGGGCGCCGGTGAAGGCCCTCCCGGACGCATCGTCAGGTTCGTGCTGAGTACCGGCGAGCCCGTAGGAAGGCGACGGCACAGGTCTTCGCCCAACCACAGATCGTCGAGCGCCGCGTCGAACCCACCGACGTCCAGGACATCGGCGGAGTGGAACATGAGCGGGAGACCGGCGGAGGGCAGTTCGGTACCGTCCGTCAAGGAGACCGCGTCCTCGGAGACCCCGTTGAGGAGGGAGGACGGTTCGATGCTCCGCCCGGGATAGAAACTACCGGCCTCGGCGATCACATGGTCCTCGTCGACGGTAAGCGGGTGGACCGGCGTCCCCGAAGTCTTGATCTCTTCCAGGATCTCGCCGAACCGTTCGTCGGTGCCGACCAGCCACTGACCGAAATCGGACACCGCCATGACGGCATCAGGGTTCCGTCGGAGCACCCGGTTGAGAACCCGTGCTTTGTTGTCGGGTCCGATCACCGCACCCACCCCGTCGAGGCTGTCGACGACGGTGTCGACCATCTGGACGGTCGGCCATGCGGAGTCCAGGACCCCGATGACCGCGGTTGCACGGTCCGTGGAGGGCTCGGTGCCGAGACCGGCCACGAGTTCCTCCAGTCGACTCAATCGCGTGTCGAGGACAACCCGGACGTACTCGGCTGAACCCTCTTCTGGAGCGTCGGACATCGAGTCCATGATGTCGAGCACCCGATCGAACTCCGGGCGGTCCTCCGGCCGGCGGACGGGACCTTCCGGAACCGCCGTTGCAGCCGTCGAACCACCGGACAGCGCCGGGAGCTGCCCCGTGCCTCCGGAGAGGTCGGCCACGGCGGCCACGACAGCGGCCCGGCCCAAGGTGGAGTCGAGCTCGGACCAGACCCGGCGCATCTCCCCGGTCTCGACCGCCAGTCCTGCGAGGGTTGCACCTTCGAGGGAGTCGAAAAGGGGCGTGCCGTCTGCGTCGGCGCTGACGAGCGCCGTGGTGCCTGCCTGAATGGCAGCGAGTGCCGTGACAGCGAACCGTTCTTCCCAGACGAGGTCCGGGTGGGCGAAGACGACCGCGGAACCCTCGGCCTGCTCGAGTGCCGAGGCGATCCCGGCGAACCAGTCACCGCGGCCACCGCCGAGGAACTTCACACGGGGGTCGCGAGCCGCGATGTGGCCGACCACCACGGAGGCGTCCTCGGCGCGGTAGGGGTCGACGACGAGCATCTCCCACGCACCGAAGCGCTGGACTGAGCGAGGTCCGGCGATCTGCTCATAGGCCCGCCGGAAGTCGTTCGGAGAGTCCTCCAGGACAACGACGAAGGTGAGCGACGACCCGGAGGTCGGGGCTCCCAGCGCCGTCGCGTCGATGGGAGTGAGGGGGGCGGAGGGCGCCTCGGCGGCGGATCGCGTATGCCAGCTCGCACGTGCGCTCTCCTGCACCTGCCCCAGGGTCACGGGCTCCTGGTGGCCCCACACGGAGAGGTCGTACGGCAGCGGAGTCGACGACGTGGCCGAGGCGAGGAACTCCGCCAGGGGGTTCTTCGCCTGTGCGAAGCGCGGAGGCAGACGCGTGGGATCGAAGAACGGATGCGTGGCGGTCCGACGGGCGTACGCGGGGTCCGTCAGGTGCTCGCGGAGCACCTCGGTCCAGCGGTACTCCCCCTCGAAGTCCCGCAGGATCCACTGGGGTGCGAAGAGCGCATGCGGCGTGAGGCCGGCCTCCGCGCCGTTGAGCACGTAGTCCACGGCCGCCTCGGACATGGTCTCGAAGGTGGTGCCGCGCTGGAGGCCGTACCAGTCGGCGTCGAGAAGGACCGACTCCGCCAGCATCTCCGCAAGCTCGGCCTGCCCCTCGTCCATGGTGGGGACCAGGAAGTCGTCGAGATCGAAGGGGTCCGTGGAATCCGTCATCGGTACGTCTGCTCCTGCGTGAGGTTCGGGCGGATACTGCATGGGTCGTCAGCCGAGGGGCCGCATGGGTGTCGTGGTACCGGGAGGACGCTCAGCGAATGGCTCACGCCGACCGTCGATCGCCACGGAGTACATCTTTTTGCCCAGGACAGGAGGAATGGCCCCGAAGAGCCGTTCGAGCGAATGCAGGAAGGTCCCGTCCGTGGGCAGCGGCTCCTCTTCGACCCGTGCGGTCTCGATGCCGTAGAAGTCCTCGAACGCGTCGAGACGCGCCCAGAACATCGTGCCGGCGAAGAAGCCGAAGTCCGTGTAGAAGCCGTCCACCACGTCGTCGAGTTCGACGGCACCGGTGCGTTCCTCGATGACGTGGACGAGGTTGCGGAGGTTGTCGCTCGCCGCGAAGCCGTAGCTCAGGGGGTAGTAGTACCGCTCGGGACCGATGATCGCCGTGTCCTCAGAGTCGAGTGCATCGACCACCTGGTGGAGAACGGCCGGGTCCTCGGGGACGAGCGCCCGCATGATGGCGCGCAGCCAGGCCGGGCCGATCGTCGAGGTCGGGGACTTCTTGGTGTGCACCTTGAGGACGGAGGTGTATCCGGCCTCTCGGAGGAACGGTGCCACTCGGAGGAACGGGAGGATGTCACGCCCGCGGTTGGGCACGACGAACACGCGCGCACCGGGGTGGAGTTCCTGCAACCGGGACGCCTCGTCGAGCCGGTCGTCGGGGACGTCGACGAAGAGATCGTAGGGAACATGAGGATCCAGGCGGTGGACATGCTCCAGCACCGTCTCCAGGACGTCGCCGTAGAAGCAATGCACGAGGACGGCGATCCGACTGGTCCGGGCCTGTCGGACTTCGTCGAGAATCTCCGCAGAGAAGGTCTGGGCGAAGATCGCGTCGTCGGCCGCGGCGGAGGACACTTGCTCGAGCTGCCGGTAGACGAAGGAACGGTCGACGATGACGGGATTGCCGCCGGTGAGGTCTTCGACTTCGCTGTACTCACCATCGCCGCTCCGTGTCCGGCCCGACACATGGATGCCCAGAGCCTTGGCGGTGATCTCGTGGGATTCGAGCGGACGGTTGAATGTGAGGGCGAAACCACGCTCGACGTCGAGGCCGCGGCCCTTTGTCGCCGAAACGGTTTGGTCATGCCACAGGAGGTCGTCCTGCGCCTCGACGAAGGCGGGGTGATCGAGCGCCCACTCGAGGTCCGTGTGATTGGCACCGCCGACGTAGTTCGTGTGTGCGGCGAAGAACACCCCCTTGGAGATCTTCCCCGTGAGAGTCCGGCGGTCCGGCGTCATGTTGTCGATGACGGCGAAGGGCATGTCAGTCGGTTTCCGTTCGTCGGGGATACATCAACGAGGTGTCGAGGCCGTGCAATAGCCGAGGCCTTCAAGGTCGCGCTCCTCGGGCGTCTGTGCAGGGACGGGCGTCCGCCGGGTCTCCGGGTGACGTCCGATTTCTTCGCGCAGACCGTCGAATACCTCCGGCAGATGTCGCTCCCCCGCGTCGAGGAGGGCATCCGCACCGAGTGCGTAGGGGTCGTGCAGGATCACGTCCATGGTGATCGCCGGAAGGCGCCCGGATCTGACCATCTCGTCGGCGAGAACGACTCCGGAATCCCACCGGAGCTTCTTCTCCATGTCGACTGAACGTCCTGAGGCTTCTTCAGCACGCACGACGCGACGTGCGGCGAGGTCGAGATCGACCTGCGTCAGGCGGAAGTAGGCGCCGGTCCGGAAGCCTGTGTTCTCCAACTGACTTTCGAAGGCAGCGGCCGCGTGAGCGGAGCGCACATCGTCCGTCGAGGGGTCGAAATCGCGCCAGAACCGACGGAAGGCCCACGACCGCACGACCGGAGCCTTGAGTCCGATGAAAGAGGGATCGGGATGCCACAAGGGGGTACTGGAGCTCGTCAGGGGCACGATCTCGTATCCGACCGAAGCGGGGCCGTTCACGATCTCGTCCACAGTGCGGATGGGACCGATCAGAGCCGAGTCGACGAGGACGACCGTGTCGAACTCCAGAAGGGCGCTGTATCCCACGAGCCCCAGGCCGTGCTGGTAACAGGCGAATCGGTGCCCGGGACCGGTCCTGCGTTCGTACTCGACCTTCTCCGGCAGCAACTCCTGGTCCTCCAGGGTGATGCCGGTGGAGCTCACGATCACGAACCGGTCGGCCTCGCGGCACAGCGTCTTCACCGCGTGCACAGTGTTCGTCCGCACACGGGCTTCCGGATCCCGATGCGCCATTACGACCAATGTCGACAATTCAACTCCTGGGGTGGACTGGTGCGCATGCTACCGTAGCCGCGATCACGTCAGATGAACTGCGTAGGCAGGCCCGCTTTTCGTGCCTGCATCGGGAAGGGAAATCTCACCTCGATGATCAGGTCCGGTCGCCGGAACGCCGTCGTCGCACATTTCGACGCCACCCGTGCTCTTGCACCGCACACCCGGTACCTGCTGGACCGGATCGCGGACGTGTGTGATCGCATCGTCGTGGTCTCCACCAGCGGTATTGACAGGGACGGTCAGGCCTGGCTGGGCGCTCGTCCGCGCATCACCTTCACCACACGACCCAATGTCGGCTACGACTTCAAGAGCTTGCAGGTCGGATATCAGCTCCTCAATGATCCCGGTGGCGCGGACATCCTGTTCTGCAATGACAGTTTCATCGGCCCCTTCGTCTCCTTGGATAAGATATTCCGCACGATGGATCACCGCGCGGTCGACTTCTGGGGCATGACGAAGTCCTACGAGATCAAGACCCACGTGCAGTCGTACTTCATGGTTTTCAAGTCCCAGGTGTGCGGCAGCCCTGTGTTCCGCCACTTCTGGCAGGATTTCGGTACACCGGCGAACCGGGCGGAAGCCATCGAACAGGGCGAACTCCGGCTCACGGGACTGCTCGAAGAGGCAGGGTTCAGCAGTGGCGCGTACTACGAAGCCACCCCCGAGGAGATCGTTCTCGCGAACCGACGGCTCAGTTTCCTGCACTCACCCGAGCGAGAGGGCGAGGAGGCCGTGACGCGATGGTGGCGCGCGCACTCTTCTGCCCGAATCCGTTCGGACGAGCGCTTGTCGTTCAATCCGACGATCACACTCGCGGACGCCGCCCTGCACGGCAGCCTTCCCCTCCTCAAACTGGAGGCCATACGGCTCGATCCGGCGGAGTTGGGTGGCGCAGCGCTCGGCGCGGCTCTGGCGGACGTGTTCCCCCAGGCATTCGAAGGAGTCGACAAGTACATCGCGGACACCAATCACCTCTACCGTGGGCGGTACCGACCCAAAGGACTGCGCGACCGCCTACCCAAACTGTATGCGGACCTGCGCTACGCGTACTGATCTCCACATCCCTCAGTTGCCCCGGCGCGATCACGCTGCGCTGGTAGCATCACGCTCACTACCCGCCTGAACCTGGAGCACCTCACGTGTCACTCGACAGCCTGAACAACACCGGCATCAAGCAGATCGGTGATCCCGCCGCATTCGAAGCGGCCGAGAAGACCCTCATCGTGGTGGGACCCGCACGCGGAGGCACGTCGATGGTCGCCGGCACCCTGCACCACCTGGGGGTTTTCACCGGCCAAGGGTCGAACGCCCCGGTCTTCGAAGACACGCACCTGGCCAATGCCTTCGAGAACGGAACTGCGGCGGACGTCAAGAGGATCGCCGGTCAGTACGGTGAGCAGCACGACGTCTGGGCGTACAAGCGTCCGGGGATCATCGACAATTTCGGCAAGATCCATGACACCGTGCGTAACCCGATCTACCTGTTCATCTTCAAGGACATCTTCTCGATGGCCAACCGCAACAACATCTCCATGCAGTTGGACATCGTCAACGGCCTGGACATGGCACTGACGGGGTACAAGAAGATCACGGGCTTCATCCAGCGCCGCCGGCCCAATGGCCTGCTCCTGTCCTATGACCGCGTCTTGCAGAGCAAGGAGTCGTTCGTCGACGTCCTCACCCAGCTCGTGGCACCCACGACCGTGACCGACGAACAGCGTGCCGCGGCACTGGAGTTCATCGACCCGAACCCGCAGGAATACCTCAATGCTTCTAGAGTCACTCGAGGCGTCGGGAGCGTTGACGAAGCAGACAAGTATCACATCAAAGGGACGGCGCACTATCTCGCGGCTCCGAACCGAACTGTCATGGTCGAAATCTCAGTGAATGGAACACCAGTCGCGCGGGAAACCGCGAGTGGACACCAATTCTCCCACACATTCACTCAACCTCTCAACACCGGCGACATTATTTCGCTTCGACTCACGGATGACGTCGTTGCTTTCGCCGAACAAATCGAAATCGACTGATCCCTCCGCCCGACACCGCTTAGCGTACGGAGCCCGCACATGACAACTCCAGTTAACCAGCACCGCCGCCTCTTGCTTCACGTCGGCCAGCCTAAAACTGGCGCGAGTGCACTCCGATCGTGGTTCGTGTTCAATCGGAATAAGCTCCGCGAAGCTGACATCGATTACCCTGAACATCCCTCTGACGGAGCAACTCTCAAAGGTAAGGTAGTCAGCGGCAATGGTGTCGGACTTCACACATTGTTCTTGAGTGACGATATGTTGAATGCGCAGAATCGTGAACGAACAGACCTGAATGCATTCGTCGATTCTGTCGAATCCAGCCATTACGGCACAACTGTATATACGACCGAAGCGATGTGGAAAATCGACCCAGCTCAGCTTGAAAGCGTTCGAGACGCGCTGGGCACACGAGATATCAGAATAGAAATCGTCGCGTATGTGCGCGACACCGCGGGGCACGCGTTGTCACTTTACGGACAAGCAGTCAAGCGTCACAAGTTCACTCACGATTTCTCACATTTCATCGGTCGAACCATGAACAGCCCAGCATTCAATCAGCGCGTTGCGGAAAGCCTTTCCAGTTGGGTCGCAATCCTCGGTCGCGAAAACATACACGTCGTTCACTACGACACCCACCGAAAAGATGTAGTAACACCGCTGGCGAAGATCCTTGGTGCACACAGTGAAACCGAATGGGAACACGGGTCAGCCAAAGAGGTGAACCGATCGCTCACGCAAGTGGAGCTCCTCTTCATGCGCGAATTGAACAAAACAGTCAGCGACCGATCTCAACTTGCCAAGCTGTCCAACATTCTCATGGATATTCCCGCGTTCGGGCCGCGGGCCTCAGTGCTCAGTCAAACAGACGCCGACCACCTACGCGAAGCTTACCAACCGGAAGTCGATAAAGTGAATGACGAGTTCTTCCCGCAATCGCGAGCATATGACGTGATCGGCGGTACAAGAGTAGTCGACGGGAGTACTGACGCACCGGCCCTTGCACTCGCGCGCGGCACCTTATCGCGTGGCTGGCCGCTGCAACACCACATTTGGAGTGATCAAACATGAATAGTGCAGATCTCAATCCGGTCAAATTTCGAGTACCAACAGGTCGAAGCAATGTCACCGATATACCAGCTGAGCCCATCGAATTGACTGATGCAGTGCTCACTCATTTCAAGGTTTTCCACCCAGGGCAACCCGAAAATTGCCAAGGAGCAGTCTACACATCTGATCTCAAACTTGTCGAACAGTCTCTACGACGACGTGGGCCAAACCAAAAAAAGTTCGTTCCCAACGATCCCACAAGCTTGAATCCAATGAATGATGCCACAAGCCACATCCCCGGCTCTTGGTTGTACGGCGGCAATTGGATGAACCACTTCGGGCATTTTGTCATCGAGGCACTCCCAGCGATCGGCCACGTCAGGCATGACAAAGACGGCATACTTTGCCACCCCTTCATTTGGAAGGGCGAACCAAGTTCTTGGCAACGAGAACTCCTGCGCCTCGCAGGATGGGACAAGGCCACTCCAATTCGAATAGTAAGGGGCCCGGAAGGTAGCCGCGTCCGAGTCGAGCGCATGCACGTTGAGACACCCCCGGTCACTCTCGGACTAGTTGCTTCGCCTCGAGCGGTACGCTTATGGCAGGAGGTCGCAGAGCACGCCACTTCAGAAGCGTCGAACTACAGCAACTCCTATCCACTCGTCTATTTCTCGCGGACGGGCTTGAAGAATGATAATCGTTTCACTAGAAATGATCGCGTCCTTGAGGACAAAATGGCAGATCGTGGGTTTCACGTCGTTCATCCACAGGAACTCACTATAGTCCAGCAGATCTCACTGGCAGCCAATGCCGAGGTGATCGCGGGTATAGCAGGTTCCAACTTGCTCCTCACAGCGTTCTCCCCACCTAAAACTAAGATCATTGAGATCGGGAATCGAAGGAATCCGACCCAAGGCCAGCACATGCAGCGTGTGCTTTCAGCCGCAACCGGCCATCTCCACGCTTTCCTCCCATACTTCGGAAGTGCGAGAGCGAGAAACGTGGTTCCCACCTTGCGCCAGGTTGATCTACTGCTTAACTGAGGAGAGGGTAGCGGAGCTTCGATGATTACAGAAAGCGTGACTGTCGCCGGTCCCTCGCATGTGCGATGTATGCGACATCAACTATCAATTGGTAATGTGCTGCAATCCGTGCGCACGGTCAAATGGCTCGACTTACCCGGAACCGGCGACTGTCAACCTGTGTGGAGTCACCCCAAGGGATTGATCAACTGATTTTCTGTTTCCCTGCACCGTCGGGACCGACCCGACGATGCAGATTGATCCCGACCTCGGGCGCGGGCACCGCGACCCGGGGTCGGTCCCTGAACCGCTGCGGATGCTGCGCGTGATACGACGCCAACACCTCCCGCCGGGCCTGGCACAACGGCTCCCACGACCCGTCATGGACCTGGCCTGGCGTGAACCGGCCCAAAGCCGAATGATGATGACCCGTGTTGAACCACTCGACATAGACATCGACCCACGCCCGCGCCTTCTCGATCGACTCGAAGCTCCCCGGATACGACGGCCGATACTTCATCGTCCTAAACTCCGATTCCTTGAACGGATTGTCATTCGACTCACTGGGCCGGTTGAACGACATCGCCACACCCCGCCCGGCACACAACTCACCGAGCAGACTCCACCGCATCGCCTATCGCCGCATCCCGTGAGTACAATTAGCGCAGTAGCCAAACCCACTGCCCCTTTGACCGAGGGTTCGCGTTTCACCTGTCCTCCATGGGTCTTCTGGTGTGTCGAGAACACGTCAATTCAAATACGCGCGCAGCGCGGCGAACTGGTCACGCGGGACGAAGCCGGTCGACTTGAGCTTGGTGAGATCGAACCGGGAGTTCAATGGCCGCGGCGCGACGTCCTTGCCCGCAAAGTACTCCTCCGTCGTCACGTCCGAGACGCTTGCGGGATCGGCACCGGTGGCTTCGAAGACCCTCCGGGCGATCGTCGACCAGGCCGCGGGCTCACCGTCGTTCGAGACGTTGTAGATGCCGTAATCCGCCCCGGAGTCAAGCAGATGCAGCGCTGCGGCCGCGAGGTCTTCGGTAAAGGTCAGGCGTCCGACCTGGTCGGAAACGACAGATGGGTCGACGCCCTTTTCGGCGAGCATCTTCATGGTGAGGACGAAGTTCTTCCCCTCACCGATGACCCAGCTGGTACGGAGCAGGTAGTGCTGAGGATTGGCTACCAAGCCGAGTTCGCCGGCCGCCTTCGACTGGCCGTAGACACCGACGGGGCAGAGAGCGTCAGACTCGGAGTACTCCCCGTCATTCGTGCCATCGAACACGTAATCGGTCGAGACGTGCACGAGAGGAAGTCGATGTGCCGCGGTGATCTCGGCGAGTGCCCGGGTGCCGGTCGCATTCACGGCCCAGGCCTGCTGACGTCCCTCTGGGGTCTCGGCCTGATCGACGGCAGTGTACGCACCTGCATTCACGACTGCTCGGAACGAGTCCCATGGCAGGTCCGCCAGCGATGCGGGATCGGAGAGGTCGGCTTCGTCGCGGGTGAAGAACACTGCCTCTTCGTCGCTCAGCTTGGCCCTCAGTGCCTTCCCCAACTGACCGTTCGCACCGAGAACCGCGATCTTCTTGGCCGGGAACGGTGTCACGTCCTCCAGGTATGGGTGCTTCTTGTCCTTCTCGGACAGTTCGGCCTCGTCCAGGGAGATCGGCCAGTCGATCGCGGAGGTCGGATCCGCGAGGTTGAGGAACGTGTACTGCGACTGTGCCTCGGCCGACCAGTGGTCGTTCACCAAGTACACGTACGCCGTGTGGTCCTGGAGTGCTTGGTAGGAGTTGCCGACTCCGCGGGGGACGTAGATCGCCTTGCTCGCGTCGAGTCGGGTGGTGAACACGTTCCCGAAGGTCGGGCCTTCGCGCAGGTCGACCCAGGCTCCGAAGATCTCACCGGTGGCGATCGAGATGAACTTGTCCCAGGGCTCCGCGTGGATACCCCGGGTCGTTCCGGCCTCGATGTTGTAGGAGATGTTGTTCTGGACCGGGCCGAAGTCCGGCAGGCCCAGACCGGTCATCTTCTCCCGCTGCCAGTTCTCCTTGAACCACCCGCGGTTGTCCCCGTGGACGGGCAGGTCGAGGACCATCATCCCGGGGATCTGCTCGACCGGTGTCGCCTTCAGTTCCTTCGAGAACTCCATGTCTCAGTGCCCCTTCGCCGTGTACTTGGCCTCGGTCTCCGCCTTCGCGGACTTCCACCAGTCGGCATTGTCCGTGTACCACGCGATCGTGGCCTCCAGGCCGGACTCGAAGTCCTGATAGCGGGGCTCCCAGCCGAGCTCGGTGCGCAGTTTGGTCGAGTCGATCGCGTAACGGAGGTCGTGTCCAGCACGATCGTTCACGTGCTCGAAGTCCGATGGGTCCTTGCCCATCTTCTCCAGGATGAGCTCGACGACCTCACGGTTGTTCTTCTCGCCGTCCGCGCCGATGAGGTAGGTCTCCCCGATCTCGCCCTTTTCCAGGATCGTGAGGACTGCGGAGGAGTGATCGTCCGCGTGGATCCAGTCCCGCACGTTCTGTCCCGCGCCGTACAAACGTGGCTGGCGGCCCTCGAGGATCTCCGTGATCTGGCGCGGGATGAACTTCTCGACGTGCTGGAACGGCCCGTAGTTGTTCGAGCAGTTGCTGATCGTCGCCTGCAGACCGAAGGAGCGGACCCACGCCCGGACGAGCAGGTCGCTGCCCGCCTTCGTGGACGAGTAGGGGCTCGATGGTGCATAAGGCGTCGACTCCGTGAAGCGGTTGGGGTCGTCGAGTTCCAGGTCGCCGTAGACCTCGTCGGTCGAGATGTGGTGGAACCGCTTCTCGTGTCGGCGCGCTGCCTCGATCAGCGTGTACGTCCCGATGATGTTGGTGTCGAGGAACGGACGGGGGTCCTCCAGTGAGTTGTCGTTGTGGGACTCCGCCGCGTAGTGCACGATCGCGTCGACGGTGGGCACCAGGCTCTCCACCAACTCAGCATCTGCGATGTCCCCCTCCACCAGGGAGAACCGGGACTCGTCGAGCCCGACGAGGGACTCCTTGTTCCCGGCATAGGTCATCTTGTCGAGGACCGTGACCACGTAGTCGGTGTTCTCGAGGACGTAACGGACGAAGTTCGAACCGATGAAGCCGGCGCCGCCGGTAACCAGAAGTCGTTTCACGCCCTCTAACCTAACGGAGATCGGCGACTGATGTGTGATCCACACGGTGCCCGGGGTCCGGTACAGGCGCCCCGGACCTGGTGAGACCCCGCTCAGGACTTCAGGTACGGCGCCAGTTTGCCGATGAGACCGAGGTAGAACTTCTCCCGTCGCGCGGGCCCCACCGCGGCAGGGGTATCTTCGGTCACCGTGACCTTGTCGGACCCGATCCCCACGACATCCTCCCCCGCGAAGAACGTCCGGTTGATCCACTCGATGTCAGAGGAGAACCTCTCCGACAGAATCTCTTGATTCTGAGGTGTGATCCGGAGCTTTCGGTCGCCGAATTCTGGCATCGAGATAATTTCGTCACTCAACCTGGTCGCATCGCCACCGCGTTCGACATGCCGATTCAGGCGGCGCATTATATCGATCTCATCAGGAGTCAAAGAACGATTAATCCGAGATTTGGCTTCAGCGAATCCAGTAAAGTCATCAATCCCGAAGACAGTACGCAGGAAATGAGTGGTTATCCGCGAGCTGCTCGAATCATAGTGCAGTACATGGAGTTTTTCCGGACCAACAACATTCAAAAGGTGATCAATCTTCTTCCGCATGGGATGGCTGTACGCAGAACTCCCATTATTCGGGTTGACACGAATGAATGAATCGAAACTCTCCGTATACTTCGCACGCTTTACCCGCTGAGAATAAGCGCTGAGCGCGTGACCGACCACATTCCGAACGAATACTGCAATATGCAGCTCTGCTCCAGCTGCCGAAACAATGTCCTGCAGCTCACGGAATCTATTTTCCCCTGGCAAAAACCCCCAGAAGCCCTCACTCGACATCAACACTGACTCGGCGGGCGACTTCTCCAAAGGGTCTGCGAAAACTCTCGCACTCGGACGATCCTTTCCACGGAGCCCGCCCGCAGCCATTGTATACAGGTGGGCACCTATGCCATTTCCGCTGACCACGCCGCCTTTGAGTGCTTTGTCGTCATTATAGTGAGTGGGATAGTAAATACCAGATCTAGCGAGCCAATCGCGGTTACGCACGAAGGCAACCTGGAGTGCACTGGATCCTGTTTTCGGCATGCCGATGTGCAGCACGAGTCGGCTAGCTCCGCTCATTGAAACTCCTTTGGGATCGATCTTTCTATAAAATCTCTGACTTTCGCCAATGACGCACTATTCCCTAATCCTACCTGATCGCAGGCTGTCATCGGATCGCGCTGTCGGAGTCAAGGTGAAGCCACTGACCCCACCAGTAATCGACCAATCGCGTCCGCGCCACGTGCGGAGGCATGACCGTCGCCGTAGGGGTTCACCGCGTTCGCCATCGCGGCGTAGGCCTCCGTGTCGTCCATGAGTTGCCGGACTTCGTTCACGATCCGTTCCTCGTCCGTTCCGATGAGTTTCACCGTCCCGGCGTCCACGGCTTCCGGCCGTTCGGTGTTCTCCCGCAGGACGAGGACGGGCTTGCCCAGGCTGGGTGCCTCCTCCTGGATCCCGCCGGAGTCGGTCAGGACGATCCGTGCCCGGGCGATGAGGTGTGAGAACTCTCCGTAGCCCACGGGTTCGATAGCGATGACGTTCTCCAGGTCGTCGATGTACGGCCTGATCGTCTCCCTCACACGGGGGTTCTTGTGCGCGGGCCAGACCACCAGAAGTTCTGGATAGCTCGTCGCGATCCGCCGGATCGCGGCACCGATGTTCTCCATGTTCGGGCCCAGGTTCTCGCGCCGGTGTGTGGTGAGCAGGAGCATGGGGCGTTCGGACTCGACCAGGACGTCGAGCGCGGGGTCACTGAAACTCGCAGGTTGTTCCACCGCCCACTGGAGGGCGTCGACCACCGTATTGCCGGTGACGACGATGGTGTCCTCATCGACGCCGTCATGGAGAAGATTGGACTTCGACACCGCGGTCGGCGCCAGATGCAAGGACGCGATCTGGGAGACGAGCTTGCGGTTCGCCTCTTCCGGGAAGGGCGACCACAGGTCACCGCTCCGCAGACCGGCTTCCAGATGGACCACCGGAATCTCCCGGTTGAACGCGGCGATCCCTGCGGCCATGACCGTGGTGGTGTCTCCCTGGACCACGACAGCCGCAGGAGCGTGCTCCGCGTACACCGGATCCAGCGCCGCGATCACCCGCGCAGCCAACCCGTTGAGGGTCTGCCTGTGAGCCATGAGATCGAGGTCCACGTCCGGTTCGAGACCGAACACCTCGTTCACCTGATCCAGCATCTCCCTGTGCTGGGCCGTCGTGACGGTCACGACCCGGAAACGGGGGTCCGCGTGCAATGCCCTGATGAGTGGTGCCACCTTGATGGCCTCGGGACGGGTGCCGTAGACGACCATGACCGTGGGGGTGGAGGAGGTTGTGCTCACGTCCGGGAGTCTATCGGTATCAGTACATCTCCCACTGCGCTCCACCTCGCACTCCACGCATGGCGGCCACGATCCCTTCGATGCTGGGGATCGCCCCGTCCGGCACGGGACTGTCGAGCTCGACGTGCCCCCGCCGGACGATCGGTGGAGATGTCGGCCCCTCGGTGAGAAGCGGGATCCCGGGACCCGTCTTCTCGTTCAACCTGCGATCGATCGATTGGCGAGAGGCCGGATCCGCGGGCGGCGGGGCCAGACGCGGGTGGAGGACGTCGTTCGCCCGGGCCGACCACGTGAGGACTCGGGGGTGAAACCCGCGGTCGCGGAGGTTCCTGAGCATCCGAGACTCGGCCTCGATGCCCGACTCCGGGTCTCGGTGGTTCCCTCCGTGCAGTCCGGACATCCAGACGAGGTCCGGGCCGCCCTCCGGTGAACGGGGAACATTGCCGGCCTCGGGTTCGATTCGGACGTTGGCTTCGAGTCGGACCCGGCCTTCGTCCACCCGCTCCTGCACCACACGCAGCCAGTGGGAGGTCCCCGTGATCACCGTGGGCCGCCCGATGACCAAACGTGGCACCACCATGTGTGACTCCACGTCGTCCAGGTGCTCCCGCACCGGGCGGTCGGGGGCGTCGATGAGACGGCGGATCACCTCGTACCCCCATTCCGAGGGGTGCAACTGCGCGTCCTTGACCATCAACCGCGCGACCGGCGACCCGAGGACATCCTGCATGGACACCACGGAATCGCCGAACGCGGATTCGGCCTCAGCGAGGTTCCACACCGGGTGCCGGTACACCCCGTCCCGGGTGTACTTACCCAGGCGTCGGTTCTCGTCCTCGCGCCCGGCCAGACTCCAGAACAGGATCCGCAGACGGGGATTCGCCCGGACGATCTCGGAGAGGCGGTCCATGGAACGCTCGTACATCCGCCGGTCGTTCTCGTCGTTGATGAGAGAGCGCTCGATCCCCGCGTGCGAAGCCGGATCGTCCGGGTGTGTCAGTGACTTGTTACCGATCCTGAAATCGGGCACGAACAGTAGTCCGTCGTGTGGCTGGGTCAGGTAGTCCGCTGCCGCGAAATGCGCGTGCGTCAGACCGACCGCGCGTGCCGTGTGCCAGCGAACCGAACGACGTGGGGCCGGCGTCTGCCCGGTCTCGACCGCGAACCGGTAGTGCACGACATGGGATGGTCCTGCGACGACGAAGGGGGTTTCCACCGTCATCCGTCCTGCGCCTCCGAGGCCAGGTGGTCACGAATCTGCTCGACGACGCCTTCGTAATCCGAGTCGCGGTAGTGGTAGGGCTCCAGACCCCACTTGTGTTCCTCACTCATCCGTACCTGGTCGACCATCCGCCGGACGACGAGATCCGCGTACGGTGCAGCGACGTCGATGTACCGACGTACCAGCGCATTCATCCGACGCGACTCGCGTGCGAACTCCTCGACGACACTGGGAACACGCTCCAGCATCTCCGAAACGGCAGTCACCGGGGACTTCCCCATGGACAGTGCCCTTCGGAACCGGCCGGTCTGCCTCTGGGTCTGCCGGAGGACGGACCCACCCCAGGACACGACTCCCCGTCCGAGACCTTGACCGTCAAGGGCTTCAGCCCAGTCGAGATCGAGGAGGACGATCTCCATCCGGGGCTTCGCGAGCGCCCGGTTGCGACGCATGGTGCGTTCGAACCCTTCACGCCAGAGGTAGAAGTGTTCGTCCGTCCCGAACGGGATCAAGCGACCACCATGAGCGGGTGCCCACTGTTCCACGCCGATCCGGAACGCCTCGACCGAGTTCGTCAGATAGGTGCCATCGGGGAACCGCCACACGCCGCGCCGCTCATCGACGAGGTCGACGAGTAGGACAGCAGCCTTGGAGTCGAGGATCTGTTTTCCGGCATTGGCCATCCGGTCACCGGAGTACATCCGCGCCTGGAACCTCGACTCGAAGTCATCGGACGTGTAGCGTCCACGACCGACCGGTTCGAGGCGCACGATCGCCGACTGCCGTGCGACGTAGCGGGCAACCCGGGCTTCCGGCCAGAACTCACAGAGGTCACGACTGACGCAGGAGCCGTAGATCGCGACCGGGAGCTGTTCCATCGGCCCGTTCACCGCGTTTCCTCGTTCTCCTCAGGGGCCAGCGGCCAGGTCTTCCGTACGTTCGCGCCATCGACCAGGTCATGTCCCAGCGACACCGGAATGTCGGGTTCCGCCGGTTTGATGACCGGACGGGGCACCGAAGGGCTCTGCTGCGGCTCCGGACGGTACTGCTGTGGCGGAGCGACAGGTGCCGGTTGCGGGAAGACCGGAGGTCGGGGCGCCTCGGGAGCGCGGGGTGCCACGGGTGGCCCGTCCAGGTCCGGGGACTCGTCGCCGCCGATGAGGATGCCGCGGCTGGCCCGGATCGGCTGACCATCTGTCGGCGTGAGGCGCACTGGGAACTGGGCCTCGTCGCGCAGGTTGTCCGGGTCCCGGAAGTCCGCGGCCCACACGACGTCCTGAGCGGCCGTGTACGTCGGCGGCTCCGTGACCTCCACCTTCTCTCGCCGTGCACCCGCCGGGCGGGAGTGCCGCGGCGAGAACTCGGAGAGCGGCGAGGTCGTCATCACGTGGACGTTCTGTTCCTCGCCCTCCTCCATTGCTTCGCGCAGTAGCTTCTCGGCCACATCCGGCTTGCCCTGTGTGAGGTTCCACGACCACCAGCGGTACTTCTCCGCCACGTAGTCCGCTTCCCCGTCCATGACGGTCTCACCCTTGTGGAGCCAGATGACCCGGGTACACATTTTCTGGATCGCCTGGGCCGAGTGGTTGACCATCATGACGGTGCCGGCATTGGCCAGCAGGTCGTCCGTCGCGGCCTTCGACTTGTCCTCGAAGGTCGCGTCACCGGTGGCCAGGGCCTCGTCGATGAGGAGGATGGACGGCCGGGCGGCCACGGAGATCGCAAAGCGTAGACGCGCACCCATCCCGGAGGAGTAACCACCCATCGGACGGTAGATGTCCTTCCCGAGGGCCGACATCTCCACGACGTCTTGGAACATCACCGCGGCCTGCGCCGGGGAGAACCCCATGGCCAGAAGACCCAATCGCACGTTCTCCGCACCGGAAAGACCCGGCTGCAGCGCAGCATTGACGCCCAGGAGCGCCGGCTGCTTCCGTGCCAGGACCGTCCCGGAATCCGGGGTCTCTACACCGGCGATCAACCGCATGAGCGTCGACTTGCCGGAACCGTTCGACCCGACGACGCCGATGAACTCCTCTTCGCGAGCGACCAGGCTCACTCCCTTGAGCGCCTCCACGGTCACACGGGGGCGCGGCCGCACCATGTTCCCGAAGCGCGTCAATGCCGAAGGCTTCCTCCCCTCGGGCGTCTCTCGCAGCGCATTCACCGTATAGGTCATGCGGACGTCCTCGACGACAATCGTCGTGTCGTACGCCGCACGTCGCTGGGCCGCACGCTTCTCGGGGGAGGTCGGACGCGGCTTCGCCTTGGCCGGCGCCTTCTGTTCGGGCTTCGGCTGAGGCTTGGATTGTGCCTTCGGCTTCTGTGCCGGTTTCCTGCCCGCCGGTTTCTTGGCAGCAGGACCCTTGGGGGCGCCAGGGCCCTTTGCGGCTCCCGGTCGCTTGGCAGCTCCAGGACCCTTGCCCGGAGCTTTGGCACCCGGCTTCTTCGGGCCTTGCCCCTTGGCTGCCGGGCCCTTCGCGCCGGGGCCCTTGGCAGCAGGACCCTTGGCGTTCGGCCCCTTGGGAGCGGTGCCCTTGGCACCAGCCCCTTTCGCTGCCGGACCCTTCGCAGCCGGTCGCCCGGCGCCTCGGGGGCCCTGCCCTCGACCTGCGTTCGGGTTCTTCCGTGCTGCCGGTCCCGCGGGAGCCGGACCCTGCTTCGGGTTCTTCCCCACGTTCGGATTGGCGTTCGGCTCGTCCGCCTGGTTCTCAGTTCCGCTCACGGCCGTATTCCTCCTCACCGCGGTAGAAGTACAGGAAACCGAGGACCAGGAATCCCAGGCCCCACCCGGCGCCGAGCACCCATTCCCAGGCGGCACTGTCCACTCCGTAGAGCAGCGAGTTGCGGTTGATGTTGATGTAGATCCACATCGGGTTCAACTGCACGATGGACTGCCAGAACGGATCCTGGATGAACCGACTGAGCGGGAAGATGACCTCGGAACCGTACATCCAGAACCGCGTGATCACCATCATGAGGTTGCTGACGTCCGGGAGTTTGTGACCCAGCCTCGCCATGATGAATGCACAGCCGGACAGGAACGCGATCTGCATGAGCAGGGACGGGATGAGGAGGACGACCCTCCACGTCAGTTCCTCCGCGGGTGGAATAGCGATCACCAGGGCGATCATCGCCACGAAGGTGATGAAGAAGCTCAGGGTCTCCTTGACGATCAGCGAGATCGGCAGCGCCGCTCGGGGGAACGCGAAGGCCCGGATCATCGAGCGCCCACTGCTGATCACCTTGGTCGCTGAGGAAATCGTCCGCGTGGTGAAGAAGAAGTAGAAGAGCCCGACAATCAGGAATCCGATGAAATTCTCCACGCCCCGGGAGAGTTGGAGAATCACTCCGAAGATGAGGAAGTACATCAACCCCTGCATCACGGGGTTGAGCACCAACCAGGCATTGCCCATGAGGTTCTTCCGGTTGGCGGAGAACACCTTGGCAACCGACTCCGCCAGGATGAAGTGCCGCCGCCGCCACAGTTGCTTGAAGTACTCCTCCAGCGGGGGCCGCACGCCCACCGGCCGCAGCACCCACGACGGGACGGTGATCGAGGACTTCCAGGTGTCCGGATCCGTGTAACTCACCGAGCCACTGCTCCTTCCACACCCAACCGTCGGTACATGTCCGTGAACCCGCGGGCCACGGTCTCCCAGCGGCGCTCGGCCTGCACGTAGTCACGTCCGGCCCGCGCCATCGACCGCCGGAGGTCCGGATCGGCCGCCAGGCGCACGAGTTCGGGGGCGAGTCTAACCGCGTCGTCCGGGGGCACCGCGCAGAACGCTCCGGCCGGGAGCGCCTCCGTGAGCGCCGGCAGATCACTCACGACCACCGGCCGCCCCAGGCCCGCCGCCTCGACGGGCTTGATGGGCGTCACGAGGGCACACACCGGGTCGTCCCGGCGCGGCACCACGAACACGTCGAGCGCCGTCACCAGCTGCTGGGCCCACGCCTGCGGCACCCGCCCGGTAAAGACGACTGCCGTCTCCCCCGCTCCCGCATTACCCTGCACTTCTCCACCACCGAGCAGTCCCAGCTCCCGGGCCCGCTCCTTGAGGGTCGGCAGTTCCACACCGTCACCGACGATGAGCGCCCGTACGTCCTGCCCGTCCTGCCGGGCCAGAGCCACGGCGTCGAGCAGGGTGTCCAGACCTTCGTACCCGACGATGCTCGCCGCGGTCCCCACCCAGATGCCTGCGGTGGGCAGACCGTGATCGGCGCGGATCTCCGCGGTCGGCCGTTCCACCTGGGCCTGCAGGACGGAATCGCCCACGGCGTTCGGGGCGACGAGGATCCGGGTCCCGTCCACACCACGGCGTTCGAGTTCCGCGGCCATCGTGTAGCCCAGCGTCACCACGTGGTCGGCGGTCGTGGCGACGTCGATCTCCCGCTCACGGAACAGACGGAACCTCTCGCTCGCATGCGCCGCGGCCTTCTCCTCGGCACTCCCCCGGGACGAGGCCCAGGTCTCCTCGAGGACACCACGGACCTCGTAGACCCACGGGATGCCCAGGCGCCGCGCGGCCTCCCGGACCGCCAGGCCGTTGGTGAAGTGCGTGGTCGTGTGGAGGACCCGTGCCCCACTGGCCCGGCCCGCGGCCTCCAGGAAGTCTGTCTGGGCCTCCAACCGCTCGGCGAGTGTCCGGCCCTGGTTCCACGGCACGTCGCGGACATACGGCACACCCTCGACCACGTCCGTCTCCCGGGAGCCGAACCGGCCCACGGCCGTCGGATAGCCGGTGCGGGTGGTGCCGAGCACCCGGATCCCGTCCTGCCGGACGGCGCGCAGCACCGAATGGGTGCGCAGCGTGTATCCCGACTGCGTGTGCGGCAGGGAATTGGTGAGCGAGAACAGCACGTCCGTGGCGGGCACCTCCGGCACCACCGGGCGGGACCGCCGCGGGGTGGGAGTCCAACCCTCCTGCATGACCGTGCGTTCGGCCTCGAGACGGTGGCGGTAGGCGCCGGACGGCAGTTCGTCGATCGCGCCGGACATGTCGCCCAGGAACCAGTGGATCCGGGCCCGGAGACCGGCAGCGGCCGCCGAGTCCCCTGCCTGTGCGGCGAAGTCGAGCGCGACCCCACGCTGGCCCATGGCCAGCGCCAGCTCACCGAGCACCCGGGCCGAGAACCGACCGGCGCCACGGTCCACCGACGTGCTGACCGACTCCTTGGCCTGCGACTCCGCACCGGCCAGCCACTGGCCCGTCGCACGGACGGCCGGGTGGTCCAGGCGCTCACCGACGCAGGCGACGGCACGACCCACGGGCTGCACGTAGCGGGCCGGCGCCCGGCGGGCCACCTGCATCCCGAAGAAGACCGGGTCCCCGGCCACGTGATCGGCCACCGTCCGCACGAGCGTGACGGCCTGGCGGAGGACGAATCCGACGCTCATGCGCGGGCTCCGCTCGTCCTGCCCGGGCCGACCGAGCGGGAACCCACCACACCCGTGAGGACGTCCAGGTACGTGTCGACGGCGGTCTGCGGGGCCGCGTGGGTACGGACCCAGTCGAGGGCCTCGGGGCTCTGGGTCACGGGCAGCGTGCCCTCCTTCATCGAGCGGATCATGTCGGTGAGGCCCCGGTCGTCACCGGGCGCCACGACGTGGCCGGCACCCGTGTCGGTGACGACACGGGAGGCCTCGCCGGCGAGAACCCCGGTGATGTGCACACCCTTGGCCATGAGTGGGTAGAGCTTGGACGGCAGGGTGTACTCGAAGGCGGGCACGGCGTCCAGGCTCACGACCCCGGAGTGCGCCCAGGCCCACAGGTCGTCGAGCTCCTGCCCCACGGTCTGGGTCCGGAAGGTGATGCGCGGGAACCCGGCGACCTGCGCCTCCAGACCGGGCTTGGCGGCACCGCCCCCCACAATCGCCAGTTCCACACCGTCCACGGCCTTGACCGCCTCGACGATCCGGTGGAGTCCCTGGGACCGGCCAACGGTGCCGACGTAGAGCAGCCGCAGCGGTCCCTCCCCCGGCGTGTAGGTGGGCCGCCAGTGGACGGCGGACTCGTCGACCGCGGCGGTCGCCCGCACACAGTGGACGTTCGTGACCCCGCGTTCCCGCAGTCGGGTGGCGAAACCCTCGGTGGTGACGACGACGGCATCGGCACGCTTCTGGGCGGCGGTGAAGAGACCGGGCACCCAGTCGCGTTCGGCCCTGTCGGTGAGCGCCTTCGGCAGGGCACCCTTCGTGGCGGATGCGACCAGGTGGGAATCGGCCACGAGGTCCGGCCAGGCGTCCCGGATCTCCGCGACGTGCGGGACGCCGAGCGCCCGGGCCGCCGCCTCGCCGGCGAAGATCATGGGCAGACCCGGCGTCGTCGAGACGACGACGTCCGGCGGGTCGTGGCGCATGTGGGCGGCGACGAGCGCACCGGCCGCCGCGGACACCACCTGACTGGCCATCTGCCGGACCATCGAGGCCGAGGAGTACAGGTACGGCAAGCGGAGGACGCGTTCCCCGTGCTCGCCGTCCTGCCACCGCAGACGTTCGACCACGGCCAGGCCCAGCTCCGCGGACCGACCGTGCGGGTAGTGCGGAACGGGCGCGGCGACCGCCACCTGGTGGCCGGCCGCCGTGAGACCCTCGACGAGTTCGCGCCATCGCCGCTGCGGAGCGCCGATCTCCGGGGCGTAGTAGTGGGTGAGCAGCAGGATCCTCATGCGGGTTCCGCCTCGCTGTGACCACCCGCACGGCGGACGCGGGCGCGGACCATGTCGGGGCCGAAGGTGTAGGCCAACAGGACCAGGAGCCAGACGGCGACGGCCAGGAACTCCCAGGCCCAGCGCTCGGAGAACACGGCCGGGATCGTCACGAGGCAGCACAGCAGGGTGGCCAGGCCGTGCCCGGTGGCGACGGATTCGTGCGCGGCACCGGCCTGGTGCATGCGCTGGTACAGGTGGTCCTTGTGCGCCTGGAAGATGTTCTCCCCGGCGAGCATGCGGACGATCAGGGTGCGGACGACGTCGTAGCCGGGGACGACGATCGGGGCGAGGACCGCGACGACCGGGGCACCCTCGACCCAGGCCAGCCACGCGAGCGCCACCGCCGCACCACCGAGCGCGTAACTGCCCACGTCACCGAGGAAGGCCTGGGCGGGGTTCGTGTTGAACGGGATGAAGCCGCTGGCGGCCGCCCCCAGGGCCACACCCGCGATCGCGAGGGTGTGGGTGTCGGTGAGGACCGCCATGAAACCCAGCCACAGGCCGGCGACGACCGCCCACCCGGAGATGAGCGTGTTGAGCCCGTCCATGAAGTTCACCGCGTTGACGACGAAGACGACGCTCACCACGATGACGGCTCCGGCCCACAGGCCCACGTCGAGGACGATCATGACGCCCGCGGCGAAGACCATGCCCCCGGCCACCTGCGCGAGCAGGCGGGTCGAGGCCGAGAGCGAATCCAGGTCGTCCACGAACCCGATGACCCCGAAGGCCAGTGCCATGAGCACGACCGTCGTTCCCGGGGCGTTGAAATTGAGGTTGTCCCACGCGTTCGTGCCGTGGAGGAAGAAGCCGTCCAGGCCGATCGCCACGACCGAGGCGAACACGAAGCCCATGATCACCGCGATCCCACCGCCCCGGACCACCGGGCTGGTGTGCGAGGACCGGGCGTTCGGCCGGTCGATGACGCCCCGGCCGCGCAGCAGCGGCAGGACCAGGAACCGGCAGGCCACCCAGGTGCCGCCGGATCCGAGGACGGCGGCCAGGAGGAGCCAGCCGATCACGCGGTCCGCCCCTGGCTCTCCAGGTCGCTCACGACCGACAGGGCGGTCTTCGAGCGGACGACCGCCGCGAGTTCGGCCCGCAGTTCGTCATTGCGGGTGTGCCCGGCGGTCCGGGCCGCGGCCACCAGGCTACGCACCCGGTCGACGTCGACGGGGCTGATGGGCACCTGCGTGATGGACGGGTGGTGGGGACGGACGTCGACCTCACCGGCGGCCAGGCGGGACTCCTCCATCTTCTCGCCCTCGCGCAGACCGGTGTAGACGATGTCCAGGTCCTTCTTGCCCGACAGCGCGATCACGCGGCGGGCCAGGTCCTCGATGAGCACCTGCTCACCCATGTCGAGGACGAGGGTCTCACCGGCCTGCCCGATGGCGCCGGCCTGGAGGACGAGCTGGCACGCCTCGGCCGCGGACATGAAGTACCGGCGCACGCCGGGGGCGGTGACGGTGAGCGGACCGCCGGCGGCCGCCTGCGCGACGAAGGTGCCGAGCACCGAGCCGCGGGAGCCGAGCACGTTGCCGAACCGCACCGACATGAAGTCGAGCCCGTGCATGGCCGCCTGCGCCGCCACCACGCGCTCGGTCAGGTACTTCGAGGCGCCCAGCGTGCTCGTGGGGTCCGCCGCCTTGTCCGTGGAGATGTGGACGAACTGCTCGACACGCACCGCGGCGGCCGCCTCGATGAGGTCGAGGCTGCCTCCCACGTTCGTCATGATCGCCTCGTCCGGGAACCGTTCGAGGAAGGTGAGGTGCTTGAGTGCGGCCGTGTGGAACACGATGTCCGGCCGGGTCTTCTCGAACAGGGTGCGGACGAACCGGGCGTCACGGATGTCACCGAGCACCAGGTCGTCGCTCGTGAGCATCGCCTGGCCCTCGAGGACCAGCTGCGTGGAGTGCAGACCGGACTCGTCGCGGTCGGTCATGACGAGCCGGCCAGGGTCGTACTTGGCGATCTGCGCGCACAGGTATGAGCCGATCGAGCCGCCGGCCCCCGTGACGAGCACCGTCCTGCCGCGCAGGTAGTCGGCGATCGCCTCGACGTCGGTATCGATCGGCTGCCGCCCGATGAGGTCGTTGAGCTCGACGTTGCGGAACCCCGCCGGGCGCAAGGCGACCGAGGTGCCCGCTCCCCCGGCACCTCCCGCGCCGACCTCCCGCTGGCGGGCGTCCTGCGCGTCGATGTCCGGCAGCAGTTTGACGTCGAGCTTGCGTTCGGCCGCGGTCTCGACGATCTCCTGGATCTTCTTCGAGTCGATCGACCGGATGGCGATGATGACGGTCTCCGCGCCCGTGCGCTCGGCCACGCGGCACATCTGGTCGAGCGTGCCCATGACGCGCACGCCCTCGACGCGCAGCAGGCGCTTGCCCGGGTCGTCGTCGAGGAATCCGACGGCCGCGAACTCCTCGCGCGGGTCCTCGCTGATCATCTTGAAGGCCGTCATGCCGTGGTGACCGGCACCGATGATGAGGGCCCGCCGGGCGGTGCCGGAACGTTGGCGCATGCGGTGGCGACCGGTGGTGACGAACCAGCCGATCGCCATGATGACGACGAGGGCGAGCGCACCCGCGGAGACCGGCACGGAGGCCGGCACCAGACGGGGGTTCCCGGCCACGGCATTGCCCAGGTACATGACACCGGCGCTGATCGCGACGATCGCCCCGGTCCCGAAGAGCTCGTCCGCACTCGCCCGCCGGTACCGGCCCTGCGCGTACAGCCAGGTGCCGAGGACGAGGAAGGACAGGAACGCGATGAGCGAACAGATGAGGATGCCCGCATGGTTGGGCACGGCCACCGCGAAGTCGTAGCGGGCCAGGGACACGCCCCACACACAGGCGGCGAAGACCAGACCGTCACGGACGGCGCGGAGGATCGCGTCGACGGTGGACCGGCGCGCACGGCGGCCCCCACGCGCACGCGGGGTCGCGGAACCGGCGGCGACGGTGCCGTCGGATCCGGGATCCGCGGGACGGTCGGCGGGGGAAGATGCGCTCGGTTTCAGGGTGATCCTCGGATTTCCTTGTCCGTGCCCCGGCTACTCCCAGGGGTTCAACAGTGGTCCTCTAGGGTAGAAGTATAGGGAGCATGTCGAAACGGGCGTGTTTCATCACATCCTCAGCCTGTACTCGACCCGTGCGGACACGGTATCGGACGGCGTACAAGGCGGGTTGTCGGTCGACGTGGAGGTAACCGTGGCACCCGAGTTCCGGATCCCGACAGAAGCGGTGAAGAAGGTGGCCGGCGACGCCCGTACCGCCCTGTGGCACCTCCGCCAGGGCGGACCCACCCAGCTCAAGGAGTGGCTGCGTCGGCAGCGCGCCGGTGTGGGTGGACTGCGGTTCGGTCACTCCGACGACCCGGCCGAACGCTTCCCCGCCCTCACCGGCGACGACCGCGCACCCGTGTTCGGAACGCTCCGCGTCGGCACGATCCTCGACGAGTTCTCCGCCAGTTCCTTCCGCTACGAGTGGGACTGCGTCGGGCTGGAACGCAAACGCGCCTCGGGAGCGGATCTGGTGGGGCCCGACGCCTTCCGGCCCCAGGTCGAAGGACTCGACATGGTGTTCGTCGAGTCCGCCTGGAACGGCAACGACGGGGCGTGGCAGTACCAGCTCACCGGCACGAACGGCGTCAAGCAGCCCTTCAAGGACCTCATGGCCGCCTGCCGGGAGGCGGGCGTGCCGACGGTGTTCTGGAACAAGGAGGACCCGCCGCACTTCGAGGACTTCCTCGAGGCCGCCGCCCTCTTCGACGTCGTGTTCACCTCCGACGAGCGCCTGGTGCCCGAGTACCGGGACCGGCTGGGCCACGACCGGGTGGGCGTGCTCGGGTTCGCCGCCCAGCCGGCCATCCACAACCCCGCGCGGCCCGACCACGGGTTCCAGGAGTACGGGATCGCGTTCGCCGGCATGTACTTCGCGCACAAGTACCCGGAACGCCGCGAGCAGATGGACTGGCTGCTGGGGGCCGCCCTCGACGCCGAGGAGAAGAGTGGCGAGGATTTCGCGATCTTCTCCCGGCAGCTGGGCGGCGACGAGCGCTACCAGTTCCCCGGTGAGCTGGGCGAACACGTGGTCGGGTCCCTGCCGTACCCGCACATGCTGAGCGCCTACAAGGGGTACAAGGCGTTCCTCAACGTCAACTCCGTCGTCGACTCGCCGAGCATGTGCGCCCGCCGGATCTTCGAGATCACCGCCTCAGGCACGCCCGTCGTCACGGCGCCGTCGGCGGCGACCCGCGCCTTCTTCCCCGCCGACGAGGTGTTCCAACCCTCCGACCGCGCCGAGGCCACCGACGTCCTCCGGGCCCTCGTGAGCAGCCCGGAACTGCGCGACCGGGCCGTGCACCTGGCACAGCGGCGGATCTGGGACGCACACACCTACACCCACCGCGCGATGACCGTCATGGACGCGGCGGGAGTGGAGTACGAGGTGCCGTTCGTCGGTGCCGGTGGTTCCGACCGCGCGGGTGGTGCCACCGGAGCGGGTGGTGCCCGGGGGGAGGGCGCCTCGGCGGCGGGGAGTGCCGGCTCTGCCGGTGGGGTGTCGGTGCTCGTGTCGACCAACCGGCCCGAGCAGCTCGACCACGTGTTCCGGTCGGTGGGGCGGCAGTGCCTGCCCGACGTGCAGCTCTCGCTCGTCACGCACGGGTTCTCCCTGTCCTCGGGGGCGGTGGCGGACTTGGCCGGGAAGCACGGGGTGCAGAACTACGTGCACCGGACGGTCGGCGCGGACCGGTCGCTCGGCGAGTGCCTCAACGCCGCGATCGAGGCCGCCGACGGCGCGGTCATGTCCAAGATGGACGACGACGACCTCTACGGCGAGCACTACCTGTCCGACCTCGTCGCGGCCCTGCGGTACTCCGGCGCGGACCTGGTGGGCAAGCAGGCGCACTACGTCCACCTGGAGTCCAACGGCGCCACCGTGCTGCGGTTCGGGTGGCGGGAGCACCGGTACACGGACCTCGTCATGGGACCGACGTTGACGGCGCCGGCTGCCGTGTTCCGGGACCTCGGGTTCGCCGATCGCACCCAGGGCGAGGACACCGACCTGCAGCGGCGGCTGGTGGACGGCGGCGGGCGGATCTACGCGGCCGACCGGTTCAACTTCGTGCAGATGCGCTCGGCCCGGGCCGGGCACCACCACACCTGGGACGTCGCCGACACCCACGTGATGGCCGGCGCCACGGTGCACGCCTACGGCCCGCTGAGCGTCGACGGAGGCATCACCGGCCGCGGGACGAGCAGTCACTACTTCTTCTGAGGGATTGGCGGACTCCAGGGCGCGGCCGGCGAGTGGCTGTGCTGCCTCCGGCCGCGGGGGCGCCTCGGCAGCGGGGGCGCCTGGGCGGCGGGATTCGCGGTTCGAGAGCGAGGTGAGTGGCGGTCCGGGAGGGGAAAGTGCCACTGAGCTCGCACTCGACGGCGGCGGGAGGAGGAGACCGGTCCGTGTCGTATGAGAAACTGCCCTGCGGACGTCACGGGGCGATTGCGGCCCGGGTGGCGCGTCGACGAAAGGTTCTTGGAGCATGACCCCCTCGAAA